>CAYUNS010000105.1:0-14159 GCA_964446155.1 uncultured Tepidisphaeraceae bacterium | reverse complement strand
CCGCGAAGCGTCTTGTGCGTGGTCGTGGTGACGACATGAGCATGTGGGAACGGCGAGGGGTGCGCCCCTCCGACGATCAGCCCCGCGATGTGCGCGACATCGGCCATCAGCAGCGCTCCGACTTCATCGGCGATCTCGCGAAACTTCGCGAAGTCGATCGTCCGCGGGTAGGCGCTGTAGCCGCAGAGGATCATGCGCGGTCGAAGCTCCTTCGCCTTGGCGCGCACGGAATCGAAGTCGATCCGCTCGGTTTTCGGGTCCAGCTCATAATGGTCCGGCTGATAGAAGATCGCCGAGGCGTTGAGCTTCATGCCGTGCGACAGATGTCCGCCGCTGGCGAGATTGAGGCTGATGAAGCGGTCGCCCGGTTGCATCATCGCCATGAACGCCGCGAGGTTGGCGTTGGCGCCGCTGTGCGGCTGGACGTTGGCGAAGGCGCAGTTGAACAACTGCTTGGCGCGATCGCGGGCGAGGTCTTCGATCTGGTCGTAATACTCGCATCCACCGTAGTATCGCGCGCCGGGGTATCCCTCGGCGTACTTGTTGGTCAACACCGACCCGGCGGCGGCCATGACGGCCGGGGAAACGTGGTTCTCGCTGGCGATCAGCTCCAGCGTCGTCTCCTGACGGGTCTGTTCCTGTTGAATGAGTTCGGCAATTCGTGGATCGGTCTCTTGCAGCGTCATAAGCGGGTTTCTCCAAATCGAGCGAAGGATTGTAGCGACCCGAAGCCCATGTGTCATGGACTCGCCTCGGCAAGTTGTCGGCTATCGAGGGGATGGGGGAGAAATCCAAGGGAGGACCGAACAACCCTCCACGCCTTATTCGTGGTGGAAACTCTTTTGAGAGGGTTGCTACAGGTTATTGATGGAAAAGTCTTCGTTTCGCCACCATGAGATGCCGTGGAGGCGGGCGGTGGGGGCGACGTTGTTGTTGTAATTGGAGGTTCCCAGCAGGCGCGCCTTATCGCAGGCTTCGGCGTGACCATCGGCGAAGACGCCGTTCACGCGGTTCATGTGTCCGGCCCAGAGGCCCGAGCGCCCGCCTCCCGTATTGCCTTCCCTGAACGAGTTCCAGATGTAATTGCCGGTCCACAAGTGGGGCGAGCCGGTCGTGCCACCGCTGGTGCATCCGACCAGCAGAAAATCGGAGGATTGCCGAACCTTGTTCAGCTTGATCCCGGAAAACAGAACGGTTCCGGGAATGACGATGCGGATGGTCGCGGGGTCCCGCTGTGTTCCGCCGCCGGTGACGTACATGCCATACGTTCCGGGATCGTTCGGATTGGCGGCGGGGCAGGTGAGGATCGGGTTGATCGCGAAGCCGCCCTCGGGATGGTCCGTGCCGGGGTAGCGAATATAAGCGACGGATTGGCGCTGGCCTTGCAACAGCCGGAACCAGGCCTTGCTGCCCCCGGCGCTGATTCCGCTGTAAACGCCCAGTGGCAGGGTGAAGTGGTTGTCATTGGAATACATCATCAACGCCAGGCCGATCTGGCGTTGATTGGACAGGCACTGGACGCCCAGGGCGGCCTTGCGGGCGCGCTGCATCGCGGGCATCAAAATCGCGATTAGAACGGCAATGATCCCGACGACAACGAGCAACTCGATGAGGGTAAAGGCCCGAGGCCTGGTTGTGCGTGCATTCATCGGTCGCACCCTTCGAAAAAGGACGGGACAACAGATGTGATGGCACAATCCGTTGATTGGATCGATCACGACCGCGTACATGCGGTTCGTCGTCGCCGCACCGCCACCAGCCCGGCGCCGACAAGCGCGCTCGGCAGGACCGTTGGCTCGGGGATGGCCGTCACTTCGAACGAATCGAGACGGAGCGCGGTGGCATCCGTCGTCAGGGCGCCTGTGCTTTCGTTGAAGTAGAAGCCGACTTCGCTCACGTTGGAGATCAGCCCGCCGGAAACGAGGCTCGTCGCGTCGCCGAACGTATCCAGCGACGACGCGGGATCATAAGCCAGCCATGTCAGCGATGTCAGGTTGGCGGATTTGGTTCCCGTGCCGTTGAAGGGGGTTTCACTGGAGATGTAGTAGCCGTCCTGCGATCCTCCGCTCAGCCGAATGACCACCCGGCCGGGATCGAACGCGGCGTAGGTGTTGATGTTCATCTGCACCGTGCTGTCGGCATCGAAGCTCACGTTGCCGGCATCCAGGTCGTTGAGAAAGTCGGCCTGCTTCCACAGGATGACGGCCGACAGATCCGTATAACCGCGCTTCAGCTCAATTCGATCCGAGCCGCCGTTGTGGACCACCTGGCCTCCGGCGCCGGTGGCGGAACCTTCTTCCGGCGACCAGGTCATATGTCCATAAAACCGGGCGTTCGTGCCGGCATAGTTCTCCGTCGCCGGGCTGATGACCTGAGGATCGCCATCGATGAATCCACCGTAGTTGCGCTCGGCAATAGAACCGTTCTGGAAGGCCCGATTCGCGCTGACATAATCCCCGCCCCAATCGACAACCAACGCCGACAAACCGATTTGTGGAACGACAAAAAGGCTGGTGGAAACCAGCAGGGTGCAAGTGATGTGTCTCATGCCCAAAATCTACACCGCATATCCAGAACCGGCAAAGCAAACCTCTTACCGTTTTCGGGCAACTGGTTATCTTTTGTTCGCATTCATGTCCGCCCTTGGAGATCAGGCCGGAATCACGATTTTGGTGTGGATTTGAGCGGATTATTTGCATTGTGACGGCCGGCGCGGAATAATCTCCGGCGCCAGTCGGGCTTATCTTAAAATCACATGATGGACGCTCCCGCCGAAAGCAACTGGTCGCTGACCTGCACGCTCCGTGAATGGGAGTTTTTGCATTCGCAACTGCTCTTTGTTTTTGACAATCCCATTCCGAACGGGACGGCCGACGGAACGTATGAGCGTCACGGGGAATACAGCGCATGGCTTGTGCGAAAGGGATCGGCGCGGGTCGTTTGCGACGGTCAGGAACAGGTGGTTCGCGCCGGGCAATGGCTGGTCATCATCGGCCGGGAAATCCAGCAGAGGCTGTCGCCCGACATCCACTTGTTGTCGCTGCGCATGGTCGGGCGATGGCTGGACGAGAAAGTGCTGTTCGGCGGGCCTTCCATGCTGCTCCTCGAGGCCGACGACCACCCGCACCTGGAGCCATTGGCAAAGCAATTGCTCGCGGATATCGGTTACGTCGCCTCCCGTCCGGAGTCTCCTTCCTACACTTACCTGTGGCGTCACCGGGTGAATTATCTGGATTACTGCCGCTACCAGCGCCACCAGTTTGAATGGTTCGAGGCCATCGCGCAGATCATGCAGGCGAACGGAATGACGATCCAGATTCCCCGCAGGATCGATCCGCGCCTCGCCGCCGCGCTGTTCGTCATCGACAACCTCAGTTCCCGCGCGCCGTTCCCCGCTCGCGAGCTTGCCGCGGCGGGCGGGCTGACGATCGGACAGCTCAATCGCCTGTGCCTCAGCGCTCACAACCGGACCCTGTACGGCTATTGGGAGCAGCGGCGCATCGACCAGGCCCGGCTCCTTCTCAGCTCGGCGGATCCAAGCGTGAAGGAGATCGCCTTTCAACTGGGCTTCTCCCAACTGTCCCATTTTTCCGCATGGTTCAAGCGTCACACCGGCCAGTCACCGCGGCATTTCCATCAATCGTAAGGCTCCTGATCCGGCGGCAATGCCGGAGGCTGGTCCGTATCGTCGAAGCGTGATACATCTTGCTCTCCGAAATTGCTCCAGGACAAGGAACAGCGACGGCGTCGTTTCTATTCTTTATGCTCGGCGGCATGGACCTGCGGAATGCTTTCCATGCCTGCGAGCGAAAAACCATGAGTGAATTCATCTCACCCGACCTGACCGTTCGACAAGTGGCCACGCGCTGGCCGGGCTGCGCGGCGCTGCTCGAGGCACATCCGCAGGCGCGCCACAACGAGCGATGGACCTTGCAGGAGATCGCCCCATTCGCCCGCACGATCGGAATGGATGAGCGGCGGTTGCTGCACGACCTGTCCGCGGCGGCGAACGCGCCGATCGCGCCGCGGGCGGCGCGCCGGCGCGGCAACTCGCCGACGCCATTGATCATGACCGCGCTCATCACCGGCATCGCCCTCGGTGCGGGATGGGGCGTGGGGCTGTTGCTGCGCATCGCGGCGGCGGCGGATTATGACGCGGCGCCCGGCAGGAGCGTTCACATCCACGGCCTGGCGCAATTGTGGGGCTGGATGGCGATGTTCATCTTCGCCATCGCCGCGCGCCTGCTGCGCCAGAACACGAAGCGCCCGGCGCCGGCGTGGCTCGGGCATCTCGCCGCCGGCGCCATTCTCGGCGCGCTGCTCCTTTTTTTCGCGGGATTGAGCGAAACAGTGAACGCCACGATGCCGCGCATCGACATCATCGCGTCCTCGCTGTTGCTGCTGGCGGCGGGCTGCTTCAGTGTCTCGGTCATCCGATCGCTCACCGGACGAGGGCAAAAACCGCTGGTATGGCATGGATTCGTCATCCTGACAATCGCCTGGCTCGACATCTGGGCCGGCGCGGACCTGCTGCTGCGCGTGAGCCATGCCGATCAACCGATCATCCCCGACACCGCCCGCGCCTTGCTCATCGCGCTGCCCGTGCTCGGATTCGCCACCAATGCCATCTTTGGATTCGGCATTCGCCTGATTCCCGGGCTGCTGAATATCGGTCGGCTCCGGCCGCGATGCTTTGTCGCGACGATGGTGATGTATAACGCGGGACTTGTCCTGTTGCTCACGCCCTTGCAGGCGATGCGTTTCGCCGGATCGACGCTGATGCTCCTCGCGGCCGGCGTTTATCTGATCGGCATGAACCTGCTGCGCGGCAAACCGTCCCGGCCCATCCACGGCGTGGATGCGCGCGGGCATATTCTCATCCGCGCCGCCTTCTTCTGGTTGATCTGCGGTTTGGCGCTGATTTGGGGAGAAGGATTCTTCACCACCGTGCCGCACGCCTACAGCGGCGCCTGGCGGCACGCCCTGACGGTCGGTTTCATCACGACGATGATGCTCGGCGTGGGGCATCGCATCATCCCCGTTTTCATCAAACAACCGCTTGCCTCCATGGGGCTGATGCGCGTCTGCGCGGTGTTGATTCTCATCGGCAATGCCGGTCGCGTCTCGCTCGAGCTGGCGACGCTGGGCGAGCATCCATGGACCTATCGGGCGATGGGCATGACCGGCCTGCTCGAATTGAGCGCCCTGACGCTGTTCGTCTTCAACCTGGCGTTGACGATCCGCAACAAGCGGCGCATTTATGCGCCCGGCGATCCGCTCACGGCGGACACGCGCGTGCGCGAGGTGGTGAACGCCCGACCGGAGTTGCAGGCGCGGCTGGATGAAATGGGTGTGACCATGTTCGACAACGCCCCGTTCATCGCCCCCTCGATGACCCTGGGCGCGCTGGCGTTGGCCAGTGGAAAAAAGCCCGAGCATCTGTTGACCGGCCTCGAAGGTCCGGGGCGGTAGCCTCTCCCACGCAGTTTCGCGGTCGCGGTGTCGCTTTCATCCATTCATTGCGCTTATTTCTGGTGAATGGTCCGATAATTGTGCCCCTGTCGCGGTGTTTTATTGCGGGAGGTGGGGGGGAAAGTTATATTGCCCCTCGAAATGGCCGATTCTGGCGCATGAAGCGCCGTTGCCGGGCAAGGTGACTGAGCGGGTTGATCCTTTCAGCGCATCGCCGCGGCATTGCAGTCGAAGGGAGTCAGCATGGGCCAGGCCGCCGTGGATCTGCCCGATCCGACAAGTGGGTCCGACGCCGCGCCGATGGCGAGCGCGGATGATCTGTTGGCGCAGCTGGCCGGCGATGAGATCGACCGCCTCCTCTCCGAATCCGACACCGATTCCCCCTCAGGCGATTCGCCCGATCCTGCGCAAGGCGATCCCGACAATGACTTCACCGACGATTCCGTCGACGTGGCCGATGTCGGCGCGCAGATCAACACATTGCTCGATGCGGTGAACTCCGCCGCGTCCCCCGACCCTGCATCGGAATCGACCGACGA
The DNA here is from genome assembly GCA_964446155.1 of uncultured Tepidisphaeraceae bacterium. Lineage (GTDB taxonomy): Bacteria > Planctomycetota > Phycisphaerae > Tepidisphaerales > Tepidisphaeraceae > CAYUNS01. The sequence continues at coordinate 8,148 of CAYUNS010000105.1, read as the reverse complement.
GCAGGCCGCGGAGTTCGACCGGGCGCTGGCGCGTCACGCCGAGGCGCTGATGGAAGCCGATACCGCCGCTTCGGAGGAAGATGCCGGGGCGGTCGATTCGATCGCGTCGTCACCCGCAACGCTGGCGAGCGTAGGGACGCCGGCGCCGGCCGTCAGTGAAGAGGAACTGGAGACCTCGCTTCAGGAGCGGGACGCGCTGGCGATTCATGATCGCGACGATGCGCACGCCTCCGGAGTCAACCCTCTGGCCGATATCCCCGCACGGCCGCTTCCCATCTACCTCCGTCCGCTCGAGTGGCTGAACTGGCCGATGACCATCCTGCCCGACAGCTCGCGCGAGTTGCTCGGGAAAATCGCGATCATCACGCTCTTCAACGCCGTCGCGGTGCTGGCGTATGTCCTGCTCTTCCGCAAGTGATCGAAAAAGCGGCTCTTGAAACAGAAGGCTTGGCGGTGTTCTTTCACGTCACATGCGCGGATCATGGCCGTGATCGAGCGGGTCTTGCGGTCGAAGATCATTCAGCAGATCAACGTAATCCGCGTCGTCCAGTTCATACCACTCGGGCACGGCCGCGGGGGACATGCCGCGCCGCTCGGCCAGCGCCGCAATGATTTTCGCCTTCAAGTTCGGGTCCTGTATCTCGCGAATGCGGATCATCTTCGTCTCCCGCCGCTCGTCAGGTCAGATCATTACGGAACAATTCGACGATTTCCCCGTCGGGGCCTTTGAAGAAAGCCAATCGGACCGGCACGACGCCGCCGTAGGCTTCGATCGAAAGATCTTTCGGTTCGACCGTCACCTCGCATCCGGCCTGTCGCACGCGCTCGATCACCCCATCGGGATCGGCGCATCGGAGGCACAGATGCAGGATCTGTCCTTCTTCCTTCGCCGGCGGGGTATCGACGTGCTCGAAGATTTCGATGTAATTCCCATCGCCGACATCGAGCATGATGGCTCGCGACGGCGCCTCGCCCCAGGCGATTTTCGTCGTGCATCCGAGCGTGTCGGAATAAAATCGCACGGATGCGTCGAAATCCCGCGCCCGAATCGCCACATGGTGAAACCCACCGCCGCCGAGAATCTTGTTTGTTCCTGTCATGTCCGAGGTTGTAGCAGAACGATATGGGGATGGAATAGCCGTGCCCGTGCCTGTCCCTTCGCGAGGAAGCGCTTGTCGGTCCTGCCGCTATGCGGCCGCATCCACGCCGGACATCAGGCGCAGGATGTGATCCTGCGTGGCCTGGACCTTGGGAACCTCGGCGATGAGCCGCCCTTCGCGCATGACGAGAATTCGGGTGGACAGGTTGATCAGTTCGGGCAACTCGGAGCTGATCATCACGATGGCGATGCCGGACGCGGCGAGTTCGTCGAGAATCCGGTGGATCGCCGCCTTGGCGCCGACATCGACCCCGCGGGTGGGTTCGTCCACGATAAGGATGCGACAATCGCGTCCGAGCCACTTGGCCAGCGCGACCTTCTGCTGATTGCCGCCGCTGAGCGTGCCGACGGGCGTGTCGATCGTCGCCGCCCGGACATCCAGGCGGTCGAATTGCGCGATCGCCCGCTCCCTCGCCGTTGTCTTTCGCATCACGCCTCCCCGGCTGAGGCGCTCGAGCATGGCGAGCGTGAAGTTCTCCAGGCAGCTCATGCCGAGCACAAGGCCCTGGCGCTTGCGATCCTCCGGCACGAGACCGATGCCCCGCCGCTTGGCCTGCCGCACATCGCCCAGGGCAAGCGGCTTTCCCTCGACTTCAACCTCGCCCGTCGCGCGGGAGTCGAGTCCGAAGATGGCCTGGGCGATCTCGCTGCGACCGGACCCGACCAGCCCGGCGAAGCCCACGATCTCCCCGGCCGCCGCCTGAAAACCCACGTCGCGGAATTTCCCCGGCGACGACAGGTTCGCGACGCGCAGCTTCACCTCGCCGATCCCGCCTGACAGGTGTTGTGGAAAATACGCCTCGACGCTGCGCCCGATCATCATCTGCACGACGCGATCCTCGCTCGCTTCCCCGCGGCTCAACGTGCCGACGTATTGTCCATCGCGCAGGATGCTGATGCGGTCGCCCAACCGAAAGACCTCGGGCATGCGATGGCTGACGTAGACAATGGTGACGCCCGACGCCTTCAACTGGTCGATGAGCTGGAGCAGTTGCCGGGCGTCGGCCTCGGACAGGCTGCTCGTCGGCTCGTCGAAGACGATGATTCGCGCGTCGGTTCCGACCGCGGCGGCGATCTGGACGAGCTGCTCCTGCGCGGTGGTCAGTTGTCGCATGGGTTGGCGGACATCGACGGCTTCCACGCCGATGCGCGCCAGCAGCGCCGCGGCGCGGGAGCGCATCGCCTGGCGATCGATCGTCAGTCCGCCGGTCTTGCGCGGGTAGTTGCCCATGCAGAGATTCTCGGCGACGGACAGATCGGGACAGAACGCAAGCTCCTGGTGGACCATCCCCACCCCGGCTCGCAGCGCATCGGCGGGGCTGTTGAATCGGTGTTCTCTCCCGTCGATGACAATCCGGCCGCCGTCGGGCTTATGGATGCCCGCGAGCATTTTGCCGAGGGTGCTTTTGCCCGCGCCGTTTTCTCCCATGAGACAATGGCACTCGCCGCGCGCGATCGACAGCGACACGTCGTCGATCGCGGTCACGCCGACGAAGGTTTTGCGCACGCGCTCGAATCGGATGAAACCGTCCGGATGCGCTGCATCCTCGATGCCCGCGTTCATCATGGCGTCACTTTCCCAGCCACTTGTCCCAGTTCTTCGCGTATTCATCGACGTTGTCCGCCGTCACCGGCGTCAGCGGATCGACCATGATCGCGGTCTGGGGGCTTTTATCGTTGACGATCTTCTCCAGCAGCGTTTCAACGCATTTGTATCCCCATCCGTAGCAGTCCTGGGCATAGAGGGTCTGCACATGGCCACTCTTCAGATAGGACAGTTGGGCGGGCAGGGCGTCGCAGGAGACGACCTTGATTTTTCCCGCCGGCCATTTCAGCGCGTCGATCGTGAACAGCGGCCATCCGCCGATGAACGCCCAGCCTTCGATGGTGGGATTGGCGTTGGTCGCGGTGGCGACGGCTTCGGCCGCCTTTTCCGGGGTCTCCTCGTGATAAAACACGCCGCCGCTCGCGGGCAGCAGCGTCATGTCGGGATGCCGCGTCAACTCATCCTTCGCGGCCTGGACACGAAGTTGCAGGTTGGACCCGCTCTGGTTGCCCCCAAGGATCGCGACAGTCCCTTTCCTGCCCATCTGCTTGACGAGTTCACCCATGACCATCGACCCGATCATCGCATTGTCGCTGCCGTAGTAGGCGAAGCGTTTACTGTCGGGCGCGTCGGAATCGAAGGTCATGACGATCACGCCGCGCTCGACCGCGCGGTTGATGGCGGGTGTCAGCGTGGTGGCGTCGGTGCAGGCGATCGCGATGGCGTCGGCGCCCGCGCGGGTCAGCGCCTCGATCGCCTCGACCTGCTTGGCCGCGTCCTCGGCGGCGGGGGTGCGCCAGTCGATCCTCACGTCCGCGCCGTATTTCTCCGACAGCTCCCTCGCCGCGTCCTTCGCGCCGGTGTACGCGGCCTGGAACACGTCGTTGGACTGGCTCTTGGCGACCATACCGATCACAATCGTCCGCTTGCCACCGGCCGTCGCGTCGGCATCCTCCCTCTTGCAGCCGGTGACGAGCAGACCGACCGATACGGCGCCGATCATCGTGATTGCGAACAGATGCTTGAGCATATGGTTTCTCCGAAGAATCGAGTGAACATTCGCGCCAATGGCCCGCCGGACGGCGCCGCCGGATGGATGAAGCGGGCCGTCCTGTCGTTGTCACACTTTTTGTTTTCCGCGCATTCGCCAGTTGCGCCACTGTCCACCGAGACGGTCGAGCGTGACGGCGGCGAGGATCGACAAACCGACGATCCCGAGCTTCCATTCCTGGTTGAGATGAACGATGTTGATCCCATTTTCGATCATCGCGAGGATCAGCGTGCCGAGCAGCGCTCCCACGGCGGTGCCTCGCCCGCCGGCGAGGCTGGCGCCGCCCACGACGGCGGCCGCGACGACCGTCAGCTCGTATCCCGACGCGGAACTCGAGGACATTGTTCCGAAGCGCCCAAGAGAGACAAGCCCGGCGAGTCCGGCAAGCAATCCGCTGATCGCGTAGACGCGCAGCTTCGTCCCACCGACGCCAATCCCGCTGAACCGCGCGGCCTCCTCGTTGCCACCGACGGCATATGTCTCACGCCCCCAGACAAGCATCCGAAGGTAGATCCATCCGATCACGACCACGACCAGCATCACGATGAGCGGCATCACCCGCATGCCCATCCATTCGATCCCGAATCCGTCGCGTAGCGCCGCCGGTGCGGCAATCGTCTTGATCGAGAACGGCGCGGTCGCCAGGCAGCGGTAAATGCTCAACGTCCCCAACGTGACGATGAAAGGGTGCATCCGCAGCGCCGCGACCAGCGCGCCGTTGAACAGTCCGCATAGCAGCCCCGTTCCCAGCGACAGCAGGACCGCCATGAGCATGACCCCGGCCGTCGAGGCATCGGCGCCGAAGGTTCGCTGAAGCACATAGGCGGTGACCATGCCGGCCAGTGCCATGGTCGATCCCACGGAGATGTCGATCCCGCCGGAGACGATCACAATCGTCAGCCCGATGGCCATGATCGCGTAATAGCTCATGGGGGTGGCGATTCCGTCGATCAGATTGTCGGCGTTGAGAAAGGTGTTCGGCCGGCCGGGGAGAGCGTCGTAGTAGCCGTAGATGGTTAAAAAGGCCCCCAGTCCCAGAACGACGATGATCAATCCCACTTCCTGCACGCCGGCAAGATGGCGGCGGACGGATGATGCTGGTGTCGAGGCGGCGGTTGATGCCATGGTCTCACTCAAAATGATCCCAACCCTCTGAGTTGCCCCTTCACGGTTTTATATACCCGAAGGCCCGCGGAATTGTCACGCAAAAACCCTCGATGTGATGTGCCCATGTCTCCAGGTTGCCGGAGAGCGGAGCGGAAACCCCGCCTTTCTTTTCACCGTGCCCGCAGGTCGATGCCGTATTCCTTCCATCGCCGCGTGACCAGTTCCTTCGTCGCCGGGTCCATTTCCAGTTCCTTTGGCCAGGTGCGAACCTTGCCCTCGGCGGGGGTTTTGGCGGTGGCGTCGAAGCCGATCTTGCTGCCGGCGCCGGTGTCGGGCGCGGCGTGGTCCAGCACATCCACCGGGCCATACGCGTACGGTTGCGTCGAGCGCCATCCCCACCGGACCATACGCCACTTCCATGTCGCGCGCGGGGTCGCAGTTGCTGAACAAATGAAACAGCACATCCTGTTCATCGTGAACATTCACATGTTCATCGACGACGATGATGAACTTCGTCAGCGCCATCTGCCCGGCGCCCCAGATCGCGTGCATCACGCGACGCGCCTGGAACGGGTATTCCTTGCGGATCTTGATGAACGCGCAGTTGTGAAACACCCCGCTGATCGGCAGGTTGTAATCGACGATGTCGGGGATGATCATCTTCAGCAGCGGCAGGAAAATCCGCTCGGTCGCCTTGCCGAGGAAATAGTCTTCCATCGGGGGCTTGCCGACGATCGTCGTCGGGTAGATCGGATTTTTCCGGTGCGTGATGGCGGTGACGTGAAACGCCGGATACCAGTGCGCCAGCGAATAGAAGCCGGTGTGGTCGCCGAACGGGCCTTCCATCAGCGTTTCATGCGGATCGACATACCCCTCGATGACGATCTCCGCGTTGGCGGGAACCTGCATGTCGATCGTTTTGCATTGCACGAGTTCGATGCCGTGCCCATTGAGGAACCCCGCGAACAGCAATTCCTCGACGCCCGGCGGCAGGGGCGCGGTCGCGGAGTATGGCAGCACCGGCTCGCCGCCCAGCACGATCGCCAACGGCATCCTCTCCCCTCGTCGCCGCCACATGCGGAAATGCCGCGCGCCGTCGTGGTGCATATGCCAGTGCATCGCGGCCTTTCGCTTGCCGAAAAGCTGCACGCGATACATACCGACATTGCGCGAGCCATCCTCCGGGTTTTTCGTGTAGATGCCCCCGAGCGTGATATATCGCCCCGTGCCGCGCTCGGTCGAATCAGTGACCGAACCCGGATCGAGAATCTGCCCGCTGTCGAGGTTCCCATCCAGCGGCCAGCATTGGATGATCGGCAGTTTCGTCAGATCGGCCTGGTCTCCTTCCAGCACCACCTCCTGGCAGATGCCGTGCTTCACCGTCTTCGGGGGAAACCCCGCCATCTTGATGAGTTCCGGCAGGCGCTTCATCTTCTCGATGAGCTTTGTCGGAATCTCCGGCTTGACCAGTTGCTGCACCCTCCCCGCCAGCGCCTCGAGGTTGTCCGTCCCCAGCGCCTGGTTGACCCGCCAGTAACTGCCGAAGGTGTTGATGGCGACGGGGATGTCCGATCCCTCGACATTCTCGAACAGCAGCGCCCTGCCCCCCAGCCTCGACGCCGGGGTCTGATCCACCTCCGCATGTCCATGCGGCGCCGGAGACTTGCTCATCCGATCCGCGATCTCGGCGATCTCCAGAACCGGATTCACTTTCGCGCTTACCCGCGCGAGTTCACCGTGCTTGTCGAGATGTTGAATAAAATCGGAGAAAGTCTCGGTGGCCATGGGAGGGATGGTAGGGAACGGGACGGGCGAACACAAACCAGGGGGAAACGTGTGAAAGCAACAACGGCCATCCTCCGAAGGAGGGGAGAGGCCGGGTGCGGCAGGGCGGCCGGAAACGTTGGTCCACGAATGGCACGAATGGGCCGTGTCAGACGGAGGCTTGTGGTCAGAGATGGGTGGGGACAGATGTAAGCTTCGGCTGGCTCATGTCGCCCGGCAAGCGCGAGTCATTGGTCAGCGTGTCGACAGGCTCGATTCTGATCTCGCGGTGCTTCACTCCGTCCGCAGCACCAATCGTCATCACAACTCGACTGCCCTACGCGCCGACTTCGGTTGAAAGCTCCGCCTGCTTTAAGACGAGTTGCGTCGCGTCCTCGGATAGGTCCGGCGGATACCCGTACATCGCCAGCAGCCGCCGCACCCTGCGCCGAAGATCGGCTCGAACGCTCTCGCGCTGGGTCCAGTCGAGCTTGGGCATCTTCTTGACCATCTCGACCAGCTCACGCGCCATCAACCGGAGCGTGTCGGATTGCATCACTTGCTTGGCCGATCCGTTCTCCGCCAGCGCGTCGTAGAACGCGGTCTCTTCGCTGCTCAGGCCGAGGTCGTCACCGTGCTTCTTCGCTTCCCGAACCCACCTGGCCAATTCAATCAGCTGCGCGATCATCTCGGCGGTGGTGATCTGCTTGTTCGTGTAGCCGAGCATCGCCTTCTCCAATGCCTCGCGAAACTTCCGCGCCTGCACGAGGTTCGTCCGCTCGCTGATCTTGATCTGATCCGTCAACAGTTTTCGGAGCGTTTCCAGTGCGAGGTTTTTCTGTTCCAACGCGCTGACACGATTCAGAAAATCGTCGCTGAGAATATCCAGCCGCGCCGCATCCAGTCCCGCCGCCGCAAACAGGTCAATCACCTCGCTCGCGTCCACCGCGCCGCCGATCACCTGCCGCACGGCGGCGTCGATATCCCTGGCGCCGACGTTTCCTCCGTCCGATCCGGCGTCGTCCGCCAGCCGTTTGCGGATCATCGCTCCGATCCGCTGGAAAAACGCCAGGTGCGGCGTGATTTCCTTCGTCTCCTCGCGCGGCGCCGCCAGCGCGAACGCTGTTGAGAGCCGCTTCACCATCCCGCGAAACCGCTTCCAGCCCGTCTCCTCGCCCCCCTCTGTCCCCACCGTCCGCCCGACGTCCAGCACGTGATCGATCGCGCCCAGATACACGCGCAGCACATTCGCCGGTTCTGCGCCAAGCGCCGCGGTGTAATCGAACCCGTGAAAGAAGTCGCGCAACTGCTCGAACGCCGACCGCATCGCCGGGATCGCCTCGTCCTGCAGCTCCTTGACCGGCTTGTCCGTCTCGCCCGTCGCATTTGCGTAGGTCGCCAGCGCATCGGCCAGCGGATCGGCCAGCCCGATCAAATCGACGATCAGCACGCCCGGCTTCTCGCCGTAGACGCGGTTCACCCGCGCGATCGCCTGCATCAGGTTGTGACCGGCCAGCGGCT
>CAYUNS010000104.1:5102-14214 GCA_964446155.1 uncultured Tepidisphaeraceae bacterium | reverse complement strand
GGTGGGAGTGTTTGACGCGGCCAACGGATCGGTCCGCGACGAACTGGTCGTCTACGCCGCCGGACGCAGCGATCCGGTCGGTCCCTACGGCCCGAGGCAATATTTTGTCGATATGGATCGATATTGCGGATTTGTCTATCACAAGCTCATCGCCGAGTTGCTGAGTTCTCCGAGGCTCCGTGGATGAGAGACCGGATGTTTCCGACTGAAATGAAAAGGGCGGGGTGTTTTTGTAACCGGGGCAGCGGTGAAACCGTCTGCCGGGAGAAATGTCGATGTCGAGCATGAAGACCCTGAGTCTCGTCAAAGGACAGCAGCACTACTGCTTTCGTTATGAAGCCGGCCAGGAAGCCAAGGTGCTCGATGCGCTGGTCGAATTGGTGCATCGGCGCGATCTTTCCTTCGACTGGTTCGACGCCGCCGTCCTCTCTCATCAACTCGGTCAGCATTTGGCCAAAGAATTAAAGGGCTTTCTGCCGAAGAAAGCAGCATGAGTTATCGGATTCGAGTTGTCCGATGACCGACGACCGATAATCCGGGATTTCGGAGACGGGATCCCGGAGCGATGTGATCGGAGATCGGACATCGAAAGACAAGGATTCGCTCGCTCATTCCCACAGTCGTCGCCGACCGTGAGACGAGGATCGTCTCCGAATGGGCCATACCGGAGTCGCCGCCGGGCTGGCATGTAGCAATCGTACTTCGCGCCCCCTGGTTCCTATGAACAGCGCTACGGCACTTCCATCCCTGCAACACGCGGCGACCGAAAAGCAATTTTCACCGCTCGTGCGTCAGTTTCTCGACTATCTCAAGCTCGAGAAGCATTTCAGCGATTACACCGTCAAGAGCTACGGCGCCGACCTGATTCAGTTCGGCCTGTTCCTCATCGGTGAGATCGGTCCGAACAAGGCGTCGCTCGATCCGGCCAACCCGCCGACACCCGAGCAGCTTGACGAAAAACAGATCAAGTGCGAGGCGCTGACGATCCGCGAGTTCCTCGCGTATCTCTACGGGCAGAACTACACCAAAAGCACGACCGCGCGCAAGCTCGCGACGCTGCGGAGCTTTTACAAGTTCCTCATCCGCCGCGGCATGCTCGCCGATAGCCCGCTCTCGACGATCCGCACGCCCAGGCAGGACAAGCGCCTGCCCAAGTGCCTCGATCTCGAGCAGGTGCAGAAGCTCCTCGACGCTCCCGGAGACGGCGACCTGCTCGCCGCACGCGACAAGGCGATGCTCGAGGTGCTTTACAGCTCGGGCATCCGCGTGAGCGAGCTGGTCGAGCTGGACATGTCCGACATCGACCTCCATGAAGGCGTGCTGCGCGTGCGCGGCAAAGGCCGCAAGGACCGCCTCACGCCGATCGGATCGCAGGCGATCAACGCCCTCCAGCGTTATTTCGAGCTGCGCGCGATCGACGGCAAATGTCAGCAGGGCGGCAGCGCCAACCGCGTCTTCCTCAACAAGCACGGTGAATCGCTCAGCACCCGGTCGGTACGGCGCAAGCTCGACAAGTATCTTGTCGCCGCCGGTCTTGATCCCGGCATCAGCCCGCACACGCTGCGTCACAGCTTCGCGACGCATCTGTTGAACAACGGCGCCGATCTGCGCAGCGTGCAGGAGTTGCTCGGGCATCAGAGCCTCAGCACGACGCAGGTCTACACGCACCTGACGACCAGCCGGATGAAGGAAGTGTACGACGAGGCGCATCCCCGTGCCGAGATGCCCACCATCCCCCATCCCGCCGCCGCCCGGAACACGCAGGAACATCGTCCGTTCTATCCCGCGAAGGCGGGCTGAATCGTAGCCGGCAAAACCGCAAGGGAAGGAGAAGGCACGGAGCGATCCGTGCCTTTTTCATGGACCCGTCGCGCGCCCAGGGCGACGATGCGCGATCGTCGCCGGTGCATTGATGCAATCGCGCATTGCACTACAATCCCCTTGTGGCCATCACACTGCAACAACAGCCCGTCGATCCCAATACCCGTGAATTCATCGAACAGGCGGAACGGTCGAAATTCGACTTCCACCAGGTCAGCGTCAAGGCGGCCGGTGATGAACGCCTGAAGAGCGCCATCAACAATGCCGTTCTCCGCCAACACACCGGCCGACAGCTTCAACTGCTGAATCTTCCCGACTCCGACAAGCTCCGGCAGCTCGCCGGAAACATCAAGCAGCATACGCTGGATCATCTCGACTATTACCTCGAACAGGTGAAGGCCAATGTCGAGAAGAACGGCGGGCACGTCCATTTCGCGCGGGATGGCGATGACGCCAAACGCATCATCACGGGCATCGCCGCCAAGACCAATTCCCGGCGCTGCATCAAGAGCAAGTCGATGGTCAGCGAGGAAATCAATCTCGCCCACGCGCTCGAATTGGCCGGTATGGATGTCGTCGAAACCGACCTGGGCGAGTTCATCGTCCAGATCAGCCACGACAAGCCCAGCCACCTCGTCGCGCCGATCGTCCACAAGGACCGCGCCTCGATCGCGAAGCTTTTCAGCGAATATTTCAAGACGCCTTACAACGACGACCCCAACGCCCTCACCATGCAGGCCCGCGAGTACCTGCGGGACAAGTTCCGCACCAGCGATTTCGGCATGACCGGGGGGAATTTCATCGTCGCGGAAACCGGGCATCTCTGTTGCGTCGAGAACGAGGGCAACCAGCGGCAGAGCGTCACCACGCCGCGCGTGCTGGTCAGCCTGGTGGGCATTGAGAAGGTCGTGCCCCGCATGGTCGATCTTGCGGTCATGCTCAAGCTGCTGGCGCGCAGCGCGACGGGACAGCCGTTCACCGTTTACACCAACATTTTCGGTGGCCCGCGCTCGCCGGGGGAAAAGGACGGCCCGGAGGAGTTCCATCTCGTTCTCATCGACAACGGCCGCACCGAAATCCTCGCCAGCGAGGAGTATCGCGAAACGCTCCGTTGCATCCGTTGCGGCGCGTGTCTCAACGCCTGCCCGATCTATCGCAAGATCGGCGGCCATGCCTACGGCAGCGTCTACCCCGGGCCGATCGGCGCGCTCATCACGCCATTGTTTCAGGGATTGGGCAATTACAAGGATCTTCCGCAGGCTTCAAGCCTGTGCGGCGCGTGTTACGAGGCGTGCCCGGTGAAGATCAACATCCCCAAACATCTAATCAACCTGCGGCGGGACATTGTCAATCAGCACATCAACGGCCGGATGGAGAGGATGATCTATCGGATGTGGGCGTGGGGGCTGAAATTCCCGTTCCTGTATCGCACGATTGGCATGTTCCAGAAGCTGGAACTTCGCCGCCGCGCCATGGACTCCGGCTGGATCGAAAAAATGCCCTCCATCGCCGCCGGCTGGACCCAGGTCCGCGATCTCCCCGCCCCGGCGGAGAAATCGTTTCACCAGATGTGGAAGAAGCGGCGATCCGGATGACTACAATGGTACGGGCAGCTACAATCGACTCGAGGTGATCCATGATGGCTGAGACGCTTGAAGCAGTTGCTCCTCCGCTGGAATGGCGTCAAGGATGCGTATGGAGAATACATGGAACCCGAATGGATGATTCAACAATACCATGAATGAATACGATGTTCTCGACCGTGTTCGCCGCTCTCTCGGCCGCACCGGGCCTTTGACGGCGCCTCCCGTGCCTCCGGCGCTGGATGAGCCGATCGTGCGGCTGGTTCACACCGACCTCGGCCTGCCCGAGTTGTTCGCGAAGCGCGCCGCCGAAATGAAGATGCTTGTCGCGCGGATTTACGCCGAGGAGCTTCTTCCCCAACTCATCGAGTTTCTCCAGGAACGCAAATGCTCGCGCGTGGCGCTGCCGGTCTCGAAATTGCTGGAAAATCTCAACGTCCTGCAAGGCCTGCGCGACGCCGGCTTCGAGGCCCGGCGGTGGGATGAAATGACCCCCGATGAAACATACGACATCGACTGCGGCATCACCGACGCCACTTATGCCGTCGCCGAAACCGGCAGCATCGTGATCCGTTCGACCCCGGAGCACGGCCGATCGATCTCGCTCGTGCCCATGTATCACGTCGCCGTACTCGAACCGAAAAACTTCGTTCCCGATCTGGTGGACTTGTTTGAGCGGCTGGCAAAAGACGGCGTGGGGGGGAGCATCACGCTCATCACCGGCCCCAGCAAGACGGCCGACATCGAAATGAACGTCGTCACCGGCGTCCACGGTCCGAACGTCGTCAAGGCGTTCATCCTCTCGTGAAAATCACTCCGCGACGATGAGCCGGCAGCCTGCGGCCTCGATCCGATCGCGATGCTCGCGCGGCAGCCCCGCATCGCTCACCACCACGTCGATCGCATCCAGCCCGCACAGCTTCGCCAGCGCCTGCTGCCCGAATTTGCTCGAATCCACGAGCAGCACGATCTCCTGCGCCTGTTCCATCATCCGTTTCTCGGATTGCACCAGCAGCAGGTTTTGATTGTATAACGCGCCTTCGTGTACGCCCGCGACGCTGAAGAACATTGTCTTCGTATGAACCGTCGCCAACATGCTCTCCGCCGTCGGGCCGAGCAGGACGCCATAGCGCGGATACATCACCCCGCCGGTCAGCACAAGCTCCACATTTTCGTTGTTTAGAAACAGGTTGGCGATCGGCAGTGAATTCGTCACCAGTTGCAGCGGGATGTCCAGCAGTTCGTCGGCGAGGTGAAACGTCGTCGTCCCACCGTCGATCAGCGCCGTCTGCCCGGGCTGGATCAGCTTCTTGGCCTCCCGCGCGATGGCACGCTTGGCGTCGGTTTGCTGGCTCAGCCGCTGGTCGAATGCATAAGGCCGCGTCGTCGCGTTCCGGTCGCCCACCCAGATCACGCCTCCGTGCGTTCGTCGCGCCAGCCCGTCGTTCTCCAGCGCCTCCACGTCGCGCCGCACCGTCGATTGCGACACCCTCAACTCCGCCGCCAGCGAATCCAGGTCGCTCATGCCGCGCCTCGCCAACAGCTCGCGAAGAAGAGTTTGTCGTTCGGCGATCAACATGGGTGATTACTTCTGAACCTGGGCATAAGTCGCATCGAGCTGCTTCGCGCCGCTTTGCAGCGCCGCCGACTCTCGCGGCCAGAGGTCCACCTCGTATCGCTTCACCACGCCGCGCCGGTCGATCATCGTCGGCAGGCTGGTGCAGGTGTTGCGAATGCCATATTCGCCCGTGAGCTGCGTGCTGATCGGCAGCACCTTGGGCTGGTTGAGCGCGATCGGATGAATCACTTCCGCGATGGTCAATCCCACCGCCCATCCCGCGCCTCCCTTGAGCTTGATCGCCTCCGCGCCGCTGGTTCTGGTCCGCTCGAAGAGCCGTTGCTGCACGGCCGTGTTGAACCCGGGAATCTTGATCAGGGGGATTCCGCCCGCCGTCGCGCTCGACCAGACCGGAACCATGCTGTCGCCGTGTTCACCGAGGATCAACGCCTTGATCTGGCTCGGCGGAAGGGATGTTTCCTGCGCGATGAGCGACCGGAATCGCGCGGTGTCGAGCTGCGTCCCCAGCCCGATCACACGGGTCGGATCCCATTTCAGGTGATCGATCGCCAGGCGGGTGAGGATATCGACCGGATTGGAGACGACGAAGATGATCGCGTCCTTCCGAAGCCCCGCGCCCTTCAGCGATTCCAGGATTTGCCTGAACAGCGACACGTTCCGGTTGATCAGATCGAGGCGGCTTTCGTCCGGCTTGCGGCGCAAGCCGGCCGTGATGCAGACCAGGTCGGCGTCGGCGCATTGTTCATATCCGCCGGCGTAAATCGCCTGGTCGCCCGCCACGCTCGTGCCGTGCAGCAGGTCGAGCGCCTCGCCCGCCGCCATCTGTTCGTTGGCGTCGAGGAGATGAATCTCCGAGACGATCCCCGCGCATTGCAGCGCGAACGCCGCATTCGACCCCACCCGTCCACCGCCGCCGATGATGCTGACTTTCATGATCCGTGTCCCAACGTCTTAAGCCGATGCCATGATCTGGTCGGTGATGGTTTGCACAAGCTGCTCGAGGTCGTCGTTTGAATATTGCCCCGGCGCCAGCGCGGCGATCGCCTGATCGATCGCCGACGCCTGCTGGCCCTGCTGAACGGGGACGGTCACGTCGCCGCACATCATGCGGCCCTTGGTTCCGATCTCCCCACCGACGCGCGACAGGAAATCCGTCCCCCCGCACGCGATCTTGTCGAAGCCGTTTCTCGTTCTCGCATCGTCCATGCCGAACTTCGCCTTCAGTTCCAGCAGTTCCTTCATCTCGTTGCCGTCCAGCGGGCGGATGCTCCCGACCTGTTTGGCCAACAGCAGGATGCGCGAATAGGCGTCCACGATCTCGAGCTTGTAATACGCCTCCTCCAGGTTTTTATCGAACGACACCGTCCCGTGGTTTTGCAGGATGATCGTGTTCGAGTCCTTCAGATACGGCTGGAGCGATTCACCGAGGCGCTGATCGCCGGGGGTGACGTACTTCGCGGTCTTCACCGCACCGAGAAACACCTCCGCCTCGGGATGAATGCAGGTGGGTAGTTCGACGCCCGCCACCGCGAACGCCGTCGCATGGGGCGGATGGCTGTGAATGACCGCCCGCACGTCCGGCCGGGCCTTGTAGATCGCCGCGTGCATCATGAACTCGCTCGTCCGCTTCCGCTTGCCCGCGATCTGCTTTCCGTCCGCATCCACCGTGCAGATGTCATCGGGCTTGAGAAAGCCCTTGCTGATGCCCGTCGGCGTGCAGAGGAAGCGATTCTCACTCAGGCGATAGGAATGATTTCCTTCATTGCCCGCGCAGAATCCCTTCACCCAGATGCGACGCCCGATCTCGCACATCTGCTCCTTGACCTTCCACTCGCTGACTCGTTCAACGCCATTTCCATTCATAGCCATGTTTCACCGTCACATTTCAAAACTGATGACCGCCTGATCCAGGATCGCCGCGTTGTACGCATCCAGCGGCACGCGCTTCTCCGGGTAAAACGGCATGGTCGCCTCCCGGCTCTCGGTGAACGCGATCAGATCGCCTTCGCCGGCGCCGAGATTGTCGTACACCACCACCGATTCGGTGGTCTTTCGCGCCTGTCCCGACAGTGAGAATCGATCCTGCACCTCGACGATGAGGAATCGCCCGCCCACGAGCGTCTCGTAGACTTGCGCCAGGCAGACCCGACCTTTTACCTTGCCGATTCGCATCCCGTCGCTTCTCAACCTTTCAATCACCCGCAACTCGCCAATTCCCGCAACCGCTTTTTCACGTCCTCGCTCAGTTGGCGCTTCGAGCGGATGAACTTCCCGATCAGGCTTTTCGCCGTCGCCAGCGTCTGGTACGGATGCTCCAGCACCAGCACGTTGGCGCCGACCTGCTGGATGCCCTGATCGACCGAATCGAGGCACGTGCCGAGAATCGCCCGCAGGGAAGGGCAGCGGTTGAGGTAGACCATCATCCTCGCCGCGTTGCGCACGAAGACCACGCCGCTTTGCGACCTTCCGCCGCCGATCTCTCTCGCCAGCAGCTTCACCATTTCGATCTCGCGGAGTCGGTCCACGCCGATTTCCATCGTCTCGACGCCCGCTTCCCTGGCGGCCATCATCAGCGCCGCCTTGCAAGGCCCGCATGATTCATCCGCCCACCACAGCGCCCGCGCCGCGGGGGCGGCATCGGGGTTGGGCTTTCCATCCAGGTCAACGTCGGCGTATCCAACCTGGATTTTTTTGCTCCGCACCAGATCGCGCGCCAGCGGGCTGAGTCGCGCCCGGTAGGGGAGCACGACCGGCCGGCCGCTCTTGACTGCCTCCTCGATCTGTCGCGCGGTGACAATCATTCGTCCATAATCCCGATCACAAACCACCGCACCGGACTTTTGTTGTCCCCGATCAACTCCCGCGCGCCCTTGCCGTCGCTGTTGAGAATCACGGTCTGTCCCGGCGAGGAACCGAGCTTGTCCACCGCCACCACTGGATCGGCTTCCGCTTCGCGATTCACATTCAACATCTGCACGATCACCAGCCGCCATCCCGTCATGGATGGGTGCTTGATCGTTGAAGTCGCGTGGCCGATGACAGTGCCTAGTTGCATGGTTGCTGTTGCCGGTAAAACGGTCTTCCAATCCCACCGACAACTTCATCTTTCTTAAATCATCCTCAACGATCCCGTCAGCATCATTCGGCGATACCGGGTGAACGTCAGCGGCGAGGTGATGCCTTCGCCGGTCGGTGTCGCGATGCTGTAGCTGAGATAGCCCTGTCCGCCGAGGCCCAGGCCTGCGGGACTTGGGCCGTTCACAATGAACAGTGTCGTCGCGGCGCGCCGGCCAAACCGCGTGATCGCATCGAGATTCCGGCTGTGAATCACCGCGGTGTGACGGAAGCCATGCTCGCTTTCGATCGCACGGTCGATCGCCTCATCGACGTTCTTCACCCGCACGAACGGGACGAAGGGCATCATCTGTTCCTCTTCGACGAACGGATGAGCGTGATCGGTCTCACCGACCAGCAACTGCGTCGCCGGGGGCACGCGCACGCCCGCGGCCTCCGCGAGCACGCTCGCATCCCGGCCGACAAAATCCTTGTTCACATGCGGCTTGCCGTCCTTCGGGCTGACCGGCAGGGCGGCGTGGGTCAGCGCGTCGATCTGCCGCGCGTTCAAAATGAATCCACCGGATTTTTCCATCTGCGCCATGAGCTTGTCGAACACGCTCTCGACGCAGAAGACCTGTTTTTCACCGATGCAAAGAAGGTTGTTGTCGTAGGCCGCCCCCTTCACGATCGACTCGGCGGTGTTGCGGATGCACGCGGTTTCATCCACCACGACCGGGGGGTTGCCCGGCCCGGCGACGATGGCACGCTTCTTTGCCGCCAATGCCGCCCGCGCCACCGCCGGTCCGCCGGTGACGACAAGCAGGGGGATGCCGCGATGCTGGAAGATCGCATCGGCGGTTTCCAGCGTTGGCGGCACGACGCAGGTGACCAGGTGATCGATTCCGAACTTCGCCGCGATGGCCTTGTTGTATTCGCGCACCGCGTGGGCCGCACAGTTCACGCCGCTCGGGTGCGGGTTGGCGACGATCGCGTTGCCCGACGCGATCATGTTGATGCAGTTGGCGCTGAGTGTCGGAATGACGTGCGTCACCGGCGTGATGATGCCGATCAC
>CAYUNS010000104.1:0-5092 GCA_964446155.1 uncultured Tepidisphaeraceae bacterium | reverse complement strand
GATCACGCCGAACGGCGCGAACTCCTCCATGCACACGCCATTGCTGCCGCTCATCGCGCTGGTGCGGAGAAACTCCACGCCGGGGACCAGTTCGAGAATCTGAAGCTTCTCGATCTTGTGATCGAGCCGGCCGATCTTCGTCTCGTCCAGCTCCATCTTTCCCCACGCCTGCGCGTTCGCCTTCGCCATGGATTTGATGAGCTTCACGATGGCGTCGCGATCATCGAGCGAGAGCTTCAGGAGCTTTTCCTGGGCCTCGGTTGCGGCGGCGACGGCGTCATCGACGGACTCGAACACCCCGTGTCGGCCGGTGGAGGCGGACGCGATTCGCGGCCGCGACCCGACCTCACGCGCGCCGCCGGTCGGCTTTCCAAGCCGACGCATCACTTCGCTCACCACATCCTGGACAAGTGCCTGATTCATGATGGTGGGGGGAGGTCCGCCGGTTCCCTGTTGCCGCTGGACGGGAGAATCGTTTCACGGGCAACCGTCAACCAGGCGCTATCCTTCCCCGTTCTCCTTCGATTGATAAAACGTCTTGCCCGCGAACGTCGCCGTATCGACGATGCCGACGATCACCGCGTCGGCGGGGAGGTTCTTCGTCTGCTCGGTCATCCGCGCCGACGAACCCTGCACGACCAGCACGAGCTGCCCCTCGCCGCTGCCGACCGCGTCGATCGCGACGATCGCGCGATGCGTGTTGCCCAGCGCCGCCGGCTTGTTCGTGGCCTGGTCGTACTTGACGTTCAAAGGCTCGACGACGAACAGCTTCTGCCCATTCAGCGTCTTGTCCTTCTGCGTCGCCACGACGTGGCCGGTCACTCGTGCAAGGAACATGGGGGAGACTCCTGTTGAATTCACATCCCACGCATCGCGTGAAAACGTGAAGACGTGAAACGTGAGGAAAACGCTTCTCTCGCGTGTTCACGTTTCATGCGTTCATCCCATCTTCGCCACATCGCCGTGGGGACGGGGGATGACGTGAACGCTGACGACCTCACCGACTCGGCCGGCCGCTTCCGCGCCCGCGTCCACCGCGGCGCGAACCGCCGCCACGTCGCCGCGCAGCGTGATCGCCACCAGGCCGCTGCCGACCTTGTGCTGCTCGACGAACGTCACGTTCGCCGCCTTCAGCGCCGCGTCGCACGCCTCGACCGCCGCGACGAGACCCTTCGTTTCGATCAATCCGATTGCTTCACCGTTTGCCATGTCTGCTCCAGAAGAAAAGTGGTTGTCCGTTGCTAGTTTGCCGTCAGCACGGCTTCGGTCTGCCGCGCGACGATGAGTTCCTCGTTGGTCGGGATGATCCAGATCGCCACGCCCGACTCCACCGCGCTGATTTCCGTCTCTTTCCCCCGTGTCGCGTTCTTCAAGGGATCGAGAATGAAGCCGGCCCATTCCAGATCGCGGCAGATCGCCTCGCGGATCGCGGCGCCGTTCTCGCCGATGCCGCCCGTGAACGCGAGCAGGTCGCATCCTCCCAGCGCGACAAGATACGCGCCCAGATAATGCCGCACCGATTCGACATAGGCGTCGATGGCGAGCCTGGCCTGCTGGTTGCCGGCGGCGGCTTCGCGCTCGATGTCGCGCATGTCGTTGCTCACGCCGCTGATCCCTTGCAGGCCGCCTTCCTTGCCGAGCCGGTTCAGGACATCCTCGACGCTCAGGTCGTGCTTCAGTAATCGGCGCAGCGCGAAGATGTCGAAATCACCGACGCGGTTGTTTTGCGGCAACCCCGTCTGCGGCGTCAGCCCCATGCTGGTGGCGATGCTTCGGCCGTTGTCGATCGCGCAGAGGCTCGATGATCCGCCCAGATGGCAGGAGATGATCCGCCGGACGTTTTTCCCACCGACCAGCTCCGGCACGCGAGCGGCGATGTAACGATGCGACGCGCCGTGAAAACCATATCGCCGGATGCCGAGTTGCTCCGTCCATTCATGCGGAATGGCGTAAACCTGCCGGCTCATCGGGATCGTCTGGTGAAACGCCGTCTCGAACGCCGCCACCTGCGGCACGCCGGGCAGTTTTTCGCGAAATGCCTTCATCGCCGCGATGTAAGGTGGATTGTGCGCCGGCGCGATGTCGGCGAACTGCTCCAGGGTCGCGAGAACCTCATCCGTCACCCGCACCGCGCCGGAGATCGGCCCGCCATGCACGGCCTTGAAGCCGATCGCATTGGGCTTGCGGGGCAGATCCTTCAGGATGACGTCGATCACGTCTCCATGCGTGGCATAGGGCGCGTCGGGCTGCCCGATCCGCTCATGTCCGCCGCGCGCGATCTCCTCGCCGTCATGCTCCATGTCGAGGAGCCTGAACTTGAACGAGGTCGAACCGAGATTGGCAACGAGAATCAGCATGTCGCGCGGCGTCCGTCTGTATCGTTCCGGGAATTCCCCGGAGTTCGCTTATGCACCGAAGCCCGCAAGCAGGTCCTGGTGAGGCCGCGCGATCACATGCGACGCGACCAGCTCGCCGACGCGACCGGCCGCCTCGGCGCCGGCGTCGATCGCCGCCTTCACGCTGCCGACATCGCCGCGCACGATCGTGGTGACGAACGCGCCGCCGATCTGCACCGTCTTCACGATCTGGACATTCGCCGCCTTGCTCATCGCATCGGTCGCCTCGACCAGACCGACCCAGCCCTTGGTCTCGATCATCCCCAGGGCACTGCCGTATGAACTGTTTTCCGCCATGTTGTCCTCAAAAGTTACGGGTTGTTGGCTGCTGGTTGAAAGCCGGCTTCCACCGCATCAACCGGCAACGCTCGATCACTTCTTCGCCGGGAGTTTCGCCTTCGGCAGCATTCCGCCGAGTTCGTCGTGCGGGCGTGCGATGACATGCACCGAAACGACCGACCCGACGCGACCGGCCGCCTCGGCGCCGGCGTCGATCGCCGCCTTCACCGCCGCAACGTCGCCCTTGACGAACGCCGTCACCAGGCCGCTGCCGGCCTTGTCCCATCCGATCATCTCCACGTTGGCCGACTTGAGCATGGCATCGGTCCCTTCCATCAGGGAAACGAGACCTTTGCATTCAAGCAGACCCAGTGCTTCGCTTGCCATTGTTGTCCTTTCGCTGAACGGTTTGATTGTCCTGTCTTCCAAACGTCTTCATTACTTGAGCAATTCCATGTGCGTCGCGCTTTCCAGGTCGCACGCATTGCCTTCATCGGTGTCGATATGCACCTCAAGGATCACCTTGGGATGATACCGGACCCGCAGGCGGTCGAACGTCACTCCGCACGGCCCGTCGATCCGCAGCTTCATGTAGTCGCCGTCCTTCACGCCGTAGTGGTTCATGTCCTCGGTGGACATGTGAACGTGGCGCTCGGCCCGGATGACGCCCTTGTCGAGATTCACCGCCCCCTTCGGTCCCAGCACCGTGATGCCCGGCGTGCCCTCGTGGTTGCCGCTGATCCGCAGGGGAAGATCGATCCCCAGGTAAATGCCGTCGGTGTAGCTCAATTCCACCTGCGTGTAATTTCGCACAGGCCCGAGGATGCGCACGTTGGGGATGATCCGCTGGCGCGGGCCGACGAGAGTGACAAGCTGCTCGGAAGCGAACTCGCCGTCCTGGTAAAGATCCTTCAGCTTCGTCAGCCGCGATCCGGCGCCGAACAGCGTCTCGAGATCCTGCTGCGTCACGTGCATGTGACGCGCCGACACATTGACCACCAGCGGGTGGGGCGCGCCCGCGCCGGCTGAGGCGGCGGCATGTCGCTGCGGCGCCGGAGGCGGGGCGCCGCCTCCCCGCAAACGCTGCGTCAGCACCTCGCGAACGAGCCGCTCAACTTCATCGCGATTCAAAGCTCTCGATCCTTCCGCCACCATATGCAATCCTCATGTCAGATATCGTCATAATATTGCAATACTTTTCATTGCGTGTCAAGTTTATCCTCGGACGGATCGACTTTCCTGGAAAAAGTGTACTTTTCGGGGAAAATCCGGATTGCTCGGCGGAATAACCGGCATATTCCTTCCAGACATACCCTGTCATCGGCGCTCTGTAAGAACCCGCCCGCCTTCCCTACAATGCCGGAGATGAAAGTTGTTCTTGCCAATCCGCGCGGATTTTGTGCCGGCGTGAACATGGCCATCGATGTGGTGGATCAGGTTCTACAGATCAAAGGCCCGCCGATCTACGTGTTCCACGAGATCGTGCATAACCGTCATGTGGTCGAGGATTTCAAAAGCCGGGGGGTGACGTTTGTCAATGAAGTGTCCGAAGTCCCCTTCGGCGCGACGATCGTCTACAGCGCGCATGGCATTTCCCCGGCGGTTCGCAAGGCATCCAGGCAGCGGGGCCTGGTCGAGGTGGACGCCACCTGCCCGCTCGTGACCAAGGTTCACCTGGAGGTCCTGCGCTTCGCGAAGCAGGGACACACCATCATCTTCATCGGGCATCGTAATCATGACGAGGCGGTGGGAACGGTGGGGGAGGCGCCCGAGTCGATCGTGGTGGTGGAGACTCCCGAGGAAGTGGAGACGCTCGTCGTTTCCGACCCGGACAAGCTCGCTTATGTGACGCAGACCACCCTGAGCGTCGCCGACGCCCATCGGATCATCGGCGCGCTCCGGCGACGATTTCCCAACATCAAGGCCCCTCCGAAGGAAGACATCTGCTATGCGACGACCAATCGCCAGAACGCGGTGAAGGATCTGGGACATGACGCCGACGTGGTGCTGGTGATCGGCAGCAGGAACAGCTCCAATTCCCAGCGGCTGGTGGAGACCGCGAAGGAAGCGGGAAAGCGGGCGCACCTGATCGACGATCATCGCGAGATCGATCCCGCATGGATGAAGGAGGCGAAGGTCGTTTTCGTGACGGCCGGCGCGTCGGCGCCGGACCACCTGATTCAGGATCTGCTCGATCGAATGAAACGGGATTTCGGCGCCGAGATCGAAACGCGCACACTCGTGGACGAGACGGTCGCGTTCGAGCCACCGAAGTCCTTGCGCAGTCTTGCGGTGCTGGGTTAGCCTGAACCAATTTGCCGACTATTCAGGGATGAGGCGACGCGCGGCGTGCCGGATCATCGTCCGCTTCGTGAATTTAGCCCTGTTTCGACCTGTACTCCTCCACGTGGCCGGCC
>CAYUNS010000103.1:13736-14226 GCA_964446155.1 uncultured Tepidisphaeraceae bacterium | reverse complement strand
GCTGGGGAAGTAGCGGTAGGCGGTGGCGCGCGAGACCCGGGCGTGTTCGGCGAGTTCGGCGACCGAAGGCGTGATGCCCTGTGCCATCAGCCGCATCGCCGGGTATTTTCGCAACCAGGTCATCCTTCAGGCCCGCACCCCCCAGCCGTTGCAGCGGGTGCTGTCGCGCGTCCGGGCGAAGGGCGGTTTCGCCGCAAGCGACCGCATCGCGGTGGATGTCGATCCCGTGTCGCTGCTGTGACCCGTGCGGCCGACCTGATGTTTCAGGATCGCGCGCGGGAGGCGGGGGGGATGACCCATCGGGGCATTTTCAATCGGCGCCCCAGTGTATGTTCGACATGATCGGCGAGGAGGCGGTTGATCGGGTCCGTTTGATGCCGCGTGAGGCGCGGGAGGCGCTGGGCGACGCCCTGGACGCGGGGCAGGTGGAGAACGGTCTGGATGATGCGGAGCAGGCGCGGGTCCAGTTGGACGCGATCGGGGAAGGCGG
>CAYUNS010000103.1:5541-13726 GCA_964446155.1 uncultured Tepidisphaeraceae bacterium | reverse complement strand
GCTGGCACAGCTCCTTCGCGTTCATGTCGCCGGAGCAGGCGAACGGCGAGCCGCCGACCGCCGCGAGCGACGTCTACGGCGCTGCGGCGCTGCTCTATCGCGCGCTCACGGGCATCCCCCCGCGCGCCGAGGAGAAGAAGACGGCGTCGCGGTCGGCCGCGGTCGAGCCGCAGGAGACGCAGGCCCTCAACTCGGGGAGATGGCCCGCCTCACGCAGCAGATCGAGTTGGAAGGCGAGGAAGGATTCCTCGCTTCGCGGGCAAGCCAGCTCGGGAAGCACATGAGCGAGCCGGTCGTACAACTCGGGATGCGCATCATGCTCCTCGACCAGCATCGCGGACAGCTCGGCGGCGTAAAGACCGAGATGCATCGCGCGCAGGGACGAATGAATGCCGCGATTGCCATCGACAAGATGCCATTCGGTCAGCGTGCCCAGCTCGCGGGCGGGATCGTGCGTGAAGACGGCGTCGCCGACATCCAGCAGATCGACGCCCCCGTCGAACTTGCCGGCGCCCGCCTTGGTGCGGCGATGAGCGCCCTTGGCGATCACGCGCAGCAGGCCGTGATGCCGGCTGAACAGGGTGAGGATTTGCGAGGTTTCGCTGTATTCGAACTTGCGAAGACAGATGCACCGATCGTGGGCCAGGGCCATCCGCCCGATTATAGGGCGATTGCGGGATTGTCCAGCGAGGCCGGATCAGGCGCCGCCGCGCCGCCGCAGGAGCATGCCGATGAAGCCGATCGCCAGGAGGGAACCGGGTTCGGGCACGACGATGTTGTACTCGGGGTTCATCTCGAACTGGAGCACACCGGTCTCGCCGGTGAAGTCGAGATGAAGGCCACCGAATACGCCGTATTCGCCCGGCGCTCCGCCGCCGAAGATCAGATCGCCATAGCCGGAGGTCAGCACGTTCATGCCCATGACGCCGCCCAATCCGGGAATGTCGAGCACGCCCACCTGCAAGTCGGTGAAGACCAGGTCGATCCCCTCATTGGTGGGGATGACCAGCCGATCGATGCCGACCAGCGGCATCTCGACGGTTCCGCCGATGCCGCCGACCTCGAGAAAGCCAAGCACGTCGGTGTTGGGATCGTCGGGATCGAGATTGATTCCCAGATCGCTCGCCATGGCGACCGACAGGATGCTGACCTGTCCGCCGGTGTCGAGAAGAACGGATCCGCCGGAGCTAAGCTCGCCGTTGCGTGCGGTGATGTCGATCAGCGGCAGGGAGGCGAACGTCGGAAGCGGATCGCCCGGTTGCTGCTGGCCGGGAAACTCGGGCGGGAGCATGGACAGGTCCACGGTGTAGGTGTTGGCCGTGTGGGCCGGTCGGGAGTCCACGAAGCCCACGCCGATGAAGTCCATCTGCGCGACGGGTTGAAGATCGAGATGCACGATTCGTCCCGTCATCACCGGCATGCCCAGCACGGCGGCGAAGCTGCCGATCGAGAGGTCCGGCGCGCCGAGGATGTGCGTGTTGGTGATTTCATGAGGCACGAGATCGCCGCCCGCGAAGCTGAGGTGATAGGTGTCGAGCACATCGAAGAAAGAAGTGCCCGCCACGCCCAGCTCCTCGTATTGCACGAACGACAGGTCGGGGCGCTGCGCGACCTGGTACAGGTTGGGATTGATGAAGCCCTGGTCGAAATCGAAGTAAGCCAGCTCCGCCAGGAGCAGCCCGTTGGCGCCGGTGTCGAGCAGCCCGTCATTGAAAAAGTCCGGGCCGACAATCACGCCGGGATTCACCGGATCCTCGAGTCCAAACAGGATTCGCGGCTGATCCACGGCGACGGAGTCCCCGGCGACGACGACTTCGTTGCCCGCCGAGACAACCGGACAGAATAGAAGGAGCAGAGGCGTGGAGACGAAAACCGAAACACGGGTGAAAAACATCATTGCCGTTACCGCCTGTCGCCGCTTTTTGGGCGGCGACGGTAAGTGCCAGCCCCGATTTTCACCCCTAGTATTGGACAATCCGGTCTGTTTCGCAACAGGTAATTTCGCAACAAGCCATATTGAGGACCGCCGAAAAATCCCTATAGTTCCGCCTGTCCATCCGGAACATCCGGACAGACCTCGCGAGCGCGTAGCTCAGTTGGTAGAGCATGTGACTTTTAATCACAGGGTCCTGGGTTCGAGTCCCAGCGCGCTCAGTTTTCCTCTCTTTTCCGCATTATCATCACGGGTCGCGCGCCATCGCCGAGGCCGGGGGGCATCGCCCTTCCGCATTGCGCCATCGTTCGCCGTCTTTGTTATGATGCGGGGCTTTCAAGGCCGTTTATCGGGAGCGTTCAGTGGTGGAGAGTGAAACGTTGTTGGAAGGGCTGACCGAACCGCAGCGGCAGGCCGTTTGCCATGTGGACGGGCCGCTGCTGATCATCGCCGCGCCCGGTAGCGGCAAGACGCGCGTCATCACCCGGCGGGTGGGATATCTCATCAGCCTGGGGATTCCCGCTTCCGCCATCCTCGCGCTGACCTTCACCAACAAGGCGGCCGGCGAGATGCGGCAGCGGGTCAGCGATGTCTGCCAGCGCCCGGTGCGCGACTTCGGCCGGCTCGATCAGTCCTGGCCGACGATCTGTACGTTCCCCTCGCTCTGCCTCCGCATCCTGCGACATTATGCCGGCACGTTCGGCTTGCCGCCCAACTTTTCGATCTTTGATTCATCGGACCAGAAGAAGCTGATCAAGGAGGCGACCGGGGCGCTGGACCTTTCCTCGAACAACTTCCCCCACGCGACGGTTCACGCGACGATCAGCAACGCCAAGAACCAGCTTCTTTCCGCCGAGGATTTCGCGCGGCAGGCGGATGATTTTTATCACCGCACCGTCGCGCGGATTTACACGAAATACCAGGCGATGCTGAAGCGGAACAACGCGCTTGACTTCGACGATCTGCAACTGTTCGCCGCGCAGGCGTTTCGCGAACATCCCGGCGTGCTGAGCGAGTTGCAGGAGCGTTACCAGTACATTCTCATCGACGAATACCAGGACACCAACCACGCGCAGTACGTCATTGCCCATGTGCTGGCTCAGACGAACCGCAACCTGTGCGTGGTGGGCGATCCGGACCAGTCGATTTATGCGTGGCGGGGAGCGGACATCCAGAACATCCTCGATTTCGAGACCGATTATCCCGACGCGACCGTGGTGAAGCTGGAGCGGAACTATCGCTCGACCGGGACCATTCTCGCCATCGCGGGAAGCCTGATCGCCAACAACAGCCAGCGCAAGGACAAGAAGCTCTGGACGGAAAACGAGGAAGGCGAGAAGGCGCGGCTGTTTCTCTGCCAGAATGAACACGACGAGGCCGGCGTCGTCGCGCGGGAGCTTCGGGAGGAGCACGCGCGCGGCCGGGACTGGGGCCGGATGGCGGTCTTCTACCGCATGAACGCCCTGTCGCGCGTGCTCGAGGAGCATCTCATGCGCGAGCAGGTTCCCTACAAGATCGCGCGGGGCACGGAATTTTACAATCGCAAGGAAATCAAGGACGTGCTGGCGTACCTGCGCGTCATCGCCAACCCGGATGATGAAGTCAGCCTCACCCGCATCATCAATGTGCCGGCGCGCGGGATCGGCCCCGGCAGCGTGAAGCAGATGTCCGCTTACGCCATCGCGAAGGGACTGACGCTGTGGGGCGCGATGGAGGCGGCGGGGGAGATGCAGGGTCTGTCATCGCGCGCGTCGAACGCAATCAGGACATTCACGGCGACGATCGCCCGCTGGCGGGCGATGGCGGAGAAGACCGGCGGCGTCCCCGGCGACAAGGGCGTCGTGCAGGCGCTGATGGAGGATGTCGTCAAGACCAGCGGGATGGAGGCGACGCTGCGCAAACTCGATCCCGACGCGGAAAATGAAATGCCCAACGTCAACGAGTTGATCAACGCGGCCGCGGAGTATGACCGGGAGAATCCCGAGGGGTCGCTTGTCGATTATCTCGCGCGGGTGAGCCTCGTCAGCGATGCCGATCACATGCAGGGCGGCGGCGGGGCGGTCACGCTGATGACACTGCACGCGGCCAAGGGGCTGGAGTTTCCCGTCGTCGCGATGATCGGACTTGAGGAGGGCATCCTGCCTCACTCCCGCTCCCGTGAGAGCGAGAAGGATTTGGAGGAGGAACGCCGCCTCTGCTTCGTCGGCATCACCCGCGCCGAGCGGCAGCTCATTCTGACCAAGGCCGCCTATCGCACGATGCGCGGCGTGCGCGAGCGCACGGTCACCTCCCCGTTCCTCAATGAGATGCCGCAGGACAAGATCGAGATTCACGATCGCACGGATCTCGATTTCGCCTCCGACGACGATGAGTCCGGCATGGCGGGGAGGCGGTTTCGCAAGGGACAGCTCGTGCGTCATCCGACATTCGGCATCGGCCGAATCGCCGCGATTTCCAACACCGGCCAGCATGCCCACGCGACCGTGGAATTCAATGCCGCGGGGCGGAAGACGCTCGTTCTGCAATATGCCCGGCTCGAGGTCGTGGGATGACACGGCCATGTGCCGCCGATCCGGCGCGAACGGGGCGACTTCTGGCGTCACGCGGGCGATTGCCTACAATTCGGGGAGCTTGAGCGGTCATGGGGGACGACGAGGACGAAATCGAATGACGACGGCCAACCCGGCAACCTCCGATCCGAATACGCGCACCCTCCGCTATGGCCTGGCGCCCGGCGCGGCGGACGAGGAGATCGACGTGCAATCCGAGGAGATGCTCGTCAACATGGGGCCGCAGCATCCGGCGACGCACGGGGTTCTGCGCGTCGTGCTCCGCACCGACGGGGAAATGGTCCTGGAGGCGGTTCCCCACATGGGGTATCTGCATCGCTGCAAGGAAAAGATCGCGGAGAACCTCGCGTATTACCAGTACATCGGCTACACCGACCGTCTGGACTACCTCGCGGCGATGAACAACAACCACGCCTGGGCGATGGCGGTCGAGAAACTCGCGGGGATCGAGGTGTCCGAGCGCGCGGAATATATCCGCGTGATCGCGGCGGAGTTGAATCGCATTGCATCGCACCTGGTGAGCTTCGGAACGTATGGACTGGACATGGGGGCGTTCACGCCGTTTCTGTATGCGTTCCGCGAACGCGAGTACATCCTCGACCTGTTCGAGCAGATGTGTGGGGCGAGACTGACGCTGAGCTACATCAACGTCGGGGGCGTGCATTGGGATCTGCCGCCGCAGTTTCTGGAGAAACTGGGCGAGTTCCTCGATTACTTCGAGCCGAAGATCGACGAATACAATGACCTGCTCAGCTACAACCACATTTTCATTAAGCGCACCGCGAACATCGGGGTGGTGTCGAAGGATCTCGCGATCAAGTACGCGCTTTCAGGGCCGATGATCCGGGGGAGCGGGATTCCGTTCGATCTGCGCCGGGATCGGCCGTACTCGATCTATCCCAAGCTCGATTTTGACGTGTGCGTCGGAGATGGCTCGCGGGGCACGTTGGGCGATTGCTGGGATCGATACTGGGTGAAGATGCAGGAAATGAAGCAGTGCGTTCGCATCCTGCGGCAGTGCATCCGGCAGATTCCCGACGGCGCGTTTCGCGTCAAGCTGCCGCGCATCATGAAAGTGCCTCCCGGCGAAGTGTACGAGGAATATGAGAACCCGCGCGGACATCTCGGGTTCTTCATCGAAAGCCAGGGCGGACCGATCCCGTATCGCGTCAAGATTCGCGGGCCGTCCTTCGTCAATCTCGCCGTGACCGGTGAGTTATGCCGCAACGTGCTGCTCGCCGATGTGCCGGCCATCATCGGCTCGATCGACATCGTGATGGGCGAAGTGGATCGGTAGATTCACGGCCCGCAGCCCGCCTGACGGGCGCGATCGGATTGATATGCGCGTGTATGAGCGCGCCGTTTCTTCGTTTCCTACGACCATGTTTCGGAACAGGGGGATGTTCGCACGCGCCATGCCACAAGCACGGGTTGTCATCATCGGGTTCGGCGTGCCGGGACGGTTTCTCGCGGAGATGCTCGTCGCGCGGGGGATTCCCTTCACCGTCATCGAGCGCAACCCCGACACGGTCGCTCGCTGCGAGCAGGGCGGCACGCGCATTTTTGCCGGCGACGCGCGGGATGTCTCCATTCTTCGCGAAGCCGGAGTCGAGGGCGCGGAAGTGGTGGCGCTGACGCCGCCGGACGACCTGGCGACATTCGAGGCGATCGACCTGATCCGACAACTCAACCCGGGCGCGCACATCGTGGCGCGGGCTACATTCACCTCAGGCGGGATGGAGGCGATGCGGCGCGGGGTGGACCGGGTGGTCGTCGCCGAGCAGGTCGTCGCGCACGAGTTCGTGCGCGCCCTCGACAAACGGCTGGAAAAATGATCGTCCGCCCCGCCGAAGATCGCATCCGGCGCTTCAATGAAAGGGGATGATTCAAGTTCTTTGGACGCCTGTACGATAATGACAGCATAGCTGTGACTCCTGTAGTTTCAGGACCAACCCAAGCTCCCGAATTTTATGTGTGACTCCAAGCCCAAACTGCTCACCTTGAGCGGCGACGCCGGGTTGATCCGCCGAATCGCTGAACTCAGTCGCGAATGGTATGTTCCAATTTCCTGTCGAACCATTTCGCTGGCGTCAAACCAGTTGCGGGTGGATCGCGCGGTGCGCATCCTCATCGTCGAGCAACTCGCCGACGCGGGAACACAGGACGCCTTTCTTGATGAAGTCAGGACGATCCGTCCGGATGTGCTGCGCGTG
This sequence comes from uncultured Tepidisphaeraceae bacterium, assembly GCA_964446155.1. Classification (GTDB taxonomy): domain Bacteria; phylum Planctomycetota; class Phycisphaerae; order Tepidisphaerales; family Tepidisphaeraceae; genus CAYUNS01. Next base: position 7,010 of record CAYUNS010000103.1, on the reverse strand, counting down.
GTTGTCACCGGATACAGCGATCTCACCGCGATCATCCCGGGGCTGCACAGCGGGATCATTCAGCGGCTGATGCAGAAGCCCCTGGCGCCCGAGGAACTGATCGCGACGATCCATCCGGCTCACCTGTGATCCGCGCAAGGATGGACGCGGAGGGCCGCATTACTATATTTCGTCAGGATGGAAGCGGAGCGACCGCGATATTCGTGGTGGAAGCGCCAGCGTTATCGGCTGGAAGCGGCGGTGATGCGCGCCGCGATGCGCGGGGTTCCCCGGTTTTCCTTTCAGGCGATGCAGCACATCGGGGGGGCGATTGGAAGCATGGCTTATTTTTTGCTCGCCGAGCCGCGACGGATCGCGATGGCGAATCTCGACATCGCCTTCGGCGAGTCGCTCACGCTCGCCGAGAAGCGCAGGATCGCGCGAAGCGCTTTTGAGAATTTCGCGATGACGATGGTCAGCCTCTTCTGGATGCCGCGTCTGAACCGTCGCAACATCCACGATCTGATCGCCTGGAATGAAGCCGACCTCGATCGCGTGCGGGGCATCCTCACGAACGGCCGGGGCGTGATGTTCGTCGGGCCGCATTACGGCAACTGGGAGTTGATGGGGCAACTGATGAGCCAGCGGGGATTTCCAATCACCACGGCGGTGCAGCAGGCGCGCAATCCCGTCGTCTCGGAAACGATCAACAGGCTGCGCGGTTCCGCAGGGCTGCGCATCATGCCCCAGCGCTTCGCGGGAATTCGCATTCTCAAGGCATTGAAGCGCGGTGAATGCTCGCTGGTGCTGGTGGATCTGAACGCCACCCGCCACGGCGGGGCGTTCTGGACGGATTTCTTCGGGCTGCCCGTCCTGACCAACTCCGCCATCGCCGGATTGGCGGTGCGCGCGAACGCCGCCGTCATCCCCATTGTGTCGATCCCGCGGAAGGGCGACCGCGCCCTCGCGATCATCGGTGAGGAAATCACCGCCGACGCCCCCGTTGATGACGACGACGCCATCCAACAGATCAGTCGCAAGGCGCTGCGATTCTGTGAGGAGATCATCCGCAACGATCCGAGGCACTGGCTCTGGACCTACAAGCGATGGAAGCGCCGACCGAGCGCGGAGCAGGGAGGATTCCCGTATTATTCGAAGTATGATCCATCTCGCCTGGAAGGCGTGCGCGAGCCGCGCGGCCGCCATTGATGATGGAATGCCGATGGGAGCTTGATGGACCCGGCCGAAGCCCAGAACTGGTTGATCAACGAGCCGTATACCACGGCCGTTCTGTTATCGATCCTGGGCGTTCTGGCGGCGTTCAGCGTGCTGTTCAGCCGCACCGTCGATCGGCTGGGCGTTCCCGTGGTGCTGTTGTTTCTCGTGCTGGGGATGATCGGCGGATCGGAAGGCATCGGGGGCGTCGTCTTCGATGACTATCAACTCGCGGTGCGGCTGAACAGCACGCTGAACGCCGCCAGAACGCCCAG
>CAYUNS010000103.1:2870-5531 GCA_964446155.1 uncultured Tepidisphaeraceae bacterium | reverse complement strand
GTGTTGATCCTGTTCGACGGGGGGATGAACACCTCGACCGCATCGATCCGGCAGGTGCTTTGGCCATCGGTGGTGCTGGCGACCATCGGCGTGGCGGCGACGGGAGCGTTGCTGGCGGTAGGAGCGCGTCTCATGGGACTGGGCTGGCCGCAGGCGATGCTGCTGGGGGCGATCGTCTCCTCCACCGATGCGGCGGCGGTCTTCGCGGTGCTGCGCGGTGGAAATCTCAATCTCAAGCGGCGAGTCGCGCGCACCATCGAGGTCGAATCGTGCATCAACGATCCGATGGCGGTCATCCTGACCCTGGCGATGATCGAGGTCGCCACCACCGGTGAAGCGGCGGGCTGGTCGACGTTCGTCAACGTGCCGGTGCAACTGGTAATCGGGACGCTGTTCGGCATCGCGTTCGGACATCTCGGGAAGATGCTCCTCAGGCGGGTGCGGCTGGCAACGGTGGGACTGTATCCCGCACTGACGCTCTCGCTGGCGTTTCTCTCCTTCGGCATCACCACCGTCGCCGGCGGCAGCGGGTTTCTCGCGGCGTTCGTCACGGGCGTCGTGCTGGGCAACACGAAACTGCCGTATCACAGCGGATTGATCCGTATTCACGCCGCCATCGCCTGGCTAAGTCAGCTTGCCATGTTCCTGATGCTCGGCCTGCTGGTGTATCCATCGAGCCTGCTCAACCTGGCATGGGTGGGGCTGGGGGTCTCGCTGTTTCTCGCCTTCATCGCGCGCCCGCTCGCGGTCTGTCCCATTCTGCTCGCGTTCCGCTATCCGCTGAAGGAAACGGCCCTCATCGGCTGGACGGGCATTCGCGCTTCGGTGCCGATCATCCTCGCGACGTTCCCCGTGCTGGCGGGGGTCGCCGGGGCCGATGAGGTGTTCAACCTGGTGTTTTTCATCGTCGTCGTCAGCTCGTTCGTGCCCGGCGCGACGCTGAGATGGGTGTCCCGCAAAGCGGAGATGACGACCCTCGAGCAGCCGGCGCCGTCGGCGATGCTGGAGATCAACACGCCCCACAAGCTCGCGGGGGAATTGGTTTCCTACTTCATCGATCCCACCCTGGCGGTCAACGGCGCGCATCTCAAGGAAATCGCCTTTCCGTCGGAGACCAACGTGCTGCTGATCGTCCGGGGCAACCAGTTGCTCGCCGCCCGCGGCGACACGGTGTTGCAGACGGGGGATCACGTTTATGTTTATTTCAAGGAACAAGACCGCGCCTACATCGAGCTGCTCTTCGGCCAGCCGGAGCAGGGGTAGGCGTTTCGATCATCAGTTCGTCGAGGCCGAGCGCGGTGGTGTGAAGGGATAGGGAACGGGCTGGCCGGCTTTCGACGCGTCGAGAATGCGCTGGACATCGGTCGCGATCAGGAACTCGACGTGACCATCACTGAGGAGGACGTTGCCGCCGCTTTTGTGATGGCCCGGAAGCTCGATCGCTGCAATGTGGAGTGGAAGGTTGCCTGTCGAATCGGAAACGCTTCCGATGATGAGGTAGGAATTGTGCTGCGGCAGGAGCAGCTTTGCCGCGATCTCTGCGTTTGTCCCGCGTGCAGGCGAGAGGGTGGTTTCGGGGCAGCAGAAGACTTCGGAAACAATGCCTACTGAAAGATAGAGATCTGCGGCATTCCGCGCGGGGACGCCATGGGCGTTGGCGTATAGCAGCATTGCCAGGCCAATCTGGCGGAGATTCGAGGCGCATTTCACTTGTGAAACAGCGATTCGAGGTGAGTTGAGACTGGGTATGAGAAGATAGCCGAGGATGGCAAGGGAAATCAGTATGATCGTTGGGGTTGCCAACCATCTCAGGGTGCGGGATCGCTTCTCACTCGCTCGTTTTTCCCTCGCTTTCAATCCTTCATAATCAAGAAGCCCGACGGAGGCTTCGTCTGAAACGTCCGTCGGGCGCTTGTGATTCATCGGTCGCTCCTCTGAGTTTTGCTACACCACACCCGCCATGCCGGTTTCGATGGGAGCGGAAATGAACTCGCGCGGGTCGGTGACATGGCCGGTCAGGGCGCTGGCGGCGACGGTCAGAGGGCTGGCGAGGTAGACGCCGGCGCGCTTGTCGCCCATTCGGCCGGGGAAGTTGCGGTTGGTCGTGCTGATGCACTGCAAGGCCTCGTTCAACCGCCCGAAGGTGTCACTCGGGCCGCCCAGGCACGCGGCACATCCGCTCGGACCGAGCGTGGCGCCGGCGTCGGCGAGGATGTCGGCGATGCTCTTTTCATTCGGGCCTTTTTCCACGCCGCGCAGATTGAGCCGCATCATGTCGTGATGCACCTCGGTGCTGCCGGGGACGACGTAGGTCGGAATCTTCACCTGGTTTCCCTTGAGGATGTTGGCCGCGAAGATCATGTCGGTGATCTTGCCGCCGGTGCAGCTTCCGATGTAAGCGCGATCGAGCTTGACATTGCGGCAGTTGTGCGCGGTGTCCTTGTTGTCGGGCGAATGGGGCTTGGCCACCATCGGCTCCATCGTCGCGAGATCCCACTCATGCTCATAAATGTATGACGCATCGGGATCGTCGCGGAAGACTTCCCACTCCGGGCGGTTGCTGCGGGCGCGGACGTATTGCAGCGTCTTCTCATCGACATCGCACACGCCATTTTTCCCGCCGGCCTCGATGGCCATGTTGGTCAGCGTCATGCGGTCTTC
>CAYUNS010000103.1:0-2860 GCA_964446155.1 uncultured Tepidisphaeraceae bacterium | reverse complement strand
GTCCTCGAGCGTGAGCGACGAGATGCCCTCGCCGGCGAAATACATGGTGCGGTAGGTCGCTCCGTCCACGCCGATCTCACCGATCACCGCGAGGATCAAATCCTTGGCCGTCAGGTAGGGGGGAATCCGCCCGTGAAACGTGAATTTCATTGTCGGCGGGGTCTTCAGCCACAGCTTGCCCGTGCCGAGCACGAAGCCGGCATCGGTGTTGCCGATGCCCGAGGCAAACTGCCCGAACGCGCCGGCGGTGCAGGTATGACTGTCGGTCCCGAGCAGAATTTCGCCGGGACGTACGTGCCCTTCCTCCGGAAGCGCCTTGTGGCAGACACCCTTGTAGTTGGTCTTGGTTGGATCCTTGTACGGATTGGGCATGCCCGGCTCGTTCTTCACGAATTCCGGGTCATAGTAATATTGCAGTCCCTGCTCCTTGACGAAATCGCGGAGAATCTGCACGTTGCGATGGCATTTCTCCTCGGCGGTGAAGATGTAATGATCGGGAATGACCACGACGCGATCCTTGTCCCAGACCTTGGCGTCGCGGCCGAACTGCTCATGAAAGACGCCGATCGTGCCCGGCCCGCACACGTCGTGGGTCATCAGCACATCCACATCCACCCAGATGTTTTCGCCTGGAGCCACATGGCTCCTGCCTGCGTGCTTTGCGAGAATCTTTTCCGTCATTGTCATGCCGGGCATGGATATCACTCCTGGTAAATTATGATGCAACCGCCAAGTATAGCATCGCACGAAAGAGACTTCCACGCCGCCACCGAGGCCGTGACCCATCGCTCGCGGCATAAAACAGGGGGCCATGCCCCCCAGCGCCATCCCATCGGATCGATCAAATAGGCGGGTCCAAATTCTTCAGAGGGCTTACGTTACACCCTCGGGCGCAATTCTTTCGGACAACGGCCGGAAATGAGTAGGATAGAGGCTGTTTGCAGGTATGACAATCAACGCGATCGTTCCCATGAAGGAGCCTTGACATGCCATTGTTCCCGACGCTTGATACCGCCGTTCGGATCGCCAGGATTCAGCCGCCGACCAGTCGCATCGAGATGGTGCTGGACACCGACACGGATAATGAAATCGACGATCAATACGCCCTGACCTATGCGCTGCTCTCGTCGGATCGCATGGATCTTCAGGCGGTCTACGCGGCGCCGTATTTCAACAAGCGATCCAACGGTCCGGCCGATGGAATGCGCAAGAGCTACGCCGAAATCCTCCGTGTGCTCGAACGAATGGGACAATCACGGGAAGGGTATGCCTTTCGCGGCTCCGATCGTTATCTTCCCGCCGCCGACCAGCCCGTCGAGAGCGACGCCGTTCGGGATCTGATCCGCCGCGCCATGAAACGCCCGATCGACGGTCCGCCGCTTTATGTCGTCGCCATCGGAGCGATCACCAACATTGCTTCGGCGCTGCTTCTCGAACCGCGCCTGATCGAGCGCATTGTGATCGTCTGGCTGGGCGGGCATCCATTCGACTGGCACACCGCACATGAGTTCAATCTGCAACAGGATCTGCATGCGTCGCGCCTCCTGTTCGACAGCGGCGTGCCGCTGGTGTTCGTCCCGTGCAAAAATGTCGCCGAGCATCTGCGCGTCACCCGTCCCGAGATCGAGGCTCATGTCAAACCTCACGGCGAGATCGGCGCTTACCTGCATCAGATTTACACTGAACAGGTGGACGACGCGCCCGGCCGAAGCCGCGTCATCTGGGATATGGCGCCCATCGCCTGGCTGATCGAGCCGAAGTGGATCCCCACGGCCCTCATGCCCGCCGCGATCCTGACGGACCAATACACCTGGAGCACCGATCCCCGCAGACATCTCATCCGCGCCGCGAGGGAAATCGATCGTGATCGGGTATTCAATGATTTTTACCTGAAGCTGAGAAACATCAGCACAAGCAAGGATTGAAGCCAGGAAATGTGAGTTGGGTAAGTGGTCGATTCGACCATGCGTTTTCGCCCCTGCTTTTACAGACGATATACAATACTTAACATAATATGGATTATCGGACGTAGGGGGGGGGGGGCGGGCATGGATGGGTCATGCTTCCCGAAGATGATAGCTTTTGATCATGGTCTGTTGAAAATCGGGATAGGCGTTGAGGTCGTGCTCGGAGAGGTCCAGGCCGTCGTACTCGTCGGATTCCTTCGATCGGACGCCGATGGTTGCGGCCAGGGTTTTGAACAGCAGGATCGCCATGAGGATTGCGATTGCAGCGACCGCAATCAAACCCAGGGTCTGTACGCCAACCAGCTTGAAACGTTCCATCGACGCCGCGGGCGCGAAAGCGCCGGCGGCGAGAATTCCCCAGGCGCCGCCGAAAATGTGCGCTGAAACCGTTCCGGTCGGATCATCCAGCTTGAGCCGGGTATCCATCCAGACGCTCAGGCACGGGATCGCCAGCCCGGCCACCGCGCCCGTGATCACCGCGCCGAAGGATGGCATTCCGGCGGCGGCGCCGGTCACGCTGATCAGTCCACCGATCAGTCCTCCAAGACAGAGCGGGAAATCCACTTTGCCGTATCGCCACCAACTGTAGAGATAAGCCGTCGCTCCGGCCGATGCCGCGGCAAGCAGGGTGTTGATCACCGCGAGCACTCCGGTTCCACCCATCACCACGGAACCCGCCGCGACATAGGCGCCCCAGGCGATGGTCATCACCATGACGCCGGTGGCCGCGAGGGGAAGACTATGGCCGGGGATCATATTGGACGATCCGTCACGGTTGTATTTCCCCGCACGAGGCCCGACGATCCATGCGCCCGTCGCGGCCATCAAGCCGGCCGTCACATGCACGACCGACGCGCCCGCAACATCGATGAATCCCATGTCATGCAACCACC
>CAYUNS010000102.1:0-14620 GCA_964446155.1 uncultured Tepidisphaeraceae bacterium | reverse complement strand
CGGAAGACATAAGGCCGGGAATCGAGCCAGGCGCATGACGGTTCGGGTAAACCAGTTCCGTCCGGCTCCATTCGGACCTTAACAATGTTAGGCGCCCGTTTGGCTGCGCCCTCTACTGTTGCACAATACATCGTGCAGGATGCGAACCTGCAAATCACCACGGAAGGTGCTCCTGGCCGCCCATCAACTGGGCGGCCGGCGACTGTCCCTGTACTCCAGCAAGAACAGCCGGCATGACTATACGCACCCGCAACTGTTCGCCTGCCTCTGCCTGCGCGAGCACCAGCGATTGAGCCATGAAGGCGTCGTGGCGCTGCTGCGCGACTCGCCGGAATGGTGCGCCGCCATCGGCCTGAAGAAGGCGCCTGCATAACATCATGCTCTATTGCACGCTTGAATGAGGGTCCGAATGGAGCCGGTCCGTCCCCGTTTTATCCCTTGACACCCACGCACCGAGTTGGGGTCCACCCCCAGACTCCTGGCCGCCTCCCCGCAGCTGTAGCCCTGCTCCTGCACCAGCTTCACCACAGATACCTTGAACTCTCGCGTGAACTTCCGCTTCGCCATGATCGCTCCTTTCGGACACCCAATTATGATGTCCGTCCGGCGCGTCCACCAAACGTGGGGAAGTCCAATTTTCTGCCCGATCGTCCGCCCGGCGTTCAACTCGGCCTCGGCCTCACGCAGCCTGTTGATGATCTGTTCCGGTGTATGTCGCTTGCCCTTCATCGAGAATCTCCCCGGGCAAGCGGGAACGGAGCGGATTGGCGCATTCATCGCGCCGGAGCCTTGCCATAGACGCGGACATAATCGACATACATGTCGATCTCGCCGCCGTACCGCGACAGGTCCACCGGCCAGCCTCCACCGGTGGCGAGGTTCACCATGAAAAAGAGCGGTGTCTCCTTGCTCAGCGGCAGTGTCGGATGGCGCCCGACTTCGATGTCATCGCAGTAGTAGATCGTCTCCGTCTCCGTCACCAGGCATCCATAGGTATGGAACGCCTCGAACCAGGTCGAGGGAATGCCGTGTTTTTTCATCTCGGTCGGGCGTTTCAGATGCCTGGCCGCCGCTTCCTTGGCGGCCTGGCCGGCGTCACCCTGGTTCCAGCAGTGAATGCTGAGCATGTACTTGTCGAACGAGTTGGGATTTTTCGGGCCTTCGCCGCCGTAAGCCTCGATGACATCCAGTTCATCGCAGGGGTTGTGCCTGTTTTTATCCAGACCATCGGACATATGGTCGGTCATCAGCCAGAACGCCGGCCACGAGCCGATCGCATTGGGCGCGATGAACCGACACTCGAAATACGCCGGCGCCGCGACCTTGAAACCGCTGCCGTCGCTCTGTAGCGACGAGATGATGCCCGTGCTCCGGGCTTTCTCACTGGCGCGGATGCGCAGATAGGTATCGACCTGGGAAAACGGCGTGTTGGGCTTGTCATGACTGGTGAACGGGACCGGGAAGCTGAAGTCGGTCTCACCGCGCGGCGGCTTGTGATCGAAGTATCGAAACGCCGGACCGGCGCCGATCGACAACGGTCCGTCAAAATCATCGGCAAACAACAGCTTCAGCCCCTTGGCCGCGGGCGGATCCTTCGGCAGCCCCGCATTCCATTTCACTCCGCCTTTGTTGTAGAGTTGCAGGTAGCAGTTGTCCTTGAACTCCCCGTTGTCGCCACTGATCGTCAGCGTGATCGGCCCGTTGGGATATTGATCCGCGGGAAACGTGAACGAACCGGCTCCGTCTGAATCGAGCGTGACCGTCTCGACGGTCGCATGGCTTCCGAACCGGTCTCCCGGCTTCCATGACCTGACCGTCACGGTCTCAAATCCCGGAGCGGCGAGTTCCACGCGGGTATCGCCTTGAATCTCGGCACGATACTCCGGCGAAGTGATGGCGATGATGGACTTGAACATCTGGGCTGTGACCCCTTCCGCATCGGCGACAAGTTGATCGAAGGACAATTGACCGCTGGCAATGGCATCGGAGGCAGGACCACCGGGGGTGCTGATCTCGAACGTCAATTGGGTGATCGGATAATCGATCCGGCCGTTCTTGTCCCCGCCCCAGGTCTCGTGTGGGGCCTGCAAATCAATGGCAATCTCCTTCCATCCGGTGAAGTCGACTCGCATCCTGCCCGGCTCGTGATACTTGTGCGTCTCGCCGCCCGCATCGGTGACATAAAGCCCGTAACGGACGTTCGAGCCGTCTCCGCGCAGTTGAAACCGCAGTGTGCGAAATGGTTTAGTGATATCCACCGAAACCGGAACGCCCAGGTATTGGCCCTGGCCGGTGAACCTGTACTTCAGCGTCAGGCTGCCCTTTCCTTCGGCGGCATCCCGATCGGAAAGTTCCGCCGACGCATTCCCCTCGGGCATATTGACCACCCAGACCTTTGGCGCATCCATCTTTTTCTCGAAATCCTGCACAACCACCGGCACGGCGGCCACCATCCCGGCGGCGTGACACAACATCATCACGGCGATCAATATCATTATGAATTTCATCACGTATTCTCTCCGTTGTCGTTGACATATGAATGCCCGCATCGAACGCATCATTCCGATCAAGGCGCGGGCAAATAGTAGGTGGCAAGCGAATCCGCGCGCTTGAAGGCCCGCACCTTCGAGTCGGTTTCGTAGCGCATCTGCCGGTCGGTAAGCGATTCGCCGTGACCGTCGTAGAAGATCACATTGGCACGCTCACCGTGAATGGTCTGGATTGTCGTTCCCCAGGAGTGTTCATTCTCGGGCCTCCAGATTCCATAATTCCAGCCTGGCTGGTAATCGCGCATCGCGGTATCCGCCAACATGATGAATCTGGAAGAGGTAAAACCCAGGGTTCGCAAGCGGTCGGGCCTCTGCACCCAGAACAGGTGATTGGACAACCAGGGAAACGGCTGGTTTTCGTAATCGTGGAGCAGGATGAACGCGGATTCGCCATCGGGAGCGTACAGCCCATAGCCCGACTCCTGGGCAGTGGCCGATGCGATAATGTGTTCATAACCCAGGTTGGCTGGACACGCGATGACCTTGGAAGACAGATACTGCGGATGCCCGGAATTGCCCAGCCCGTCCTCCCCATTGACGAGAAACCTCGGCCAGAATCCATAGGCGCCCTGAACGCTCCTTCGCTGGGGGATAAATCCGCGATTGGCGGTCTTGTACAGTTCAAAGCCCATGAAGCACTGCCGCAGGTTGCTCAGGCACTGCGTGCGTATGGCCGCTTCCCTCGCCTTGTTGAGCGCCGGCATAAGTATCGCGATCAGAAGCGCGATAATCCCGATAACCACCAGAAGTTCAACCAATGTAAAGGCTTTGCGTCGGAACATGCTGTCCTCCATCAGGATTTGCCCACATCCGGCGCCGGGCCGGTGGATTCACCTTTAAACAGGGTCAGACTCGACGGTTCGAGCAACCGCGGGCCAAGCCAGGGTTCGGTTCTCTTCGCGAACCAGTCCATGCAGACTTCCACATAAATGTCGGGTTTGGGAATCTCGAGGACGGTTCGGGACGGCCATTGGAAAGGCGCGTCGGTTTCACCTTCCATGGCGCAGACAGAGACATCCCTGCCCACCTGCAACCCATGCTCCTGCAGGGCGCGGGTCGCCCCCACGGCCGCGGCGTTGGTGAGACAGACCAGCCCCGTGGCATTGAACTTACCGTTCGACAACATTTGCTTTATGACGGCATAAGCCCTGGGCGCGGCGTGGTCGTAAGGCGCGACCGGTTCCCGGATGAGCCTTCCCTCGATCTTGTGCATGCGTTGCCACAACAACCACTGGTCCATGCGCTGCTCGATGACATGGTCTTCCGGCTGCGTGTTGAGGCAATCGATCCGACGATGCCCCAACGCATACAGATGATCGCCCAGCGAATGGATGAACCGCGGGGGCAGCAGACAAATCGACGGCACATTCCACTGGGAAAGATCGTTCTCCAGCGACACCAGATGTTTCGCGGAACCGAGGCGCTTCAACAATGCGCCGGGAATCAACTCCGAATTCGGCATCATGAAAACGCCGTCAAACCGTTCCAGCGCTTCGGGAATCGCCCGGTCCTCCCAATGCACGAAATCCAGGGGGCGCACCAGGGCGCCGATCTTCTCCGCGGCGCGGCTGACGGCCAATCGCCACTGCTCCACATGCGTGGAATAAAAGGCCATCGCGAGAAACGCCACATGAATCCGTCCCTTGACCTCCTTATGCTTGCGGTTGACCGCCAACCGCCCGTAAGGCCTGCGAACCACGATCCCCTTTTCAAGCAGATCCTGCATCGCGCGCCGCGCCGTCTTCCGGGACACTTCAAATTCCTTCGCCAGCTCCAACTCGGTCGGCAACTCGCGAACGACATAGTCTCCCCGTCGAATTCTCGCCTCAATCACTCCACTGAATCGTGCGTACTTGGTCATGGTGAATGCTCGGATCAACTTCCGTCTATGAAACGCGTGGCAACCTCGTCGAAACCCGGCGGTTCCTTAATCCGCCTCCCGGGAGGAGCGGTCTTCAATCCTCACGACGTCCGTCACCGCCGTTCCGTCCAGGAAAACGCCGGTCTTCCTGATTTGCATCTCGGCTCCATGGAGCAGCGAGCCATCCGCCGTGTGAACCTGGTATCGCGCGGCGGTGGGGACGACCTCACGAAAGAGCGCGGCGGCGGCTTCATGGAAATCAATGTCCATGGGACCGAACGCCGCTGAAATCACGGTCAGTTTTCTTTGAGGCGCGGATGCATCCTGCTCCTGCGACAGGGTGATCGTCGTCACCTGGCCTTCGATGAAGTCGCCCTTGCGCAGCAGAACGCCACTCCGGCCTGCCAGATCGCCGAGGGGTGTCGGCGACTCGCCGAGAATCAATCGGGCCACATCGCTCCTGGCGATGACCGTCTCCCGCCGCCCGCTTCTCAACGACAGCGATTCGTCATCCACGGAAATGATTGTGCCCGCATGCACAGTGCCGTCTTCCAGGACGACGCCTTCATCAAACCCCGCTTCGGTCAAGGAAGCGGAGGAACCGGCAGCGCCTGATAGAACTGAAACGGAATCGATCGTCGCACGGCCTCGACCGGAGTTGTTCGTGGTCCAGGCGCCGACACCGGCCAACGCATCGGACGACATTGGAATCACGCGGCTGTCCACGCGCCGCCACGTCCGGCCATCGGAGGAATCATAAGCAATAAACAAACTGCCCCGTCGCGCGAGACGAATCCAGGTTTCTCCCCTGGCATCGACGACAGGCCCGAACGAAGGCGGTTCGCCGGAAACCCGGCGGTGCAGGCGGACTTCTCCGGAAGGGTACAAACAGGTTGCGGCCATATTGGCGTCAGGATCCATGTCCTGACGAATCATCACTCCGATCACCAGGGCGTCGTGTGATGGGCCTGTCGAAGACACTCTCGCGATCACCTGGCCGTCCCCATCAAGCGGACGATAAGCCCAGTGAAACGAATCATCGCCGCCCCATACGCCCCAGCCCGACGCTTCAATCGTCACAGTGCCGGTCTCGTCGCACTCGACCGATCCCGGCATATGCACTTTTCCCAGGTCCGCGTGGGTCCAGGGTTGGATCAATTCGCCCGCCCTGGATGCGGTCAACCCTTGCGGCTCGACATCCCGCAGGGAGAGGATTCGCAGATCATCGACGCCGATGCGAACCCCCGCGCTTCCATCGCCGGGTTGGACCTCCACCGCCCCCTCGTCAAAAACCACTTCCCCACGAAAGATCTTGCCCTCGCGGGTCTCGACGCGTCCCGCCCCGAGAAGCAAACAACTGAACACTGCACAGATGAGCGTGGTTCTCATGTTTATTGGCCTTCCATCCGGGAGACAACGAATCACTCATTCCCCCGCGGCCGCGGCGCTGGCGGCACGGGCTTTGGCCTCTCTTATCGCCCAGAACGCCTTCACCAGTTCGCTCTGGGCCTGGGTCATGTCCATCTGCACTTGACGAACCTTGCGCTCATGCTCGATCTGCCTGCGACGAAGGGCACTGAGTTCATCCTGAAGGGCGATCAACCTGCTCAGCGGCGCCTCGACATCTTCCTTTGTCACCCTTTGGTCGGATGCGAACATGCCTGCCCGCTCATTGGACCAGAAAAACCGCCACAGCGCGATGTCGGCCTCCCCCATTGCGGCATGCGCCTTCTCTTTCAATTCATCGATCCTCTGAGGCGAAGCGCCCGGCACGGTGGCTTCCGCCACATCCCGCCATGCCTCTGAAGCCGCCTTTTTCCCTTCGACGAGATTGCACAACTCGGGCAAAGCGCCTTCCCGGGCAACCGAGGCGATTTCCATGTACCACTGCTGCGTCGGCGCCGCATTGGACTGCGCGCGCCGAAACTCGAACATTCGCTTTCGCCAGGCGTCTTTTGATTGCATTGCCGCCTGGGCGGCGGAGCGAAGCGCCCGCGCTTCGACATCGTTCCCGTTGGACCAGGCCTGTGCGGCATGTTCAAAATCAGAGATGATCCCGTCGTAATACGCCTTGGCCTGAACCAGATCATCCGCGAGAGAGCCGTCCTCGTGCTCCCACCGCAATTCCTCCGACATCTGCGTGTACTCATTCTTCAGATTGGTCGCGGCGGTCGTCGCGGCGGCGATGTTGGACGCGAACGGATTCTCCTCCGTCACGGCGGGCTGCCCGAAGACATTCAAAGGAACGATGAATGCCAATGCGACCAGAAACGCGCCACGCCCGATCCAGGATTGCAACTGATTTGTCATAACAACCTTTGACACCAGGTGTCCTTCGGCACACGCGGTTTCAGACAGACCGGGATCGACGCCGACCCATGCCCAGGGCAAACCCACCCGCGAGGACAAGACTGATTGCACTGCCAGGCTCGGGAACCTGGACAATCTGAATCCCCGAAAAACCGACGCCGTTAAAATATGGCGCCGATGTGATCGCCAGGGTGACCGAGTCTCCGGTCAAACCGCTGAAACGAACGTAATTCCCGCCATCGGCAAGCGTGGTGGCATCCACAAAAACCACGGGTTCCTGGTATGAAGCGCCCCCATCGACTTTGATTGCCACCGGCTCGTCGCCATTCAAGGCAATCGTGGAAGGGTGACCCCCGCCCTGGCTCGAACTGACATTCAGATTGAGATAGGCGATGACATCGTAGGTGGTAAAACCATTGGCGTTGAGATTACCAAACGTCAACGTGCCGGTCTGAAGGGGATTGCCACCGAAGGCCGTGCCAGGCACGGCGATTTGATGCGACATCAACTTCTGGTTGGGTATGACCGGATTTGAAGTCGAAGCACCGACCTGGCCGGCAAGGGTGAATCCTGAAACCGTACCCGCGATGGTGGTCGCGGCCCCGGCATCATTCATCGGTGCGTCCAGAAAATGAAGCCCATTGAACTCGTTATAGCCGCTGAAATACTGCAGTTCGTGAGTGCCGCCATCAATGTAAACAGGCTCCCCTTCGACTGTTTGCGGCGTATACACGGCGTTCCAGTTCGCGACAGGCTCAAGCCCCGCCACATCGCTCGCCAATAACGATCTACCGCCACTGGGATCGGCAGGACCATCAAAACCTGCGAATTGCACGCTGAAGACAGCCGCATTCACGACCGCCGACATCGAAATCACCGAAACGCTCGCGATCATCGATCGCAACAGATTCGACTTCATAAATCCTCCTCCATAAAAGAAATGTGATGACCAAAAACTGGGCGATGACCGGTTTTGCCCGAAGTGTCGAATGAGCAAAATTGCGGTACGATCAAAAATCAATACTCACAAAAAGCGACATCGATAATTCTTATAAGAATAAAGGATACATCAAAAGTATCCAAAAGCAAATGATTCTTTTCTTTTTCTTTTAAGGAATTTTGAGCACGTCAAGCCGTGGAAGGCGCTCGAGGTCGCGACTCTCGCGAACGCCAAACCACCCATGAATCAAAGCCGCCAGCAGTCCGCCGCAGGCGGTCAACATGATGCTGTTGCTGTTGTCGATGCACTCGTAGGGCACTTCGAATGGGCCGCGGACATACCTGCGGTATCGCCGCAGCAAATTCCGCAGAATGGTCGATCGCTCCCCGAATCCACGCTGAAGACGGATGCAAGCGTCGATTTGCTCGGTCATCAGCGGGCCCCAAAGAATTTTCCGCTGATAATAATCGAGATTGACGCGCACGACTTCGTCGCTCTGGTTCAGGTTGAGCGGAAAGAATGATAGAAGCAGATCCGCCTGCTTGATCTGATGGCCGCTGTAACCCTGGTATTCCGGGATGACGCCCTCCGCATCCGGGGGCAACAAGACCAGTCCGTCGGCCACCTCGCGCCAAAGGGGCGAAGCGCTTTCCCCGATCCGCCGCGCCCCATCCGACGCCGCCCGCAATGCGGTGGCAAAGGCGAGATTGGTCGTGACATTGTCATCACAGATACCGGGGTTTTCTGGATTTTCCACCACCGATTCATCGGGAGGCAGCACCCCCAGGACATGCCACTGACCGGTGTCGTCGCGCGCCGCCCGGCTGCAGATCGCGTCCGCCACGTCGCGCAGCAGGGAAAAGACCGCGGTCGTCCATGAGGGATCTCCCACCCGGCGGGCCGACTCCCACGCCGCCAGGGCAATCCAGGCATTGACGTGTATTTCCGCGCGATAATGTTCCGGCGCGGTTTCATTGCCGTCTTCATCGCTCGCCCAACCAAACCACGCTCCCCTTAAGCCCAGTGACGCCGCATACCGCCGCGCCGCGGGCAGCATTGCCAGCCTCGCTTGTACGATCTGTCTCGCCAACGTCGGCCACAAGGCGTTAAGAGCGCGGAAATGCCATAAATCCGAATCCCACATCTGCCCGCCCCAGTGGTTGCTCGATAATCCCAGCGGGACCGTGGGATGATCCGATCCATCGTAGCTTGCCAGCAGATAATATTGTTGTGCAAGAACAAAACGCTGGTCGCGCGAATCGAGGGGGAGCGTCGTCACATCGATCGCATCCGACCAGAGGCGCCTCCAAATCTCCCTGTTGTCCTTTCGAAGCGTCCCTTCCTCCACGCCTTGCTGGAGCGCGGTCAAGTCATCCCGCACCTCGGCGGGACCGAGCGGCTCCGTCCCGCCTCGAATCGAACAGTAGACGCGCAGCCGCAGCCTTCGACCACGGGTGACCAGTCGCACCGTCGCCGACCCCGGGCGGTCGAGCTGGACCGCGACCGCGACATCCCCATCACTTTCACAAGTCCATCGAAGCCCCGCTTCCATTGTCCGATGCCGGCGACGCGTACAGTACGTTCCCCTGAGATCTCCCGCGAAATGACGGTAGGTTTGCTCCAACTCGTCAAGGCAGTGTTTTCCGGCAAAACCAAACTCAAGTTCGGTCGGCGCCATGAGACCCTCAAGCTCCAGTTCCCATAAGCCGCCATGGGGTCGCGATCGTGGCAACAACAGCCCAATGCGCATGTCAACGCCTCCGCCGGGCAACCGCCAGATGCCGTCCAGTCCGGCTTCACCGCTCCGCATGTCGAGCCACGTTCTGATCGGCCTGGTCGAGCTGGTCTCCAGCGTGGCCGGCTCAAATCGCCGGCCGCCCACGCGCAGATCAATGTTCGCCCAGGACGGCAGGCATAGCTGAATTCCGTCCCGGCCATGAGCGGCAAAGGCTTGAAGCGGATAAGTGTGGTCGTATCGGGGCGTTCCCACGGTGCAACGCTCAGGTCCGGCCGTGGTCAAGGCCGGCGCGTCGCGATCCGTGCCCAGCACCAGGGCGCCGAGCCTCAACCCCAACCGCCCATTGCCGATGTACGGCGGAGCACAACCGTGCGTCGGCTGCTCCGTTTGCAGAATCCAAAGATCGTTTTGCCAATCGAGCGACATGACTGCTCCCCGGTGCAATGGCCTGCGTCGATCCAATGCCATTCACTTGAATGCGCGGTTCAACAGGCTTTTCATCGCGCGCGTCATCGCCATGGGATAAGCGCTGGTGTCGAGCACATGAAAGAGATGACGATTCGAGCCGTTGGCCGCTGGTGTCCATCGTGCAACCCCGTCCACACCACATTGGATGTTCACCGGTTCAAATCGGTAAACCCAGTCGTTGCGATGCTCGGTTTTTGGACGAATCTCCCCCTCAATGGTGACGCATTGGTCGCCGACATCGAAAAAAAGCGGTGTCGAATACATCATTCGATGGCGCTCCCGACGACCTTGCAGCACCGCGTCGAAATCCTCCCCGAGCGCGCGCAGCCAGAACGACGAATCCCTTCGGTCGTACATGAACCCGAAAAAGCTCCGCAAGCCCGCCGGCAATGAATCCAGTATCTCTTTTTCCTGAAACTGGAAGTGACCGGCATAGGAACGCGACTCCTGGGAGGCGACACGATCTTCATCCTCAAGACAGGGAAGCCAGTGAACCGGGCATGGCGCTTGAAAGATCCGGGCATACCCTGCGGGGTCGAGCGCCACATTCCACTCCAGCGACTTGATCGCCGCCGAATCCGGGCTGCCGCTTCCGGCCGTGAGATAGATGCGCGCGCATTTCTCCTCGAACAACCGCGGCTCGCGCGCAATCGCCTCGGCAATGTCACGGGCAGAGCCGACAACCGAAATCACGACGGGATCACGGCTTTCGCGCAGCAGACGATTGACGAATTCAACGCCGGCAGGCGGAGGCGACGAGTCGAGATCGCCGCGGGTGGAAAAATGCCGGGGATTGCCAACCGCAATCGGGCAGTGAATTCCGGTCAGGTGGGAAAGCTGTGCGACGGCGGCGACATCGGGATCGCTCGCGTGGTTCAACACCGGTGGCCCCGGTGGATGGTCGATCAGGATGCCGGCCAGCGAAACCAGCCCCTGCCGGGCGGCAGCAAACGCACAAGCGAGATCCCAATGATCGTCAGGATCATTGTGCGGCCGAAACAAGTCCGTCTGATGAAGCAAGGCTTGCATGAGTCGATATCCGCCTGTTGAAACCACCGTTCGCAAGCAGAACAATCGCACGCGACGACTATCATTCAGCACGGAGCGGCCATTCATCTGGACCGAGGGTCGCGTGCGAGTGCCCGAACAGCGCCCATTGAAGCCTTGCGACGCCGAACAGACAATCGGATGGATCGCCTATTCATAGGATGAAACGACTATGACATCGAGTGACGGACTTCCCCAGGTGCTCTTCTCGCATCGCTTCCTGTCCGCGCATCCCGTCGCGTTTCATGAACACCCCTGTCTGGAACTCGTGCTCGTCACCCGCGGATCATGCAGGATTCACGTCGGAAAAACCGCGCTGACCGGCCGACGAGGGGATGTCTTTCTCCTCCCCGCACGAATCCCGCATGACCAGGTTGGCGCCGGCGTCGTCGGAACCTTTTACATTGGCTTTCTGCCCGGCGCTCATGGATTGGACAATGTGCAACAGGTCATTCCCACGGCGGGCGACCGATATGTCATGCCCTGGATTAAAACCATTGTGGAATTGAATCGCGACACCGAACTGCCGCCTCCCATGCTGGGCAATCTGCTCGCGGCGCTGCTGTCCCGATTGAAATACATACAGCGAAAGCTCACGGAGCCGCCGGCAGCGCATCCCAGGACCGAGGCCGCCCTGGCTTATGTGCAACAGCGGATTGGGCAGCCGTTAAGCATTCAATCCCTCTCCCAGGCCGTCGGTGTCAGCCCAAGCCACCTGCGAACATTGTTTCGCCGACATGTCGGGCTTTCTCCGCGGCAATATCAACAATCCCTCAGAATGAGCCTTGCCCACCAGCGATTGCTCGATCCTTATCCAAGCATCAAGGAAGTCGCCGTTGAATGCGGCTACCGCGACGTCAATCTGTTCATACGGCTTTTCCGCAAGCGATATGGACAGTCGCCGGGGCGATGGCGGCAAAGTCAGTTCACCCGGATGACGGGAAACGGAATTTGAACGGACCGCGGGTTTCCGGTGGTTGCGGTCACTGCGGCCAGTCTCCCGAAAACACCTCCGTCGCCGGGCCGGTCATGTAGACGTTGTTGTCGCTTTCGCGCCATTCCAGGGTGAGATCCCCGCCGGGAAGATGTGCCAGAATCTTTCGATTCGTTCGTCCCGTCAGAACGCCCGAGACGCATACCGCGCACGCCCCCGTTCCGCACGCCAGCGTGATCCCGCTCCCGCGCTCCCAGGTGCGCATCGTCACTTCACTCTCCGAATGCACCTGCACGAAATGCGCGTTGATCCGTCTCGGAAACGCCGGGTGATGCTCGATGACCGGGCCGATCTTATCCAGTTCCACCTTTGCCACGTCGGGAACATGGATCGTCGCGTGCGGATTGCCCATCGAGACGAATGTCGCCTCGATCAATTCGTTCGACCGCGCGATCGACAGCCGATGCTCATGCTCCCTCCCGCCCGCAATGATCCGCTCCTGATCCACCGGAATCTCCGGCAGATTGAGGATCGGTTCCCCCATATTGACGGTGATCCGCTCGGCCTTGCCGTCGCGTGTTTGCAAGTCGAGCGTCAGCACGCCCCGGCCGGTCTCGATCTTCATCGGATTGCGATTCGTCAGCCCGTGATCGAACGCATACTTGGCCACGCAGCGCACCCCGTTGCCGCACATCTCGCTCTCGCTGCCGTCGGCGTTGAACATGCGCATGCGCACGTCGGCCCGGTCGGATGGAAGGATGAGAATCAATCCGTCGCTGCCGATGCCGAAGTGCCGGTCCGAAACCCGCCTTGCGACCTCGGCGGGATCCTCCACCGTCTCCGCAAACCCGTTGACGTAAACATAATCGTTGCCGATACCGTGCATTTTCGTGAACTTCATGATGGATATTGTAGGATCAACGCCCCGCCGTCGCGAGACGCCCCGCCGTGTGCCGATGCACCGTGTGCCGATCCTCAAGTCCCGGACGCGCTTCGTCCGATAAATCGATGTGACCCTGGTTTCCTCCGCATCACCGGCGATGCCCCTCGCGGTTCGTCGCGCCCTGTCGAATCGCGATGCGAATCGACAGGCGCTGTCCCATTCCCAACCGGACCTGCTCCCGAAACTCGATCCGAGGCTCGATCTGCAATGGTTTTTCGGCCGGGACGGCTGCCTCACCGCGATCGATTCATCCGATCAATGGCTCGCCGGCTGCTCCATCCCCCATCGCGCCGCGGCCGCGATGCTCCGCTCGCTCCAGGCGCGAGCCGGCGCGATGTGCTTCGTCGCCCCCGCGCACGCCGCCGAGCTGCGAGTCGCCCTCGACCGCCTTCAACCCGCGCAGGCGATTCTGGCGATCATCCCCGACGATGAAGTCTTCCGACAAATGCTGCATTGCGACGATTTCGCATCCGAATTGGGCGCGCACCGCCTCTTTCTGTTCGCCGGGGCGGATTGGAACTCGCAGTTGCGGCAGTTGATGATGGATCGCCCCGGTCTGCCCGTGCCCCAGCAATTCATCAAAACCAATCGCCTCAATGATGATGCGCTCGCGCCTTTGCTCGCCGGGGCGCAGGAATGCTTCAGCGACATCGCATCCCATCGCGCCGCTCTTCTCGCGAAGCTGACGGAACGCGCGCCGCGGTCGCCTTCGTCGCCCCGGCGCGCGCTCGCGGCGCTGCTCCCCGAATCCTTTCGCTTGTGGGAGGACCACGGCCATGCGCTGCGAAGCGCTCTCGAAGCGGCCACCGGGGAAATCACCGTAAACCGCCTCGATCCCGGCGATCCCGCCACCGCCTCCCCTCTCGCCGTCGCCGAGGTTGCGGCACGATCCGACGCATTGATCGCCATCAACCTGTCGAGATCGGACGCCCCGAATCTGCTGCATCCCCGGCGGCCATGGATCACCTGGATCACCCATCCGCGAATCCCCGCATTTACGGCGACGGCCCCGCATGATGCGCTCATTCTCGCATGTCCCTCCTGGCGGGACATGGCGCTCAATGCCGGCTGGCCGGACGACCGCATCGCCATCGGCGGCTGGCCGACCGCGCCTGCGGCCCCCCCGCCCCCCCCGGCCGACCCCATGCTCGCCATCCTCGCCGATCTGCCTTCCATGCAGATTCCCGACGAGGTGCGCGCCTTCTCCAGCCATCGGCTGCTGTGGGAAATGATCGAAAACGAACTCCTCGCCGATCCCTTCCGTCTCGGTGACAATGCGCAACAATATCTACTGACGCGAATGAAGAAACTCGACATCGCCGTTGAAGGATTCAACCAGGCGCGCTTTCTTTCGCAGCTCGTCCAGCCCGCCTTTCAACTGGGCATCGCGCGTGCGCTGGCGCAGGCTCAACAGCCCTTGGCGCTGTATGGAGCCGGCTGGAGCGAACATCCCGCGCTCTCACCGTTCGCGCGCGGCGAAATCGGCGCCCGCGGCGACTTTCACGATGCGATTGCGGCCTCGACGAGCGTTCTTCACGTCTGGCCGCTGTCTCCGACCCACCCCGTTCACGTCATCCCCCGCCCCGTCGTTCCCACCGTCGGCCGGCTCCGTCAACCCTTCCTTCACGCCGCCGCGCAATCCCTGCG
Source organism: uncultured Tepidisphaeraceae bacterium (assembly GCA_964446155.1). GTDB lineage: Bacteria > Planctomycetota > Phycisphaerae > Tepidisphaerales > Tepidisphaeraceae > CAYUNS01. The sequence continues at coordinate 183 of CAYUNS010000102.1, read as the reverse complement.
CGACAGGAAACCGCCATCCCTTCCGCAGGTCCCCGCAATCTCGTCGAACCTGATCCGATCCCTGCTCCCTTTTTGATTTCTTCCCTCACGAAGCCGATCGCTTTCGCCCGATAATGGAGGATATCGCCCCATGCGGGGCTTCGCATTCCGTGACCGGTCCGCGCCCGGCGTGCGGCCGTCTTG
>CAYUNS010000101.1:0-14781 GCA_964446155.1 uncultured Tepidisphaeraceae bacterium | reverse complement strand
GCCGGTCGATCCGCTCAAGCTCCGCGCGGGCAAGCTCCCGTTCCTTTTCGCCGTGCAGCCGGGCCATCGCGCGGACCAGGCATTGCCGGGCGCGTTCCGGCTGGTCGAGGTAGCGCGAATACATCAACCCGAGAATCAGCTCGACCTGCTCGATCTGCTCGAACTTGGGATAATGCCGGAGGAACTGCTCATAGGCCTCGGCGGCCTGGGGGAAAAGCTGCTGGCTGTAGAGCTGGTTGCCGATGTCGAGCTGCGCCTGCCGCGAAAGCACCTGTGAAGAGTCCATCGCCTTGAGATCGAGATATCGTTGCGCGGCGAGGGGGAGGTTGTGATGCGCGATGGCTTCGGCGATTTCCGCGCGAAGGTCGAGGGCGCGCTGGGAGATGGGATCGGGCGGCGCCGGCCGACGCGCGGAAGCGGGGGCGTCCGGTGAATACTCGAACGGGTTGTATCCGTTACGGACGAGGTTCTGGTATTGCCGGCGCTTGTTCCAGCGTTGCAGCAGCGCGAGCACATCAAACTGGTCGCGGGGCAGCAGATGTCCCGCCAGCAGCATCATGCACAGCCCCACGCCGAAAAGCGTCCCGCTGATGTGCGCGGTGTGCGCGACCTGGGTCATCTGCCCGGAAAAATTGAGGAACACATCCTTCACGAAGAAGAAGATGATGAACCACATGCTGGGAATTTCGATCACGCCGATCAGGATGAAGAAGTAGATGACCGTGATGCGCGAACGGGGGAAAAGGACGAGATACGCCCCCGTCACCGCCGCCACCGCACCGCTGGCGCCGATGACCGGCGCGGGATGATCCGCGGCGACCTGCGCGACCACATGCCCCATCCCCGCGAACACCCCGCCGGCGAGATAGAACGCGAGATATCCGACATGCCCCATCTTGTCGTTGACGTTGTTGCCGAAAATGTAGAGGAACAGCATGTTCCCGAACAGGTGCATCATCCCGCCATGCAGAAAGGCATAGGAAAAGTAATTGAACAGCGACAGGTCGCGCGGATCGAGCGCGAGGGCGCTTTCGTGGAACCACGCCAAACCGGTCCGCGCCGCATAAAGCTGCACGAGGAACATCACGGCATTGACGGCGATCAGCGCCCGGTTCATCCAGGGCGTGCTGCGCAGCGGGCTGTCGGTGCGAATCGGCAACATAATTCAAAAACGAGCGATTCTAGCGCAGCGAGGCGGGAAATGCCATCCTGCCGGAGAAGGATTGGGAGTTGGAAACGAGCCGCGCATTCGCCGGGGCGGATTCGTTGATTTTCCTTCGGCATGTGATAGCCTGTTCGTCCGGCGCAAGCATGGTGGCTTGATCGGGGCCGATGACAGGCTCCGGGCGCGGAAGGGAAGGGATATCCCGAATGCTCCTCCATACACTGCTTCGGCAGTTCGACCCGTCCATCTCCTGCACAACCCTTCCCAACGCGGACGTCACGGGCGTTCGCGACGACTCGCGTCTGGTCGTTCCGGGCGATCTGTTCATCGCGCGGTCCGGCACGCAGACCGATGGATCACGATATATCCGCGACGCGGCGGAGAGAGGGGCGATCGCGGTGGTGACCGAGTCGGAATCGCCCGAAAGCCCCCTGCCGCGGGTGATCGTGCCCAGCGCCGCGCTCGCCGGCTCGGTTCTGGCCAACCTGTTGCGGGATCGACCGGGCGAGTCGATGCGGGTGTTCGGCGTGACGGGAACCAACGGCAAAACCACGACGGCGTATCTCATCCGACACCTGCTCGCCACCGTGAAATCCCGCTGCGGCATGATCGGCACGGTCGAGATCGACGACGGGCAGGCATGTCGGGAAGCCTCGATGACCACCCCCGGCGCGCCCGAGGTCGCCGACCTGCTCGGGAGGATGCGCGACAACGGCTGCCGCGCCTGCGCGATGGAGGTGTCGAGCCACGCGCTCGATCAGCACCGTGTCTCGGGCGTGCGTTTCGCGAGCGTCGGCTTCAGCAATCTCACCGGGGACCATCTCGATTACCACAAGACCATGGAGAGCTACGCCGCCGCCAAGGCGCGGCTTTTCGAGATACTCGATCCGTCAGGCGTGGCCGTCGTCAATGCCGACGATTCCTGGTCGGATCGCATGATCCGGGATTGTCCGGGGCGCGTCATCCGCTTCGGATTCGGCGACCAGGCCGACTATCGCGCCCAGGATGTCTCGATCACATCGCAGGGAACCCGGTTCATTCTCATCACCCCCGACGGCCGCACCGAAGTGAGCATGGGCCTGATCGGTCGGCACAACATCGAGAACGCGCTGCTCGCGGTGGCGATGGTCGGGGAAACAGCCGGTCTTTCGGTGCATCAGCTCGCGGCCGGCCTGCGTAAGGCGCAGGGCGCCCCCGGGCGATTGCAGGCGGTGCGTCACGGGCAGCCATTCGCGGTGCTGGTCGATTACGCTCACACGGACGATGCGATGGAAAACGTCCTGTCCGCGCTTCGACCGCTGACGCGGGGAAAACTCCGGATTCTGTTTGGTTGTGGCGGAGACCGCGACCGCACCAAGCGGCCGCGAATGGCGCGCACCGCCGCTCGCCTTGCGGACGTGGTGTACGTCACCAGCGACAACCCCCGCGGAGAGGCGCCCGAGTCGATCCTCAACGACATCCGCAAGGGCTTTCCGGCGGCGCGGAGCGACGACGTGATCGTGCAGATCGATCGACGCCGCGCCATCCGGCAAATCATCCGGGACGCCGAACCTGGGGACGTGGTTCTGCTCGCGGGCAAAGGGCACGAGAACTACCAGATCATCGGCCCGGAAAAGCATCATTTCGACGACGTTGAAGAGGCGAAAAACGCCCTGCTCGCTCTCGGTCATTCGGAACGGCGTTCCACCACATGAACACGGGGTGAACAAACGCGAATGAAGCCGGCTTCGATTCAACAAATTCGCCTTGCGGTCAACGGACGGGCGCTGTCCCCGATCCCGAAGACGTCGCCACCCATCACGGCGGTATGCACCGACACGCGGCGGATGGAGCCGGGCTGCCTGTTCATCGCGCTGCGCGGCGAGAATTACGACGGGCACGACTACCTTCCCGCCGCCGCCGCCGGCGGCGCGCTGGCGGCGATGGTCGAGGAATTGCCGGCGCAGGCAATGCCCAACCTGCATCTGCTCCAGGTTCCCGATTCGCGGACGGCGATGGGAAAACTGGCGAAGTTCGTCCGAATGCAGATGCGCGCCAAGATCATCGCCGTCGCCGGAAGCAACGGAAAAACCAGCACGAAACATCTCATCCACGCGGCGTTGTGCGGAAGACTGAAGGGATCGATCTCGCCCAGGAGTTTCAACAACGAGATCGGCGTTCCCCTGACCATCTTTCCCGCGGATCCGAGCCAGGATTATCTCGTTCTCGAAATCGGAACGAATCATCATGGTGAGATCCAGGTGCTGACGGAGATGGCCCAGCCGGACATCGCGGTCATCACCAACTGCTCGGCCGAGCATCTCGAAGGCCTCGACGACCTGATGGGCGTCCGCCGCGAGAACGCCAGCATCATCCAGGGACTGAACCCCAAGGGATTGCTCGTCGTCAACGGCGATGACCGGGAACTGCTGGACGCCGTTTCCCGCTATCCCGGCGCCCGCATCACGTTCGGTCTGAACCCGGAGAACGATCTTTACGCCACCGACATCGCCTGCGATGAAAACGGCACGACGTTCCGGTTGAACAACAGCCGCCGCACGGTGTTCGTGCCGATGCTGGGCAGGCACTCGGCGCTCAACGCCCTGGCCGCCATCGCGGTGGCGAGAAAGATGCGCGTCCGTGAGGAATTGATCCTCTCCAGCCTCGCCGAGGCGAGCAAGCCGGAAATGCGGCTGCAACTTCAGAAGGTCGAAGGCCTGTGCATCCTCAATGACGCCTACAACGCCAATCCCGCCTCCATGCGTGCGGCGTTGGAAACCGTCACCGCCCTTCCCGCGCCAGGTCGGCGCATCGCGATCGTCGGAGACATGCGCGAACTGGGCCTTGCCACCGACCGCTATCACCGCGAAATCGGGGAATTCGCCGGGACATGCGCCCTCGACGCGCTGATCTGCGTCGGTGGCAAGGCCGCGCTCATCGCCGAATCGGCCGCCCGTGTGGGGATGCCCTCCGACGCCATCACACACTACCCCGACGCCCGTACCGCGGCGATGAGCGTCCCCAAACATCTGCGCGAAAACGATCTCATCCTGCTCAAGGCCTCGCGCGGCATCCGTCTCGAACTCGTCGCGCAGGCGATCGCGGAGAACCGATCGACTTTTTTTCGCAAGGCGGCCTCCTGACCCCCCCGCATGAAGCCCTCGCATGATCCACCTGCTGATCCAAAAACTCCTCCCCTGGCTGACCGAGCATAACCTCGATTTTCTGCGCGTCTTCACATTCGTCACGTTTCAAACCACCGCGGCGATCCTGGTCAGCTTCATGACATGCCTGCTGTTCGGCAACCGCATGATCGCGTGGCTGCGCAGGAAGAAGATCGGCGACAACCCGGAGTTCGATCACGCGGAATTCAACAGGGAAATGATGAGCAAGAAAGGCACGCCCACCATGGGCGGATTGCTGATCATCGCCTCGATCGCGGCGGCGACGCTGCTGCTCGCGGATTTGCGCAATTTCTATGTGCAGATGGCGCTGATCTGCCTTATCTGGCTGGGAGGCGTCGGGGCGACCGACGACTGGCTGAAGCTCACGGCCGGGCATCGCACCGGCAGCCGGCAGGGATTGACAAGCCTGGAAAAACTCCTGTTCCAGATCGGACTGGGCGTGCTGCTCTGTTACTTCACCTTCGAGCACGGCCGGGCGATCCCCGAAACCCACACGTTGTTTTTCCCCTTTTTCAAGAAGGCGGAGCTGACGCTGAACCTCGCCGCCTTCATCGCCATCGGCGCCGTCGTCATGACGGGATCGAGCAACGCCGTCAACCTCACCGATGGCCTCGACGGTCTCGCGGCGGGCACGATGGCGATCGTCAGCTTCGCCTTCGTCGTGCTGGCGCTGATCGCGGGCACGCTGCAATGGGCCGGCTACCTTTACCTTCCCTTCATTCCCGCCAGCGACCAGATGGCCGTCATCGCGGGCGCGATCATGGGCGCATGCCTCGGGTTTCTCTGGTTCAACTGCAATCCCGCACGGGTCTTCATGGGCGACACCGGTTCCCTGGCGATCGGTGGATTGATTGGCTATATCGCGATCGTGGTGAGGCAGGAACTGATGCTGTTCCTGATCGGCGGGATCTTTGTGGCCGAGGCGTTCTCGGTGATGATCCAGGTGGGTTATTTCAAATACTCCCGCCGCAAATACGGCGTCGGCCGGCGCGTCTTGCTCATGGCGCCCCTCCATCACCACTTCCAACGCAAGGGCTGGAGCGAAACGCAGGTGGTCGTGCGATTCTGGCTGATCGGCGCCATGCTCGCCGCCATGGCGCTGGCGACGATCAAGCTGAGATAGCCCAACGCGGAAGCCTCTCCCGGCGGCCTGCCCTTTGGATCTTCACGCCATCGCATCTCAAACCGCAGACCCCAACAGGTCTCCTTTCAATTCTCCTCTCCCGGCGCTCGATAAGGAAACGTGAGCGGGCCTCCGCTTATCGTCTGTTCCCTTCCTACGTCCGATAACTGTCCCTTGACAGGCCGAGAGAAGATGAGCAGAATCCGTTTTCGCTTGAACCGCCTAAGCCTTCCGGCCATCGGAAGGCGCGGAGAACCCAGTGCGGAACGTCGTGTGTTTCGCATCGTCGCGCCGGATCGAACGGATCCGAAACGACAGGGGCTAATCGGTGTTGTAATTGCCGAGGGACACTTTCAATTCCCAGCCCGTCAGCTAACTCCGTCGGCATATGAAAGGGGATCAACGCGCCTACTGGACGCGGATCCTGCCGTACACACCCGGCTCGCCGGACACAGACGCTTTTGTTGATGTTGTCGTCATCCCCGGCGGCCCATACAGCGCCGCACGCGCGCAGGGAGAAAGCATCATGGATACTTCCCGTGCCGAGAACCTCCGCAAAGCCATCGAGAATCTGATCGACGCCAAGCTTCAGGACGTGTTGATCCGTCCGGGCGGACTGGAACGGCTGCTGGCGCACCGCCGCAGCGGCGTGGCGTCTCCCGACATCCGCAACGCCGAGCGACGCCTCGAAAACACGCTCAGCGAACTGCTGATGTCCGATGTCGGCCTCAGCCAGGGCGTATAGCCAACCAGCGGATTGTGAGACGCGCGACTTCGTGGCGTGACTCAAAACGGGCAATCTTCCGGCTACGCTTACCCGCTCGAACAACCCAGGCCTTTTCTCCTCGGCCCGCCCGGCACGGAACCTTCATTGAAGTCTCCAGCCGGGAGGAACGACACCGGTGCGCGCCGCGCACTGGAGGCAACCGACGTGACACCCTTGCGGTTTCCGCTATAATTGTCCATTGAACCGGAAAATCACGGGGATCGTCCCTCCCCGCGCGGGCGTATTCCGATTGAATCACGTGACTCACAGGCAAAAAACAATCTCGCAGGAGGTCTCCTTCGACGGACCCGGACTCTTTTCCGGGGAGAGCGCGACGTTGACCATCGCGCCCGGGGAATCGGAATCGGGCATCACGTTCATCCGCGAGCAGGACGGCAAGAGCGCGAGAATCCCCGCGCTGGTTCAAAATATCCTCAAGCGTCCCCGTCGCACCTGCCTGCGCAACGGCACGCTCTTCGTCGAAACCGTCGAGCACTGCATGGCCGCCCTCAGCGGCATGGGCGTCGACAACGCCATCATCCGCGTCAGCGGAGGAACCGCCGGTGAAGTGCCCGGAGGCGACGGCAGCAGCCGGCAATTCGTCGAAGCCATCCAGTCCGTCGGGCTTGTCGAGCAGGACGCCCCCGTCCATCCGCTCATCATTCGCAAGCCCATCCAGGTGATGCACGGCGACGCCACCCTCGCCGCCCTGCCCGGCCCGGAAGACAAGCTCGAGATCATCTACAGCTTTGAAGGCGAAGCCCCCATCGGCAATCAGACCATTCGATATTGCCTGGGCGATGACGACTTCGTGCAGCAGCTCGCGCCGGCCCGCACGTTTGTCTTCGAGCACGAAGCCCAGGAACTTCAGGCCCGCGGGCTGGGCAAGCATCTTTCCCCCGAGCAACTGCTGGTGATCTCCCAAACCGGTCCGATCTCCAACGCATTCCGCTTCGATGACGAATGCGCGCGTCACAAGGTGCTGGACCTGATCGGCGATCTCTATCTGGTCGGCCGGCCGATCCGGGGACGCATCGTCGCCCACAAGAGCGGACACAGCCTCAATCACCTGCTCGCCAAACGCCTCCTCGAACAGGAGGAGTTGACCGCCCGGCAGGCGCTGGTGCATCGCGATGCGGCCCTCGATATCCGGCGGATCCAGCGCATTCTGCCGCATCGTTATCCGATGCTGCTGGTGGACCGCGTGCTCGAGATCGTCGGGGACCAGAAGGCGGTCGGCATCAAGAACGTGACGTTCAACGACATCTTCTTCCAGGGCCACTACCCCGGCACGCCGATCATGCCCGGTGTGTTGATCGTCGAAGCCATGGCCCAACTCGGCGGCATCCTGCTCAGTCAAAAGCTCGAACACACCGGCAAGCTTGCGGTTCTTTTGAGCATGGATAAGGTAAAGATGCGAAACCCCGTTGTGCCGGGGGATCAACTGATTCTGGAAGCCGTCACCGTTCGGGTGAAAAGCCGCACCGGGCATGTCCGGTGCAAGGCCTTCGTGCAGGACAAGCTCGCCTGCGAGGCCGAAATCAAATTCATGCTCGTGGACGCCGAACCCGTATGAACCCCGAAAACCCTGACGCGCGTCAGGCGGAACAGAATCGATCAGCCAACCCCAACCGTATGTCAAAGATCTCGCCCCATGCCGTTGTCGATCCGAAGGCACGCCTCGCCGAGGATGTGGTCGTCGGTCCCTTCTGCGTCGTCGGACCGGACGTGGAAATCGGCTCCGGCACGACGCTCATCAGCGGCGTGACCGTCACCGGGCACACCACCATCGGGCGCAACAACACGTTCCACCCCGGCAGCGTCATCGGCGGACCTCCCCAGGATCGTAAATACAAGGGCGCCCCCACCGAGGTGCTCATCGGCGATGACAACGTTTTCCGCGAAGTCGCCACCGTCCATCGCGGCACCGAATCCGGCGGGGGGATCACCCGCGTCGGCAGCAACAACTACCTCATGGTCAATGCCCACATCGGCCACGACGGGCACGTCGGCGACAACTGCACGATGGCCAACAACGTCATGCTCGGCGGGCACGTCATCGTCGGCAACAACGTCAACATGATGGGCGGCGTGGGCGTCAACCACTTCGTCACCGTCGGCGACTTCGCCTTCATCGGCGCCTATTCGCGCATCCACCATGATGTCCCCCCCTTCTGCAAAATTGACGGCGCGGACCTCTTCCGCGGCCTCAACGTCATCGGCCTGCGACGCGCCAACTTCTCCGAAGCCGACATCGAAGCGCTGGAAAACGCCTGCCGCGCCCTGTTCTACCGCGAAAAACCCTTCGCCATCGCCATGGCCGAGTTCGACACCATGAACGGCCTGAACCCCCACGTCAAAAACATGATCGAGTTCCTCCGCCGACGCGACCTCGGCAAACACGGCCGATACCTCGAAGGCCTCCGGGCGAAATAACCGGCATCGGCATTGCGGTTCGATTTGGATATCCAGGCGATAACGCGGATTCCGCATGTCCCAGGACACTGCCCCCCTCCCTCGTCGGCCCGGCTCGACTATTATGTGCCGTCGGCCTCACCAATGCCCGCCGAAATGTTCGCGGCTTCGCTTGCCGCTCCTCCGGTCGGAACCGCCCCCCTTCCTCCGGGTCAGCAAGCGAAGCAAGAGCAACTGGTCCTACTCTCATAACGACTGGTACGAGGAATGGAGGCAGGCCAGAAGGATGCGCCGCTTGCCATCATCCCCATTCAAACCCCGACCGGCAACCCTGGCCCGACATAGAAACCCCGGCATGAAAACCCCGGCATGAAGACCCTGTGGCATCCGTCCATCCATCCTTTATACTCTCCACCCTTCAACCTGAACGGAGCAACCCTATGGCCGACAATCATCCCCGGAAAATCGTTCTTGCCTACAGCGGCGGGCTGGACACCAGCGTCATTCTTCCCTGGCTCAAGGAACGTTATCCCGGCGTGAAGCTGGTCGCGTTCGCGGCGGAGCTGGGACAGGGCAACGAGCTGAAAGGCATCGAAGACAAAGCCTACAAGTCCGGCGCGGACGAGGTCGTCGTGATGGACCTCCGCGAGGAGTTCGCGTCGCAATACTGCTGGCCGATGCTTCGCGCGCATGCGGTTTACGAACAGGATTATCTTCTGGGCACGAGCATCGCCCGTCCGCTCATCGCCGCCAAGCAGGTCGAGGTCGCGCACCAGACCAACGCCGACGCCGTCGGCCACGGCGCCACCGGCAAGGGCAACGACCAGGTTCGCTTCGAGCTGACCTACATGGCGCTCGATCCCAGGCTGAAAATCATCGCCCCCTGGAAAGACCCCGGCTTCGAGCTGCGCGACCGCGAGAGCGCCATCGACTACGCGCAAAAACACAACATCCCCATCCCCGTCAGCAAAAAGAAAATCTACAGCCAGGACCGCAACCTGTGGCACATCTCCCATGAAGGCGCCGAGATCGAGCATCCCAACGCCGAACCCAATTGGGAAGCCTGTCTCACCATGACGGTTCCGCCTGAAAAAGCCCCCGACCAGGCCGAGATCGTCGAAGTCGAATTCGAGCGCGGCAATCCGATCGCCGTGAACGGCGAAAAACTCGCGGCCCATCGGATCATCGAGGAACTGAACACGATCGGAGGCAGGCACGGCGTCGGCGTCACCGTTCTGGCGGAAAATCGCCTCGTCGGGATGAAGTCCCGCGGCGTCTATGAAACGCCCGGCGGGACCATTCTGTACGAGGCGCACAAGGCCCTCGAACAAATCTGCATCGAGCGCGACACCCATCACTACAAGCTCCTCATCGCCCAGCGCTATGCGGAACTCGTCTACAACGGCCAGTGGTTCCATCCGCTCCGCGAGGCGCTTCAGACGTTCATCGACCACACGAACGCCACCGTCACCGGCGTCGCGAAGGTCCGGCTTTACAAAGGCCGCGCCATGCAGGTCGGCGCGAGCAGCCCCCACACGCTCTATGACCCGCAACTCGCCAGCTTCAGCATGGAAGGCTACGATGTCACCGCCGCCCGCGGTTTCATCGATCTGTTCGGACTTCCGATGAAGGTCGCGAGCCAGGCCCGGAAGTGGTGACGGGCGTTCGGTCGCGGATTCGGGAAATGGCTCGTCCCGGTGATCGGGAACCGGCGCGTTCGCTCATCATGCATTCACTCATCATCGCCCATGCCTGATACGCCACATCGTCCCCCGCGCTCGCCGCTCGTCGCGGGCGATGCCGTCGATCATCACATCGCCGACATGACCGCGACGGTCGGCGCCGCCGTCACCCTCGGCGCGCTTCAGACGCAGTTGGCGCGCGAGGGACAATGGCTGCCGATCGACGGCGACCCCGATGCCCCCATCGGGAAGCTGGTGGAGACCAATTCCACCGGCCCGCTGCGGCTCGGATTCGGCGCCTGGCGGGATCTCTTGCTCGGATGCCAGTTTCACAACGGCTCGGGCGAGCTGATCTCCCCCGGCGGGCGGACGATGAAAAATGTCGCGGGATACGACCTCACCAAGTTCATGGTCGGCCAGCGCGGGATCTTCGGAACGATCGTCACGATCACCACCCGCGTCTACCGTCGCCCGGCCGCGGCCATGCTGGCGGTGTTCGATCCCGATCCCGCGACGCTGCTCAATCTCCTCCCCACCGATTGCCGCCCGCAGTGGACAATGCTCTCCTCGGACAAACTCCTGTGCGGATATGTCGGAGATGATCGCACGATCGATTTTTATGCGCGGGCCGTCGCCGCATACCGACCCGTACAGTCCACGCGAACCTCGCTGGACGAGGACATTCGTCTGCGGCGATCGCTCTGGCGGAGCGGTGACGACGGCTTTCGCGCCGCCGTCCCCCCCATGATGATTCAGCGGTTTGCGAAGGATGCGTCGCTCGACTCCTGGATCGCCGACGCCGCCTTCGGCATCGTGCTCGGGCGATGCGAGCCTGACCGCCGATCGGCCGTTCAACAAGCCGCCGCGGCGCTCCGGGGAACGGCCACCTTCAACGATGCCTGTGACATTCCACCCGGACAACGGCAGTTGCTGAATCGCCTCAAGAAAGCGTTCGATCCCGACCATCGCCTCCCCTCCCTGGATACAATGCAACGATGAGCGCCGCCCCGCCCGTTCCTCATTCCGACGCCAACGAGCCTCCCACCGGCGGGCGAACACCGGCGATCCAACTCGACCCGCGCACTTACGGCCGCGCCCTCGGCTGCGTGCATTGCGGGCTTTGCCTGCCCGCGTGTCCCACCTACACCGAAACCGGCCACGAGGCCGACAGCCCACGCGGACGCATCCAGCTCATCCGCGCCCTGGCCGATGCGGAAATCGACCTGACCGATTCCGTGAAACACCACCTCGATCTCTGCCTTGACTGCCGCGCCTGTGAAACCGCCTGTCCCAGCGGCGTCGTCTATCACGAACTGATCGAGGAAACCCGCGCCCGAATGGCGTCATCGCAATCGCTGAGCGCGCAAAGCCGGTTCATGCGATGGACCTTCTTCAACATCTTCACGCATCCGACCCGCCTGAAGCTCGCGCTGCTTCCCGCGCGCCTGTTGCAGAAAATACGCCTCTATCCGCTGCTGCGCCGCAGCGGCGTCTTCAGGCTCCTTCCCGCGCAACTTCGCAAGATGGAGCAGATGCTTCCTTCGCGAGGCCCGCTCTGGCCGGCGGCTCAGCCTGAAAAGGTGTCGAGGCCACCTTGTGAATCACGCGGCCCGGCTTCCACGTCCATATCCAATGGTCCAACCATCGGCTTGCTGACCGGCTGCATCGGCGGCGTGATGTTCGCGGACGTCAACCGCAAGGCCGCCGAACTGCTCGCCGCCTGCGGCGCGACGGTGCTGTCGCCGCGATCCCAGGGATGCTGCGGCGCGATTCACCATCACAACGGCGCGCACGCCCCCGCCGAGGCGATGGCCCGTCATAACATCGACACCTTCATCCCTCGCGATGGGCCGGCCGTCGATTTCATCGTCACCAACATCGCCGGATGCGGCGCGATGCTGCGGGAGTACGACCTGCTGTTGCGCGACGATCCGCAATATGCGCCGCGCGCCCAACTCTTCGTTTCCAAAGTCCGCGACATCACCGAAGTCCTGCTCGCGATCGGCCTGCCCGAGATGAAGCACGCCGTGAATGAAACGATCACTTACCATGACGCCTGCCATCTCGCGCACGCGCAGCGGGTGTCGCTCCCGCCGCGGCAGTTGCTCGCGAAAGTGCCGGGATTGAAGATGACCCCCCTGCCCGAAAGCGACATGTGCTGCGGCGCCGCCGGAACCTACAACCTCACCCAACCCGGGATGGCCACCCAGCTCGCCGCCCGCAAGCTCCGCCACATCGCCTCGACCGGCGCGGAAATCTGCGTCACCGGCAATGTCGGATGCGCGATGCAGATCCAGAGCGAAGCCGCCGCGCGCGCCCAGACGCTGACCGTGCGCCACCCCGTCGAAATTCTTCACCGCGCCGTCTTTGGCGATCAACCCGCATGATCCGCCACCGAGTTTGACATGAGGCGGCATGGCGTCCGACAGCGGCATGCACGGTTTTCCCACCGATGACAAAAAGTCGACAGGACGGGATGGAAATCCCGCCGTCGGCGATTGCGGCGGGATTGCCGTCCCACCCTGCATCACTGTTTCAGGGTTGAAAGAACGCAAGCCGAGGTTGGAAGCGCGCCAGGGCGGCTCGGCCTCGTGCGAGGCAAAGCCGGACTCGCGCGTGGGGAAGTCTCCCTTGCGCGAGGCAAAGCTTCCCTTGCGCGAGGGGAAGTTTCCCTCGCGCGTGGCAAAGTCTCCCTTGCGCAAGGCAAAGTTTCCCTTGCGCGTGGCAAAGTCTCCCTTGCGCAAGGCAAAGCTTCCCTTGCGCAAGTCCGTCTTCCATTCGCGCGAATGGAAGGCCCATTTACCTCAATAATCGCTCCATCCCTCTGAAGCGAACCCCTTCCCGCCCCCGAAGTTATCGACGCCCGGCGAAGTGCTGCATAATTTTTTAATTTTTTGGTTGTGTCCGCTTCGCTTCCGGGTGGATTTCTGGAGCACTTCAATGGCGATCGGCGTGATTCCATCCGGGTCATTCCATGTCGCCGGCATTTCAAGAAGGGATGTTCATGTCATTTCGATCCACCACCGGTTTCGGGGCCACGGTTGTTCCCGTTTGGGTTGCCGCGTTCGTTGCGCGGGGCCAGGTCAACACGCACTGGCCGATCGCCGTGCCCCCCGGTTCATCCCCCCCAGCCATGCGCGATGGAAGATCGACACTGATTGACGCATATTCGAATAACCCGCCGCCATCCGGTCGGGTATGTTTTCGTCCAGTGGCATTTCACACGGTCCGCATGAGGGAGGTCAAATGAAGATCAAAAAAGCGCGTGCGTCTCGAACGAGTGTCTCATCGCTGACGGTTGCGTTGTTGCTGGGGACGATGTCGAGCGCCCCTGCGATCGCTCAGAGTAAGGACGCCGTAAAGCCGCCGCGTTCCGAAACGGAATACACCCTTCAGCAATTGCGCGGCGATGATGAAGCGGCGAAAGCCGCGTTGGAGCGCATCCGCGCGGAAGCCGGCGCGATCGGGCCCGCCAATGCCTATATCCTCCGGCAGCAAAAAGGGGATGGCGTGGCCGGCGAAAGCGCCGGCGCCGAATGAACGGGTCGCCTCCGCGCCCGATCCCATCGCGATTCGCAAAAGGACGGTGAAGCGATGAGCAAAAAAACGTGAAGGCGCGCTTCGGCATCGGCGCATGTGTCTGCATCCTGCTCGTGTCCGCTCTCTATTGGGGCGGCCGATCGGTCCTCACCCACCTTGAAACCCAACAACGCAAAGCCGCCGAACGCGCCGCCCTCAAACGCCAGCAGCGGGAGGAGGAACAGGAAAGGCTGTTCCAGGCCCGCCGGCAGGAGACCTTGAAGAACATCCCGCTTCTGACGCTTGGCGATCGCCCGGTGAAAAGCGGTACGACTCGGCCTGCAACGTCCGCCAATGGCGGCTCGAAAAGTGCGAACCAACTGCTTGTCGTGCTGCCGCAGACTCCCCGGCAGGCATCGACACCCGCTCGCTTCGCGCCCGCATCCATTGCGCGCAGTCGGGAGTCGAACGAAAGCGTCAAATCCGGCCCGTTGAAGAACGCGCCGCGGCATATGACAGTGATCTCGCCGGTCGGGATCAAAGCGCCGGCTCGGCCAAATCCTTCTCCCGACACAATCACGCCGCCGCCGGAGAGGTCGATTTCGGTGGCATCATTGGAGCAGCCGAAATCGATCGGCCCGTCTTCTTCCCGGTTGCCGACGCCAATCGCGATTTCGCCACCGGCGTCCGACCATGCGGCGGGCGGACCCGCATTGTCGGCGGCGGTTTCCCCGCTGGAACTGGAGATCGGTTCCGGCCTTACGGCGCCATCCCAAATCGCCGCCGCCGATGCGGAGAACCCGGGTCTGGTCGATTGGCTGCGCAAGCGGGAACGCGCCATCGCCAGCGGGGATGTCGCATCGATCCAGCCGGATGCCCAACTCGTCGGTTTACTGGCCAATTCAAAACTGTCCGCCGCCGAGTTGTACCAGATCGGCAACAAACTG
>CAYUNS010000100.1:0-15102 GCA_964446155.1 uncultured Tepidisphaeraceae bacterium | reverse complement strand
GATCCCACCGCCTCGATCAACATCTCCATGCGCTCCGGGCAGAAGCCCGGCAAAAAGCTCGTCGAGGCCGCCGCCACCCTCGTCGCCGGCGCCCAGGCGAATCTTCACAAAAACAAAATCAAGGTCATCATCGACGGCGTTCCCTACCAGGTCGCCCAGGACGATCCCAATTCCTTCGCCTCCGGAACCCTCCTCGAGCAGAAACGCGAATTCGAGAACTACTACGCCAACAGCGTCCGCGATCAGCTCTCCTACATCCCCGGCGTCATGGTGCAGGTCACTGTGGATCTCAACATCAAGTCCATCGAGGAGCAGGCCCGTCTCTATGACAACGAAAAATCCCTCCACAAGGTGATCGAAACCAGGACCACCAGCGAGGAGAACACCTCCACCGACGGTGTCGGTGGAGACCCGGGTGTCGCGCCCAACACGCAGATGTCCATCGACGCCGTCGCCGGCGGATCGGGCACTTCCAACACCTCCGAACAGACCGAGGAGCGCTTCCAGCTCATGCCCGGCGAGATCGTCACCCAGAGCCGCACGCCCGCCGGCAAGGAAACCGTCGTCGCCGCCTCCGTCGCCGTGCCGCGCAGCTATTTCGTCCAGATCTACAAGGCCCGCAACGCCGTGGACAAGGAACCCGACGAAGCGATCCTCCAGCCGCTGATCGACCTCGAACTCGAAAAAATCCGCCGTCACGTCAAGGCCTGCACCGCCCTCAAGGACGACAACGCCGTCACCGTCGAAACCTACACCGATCTCGGTCCGATCTACGCCGAATCCGCCCCGCAGGCCGTCGCCACCTCCCTGCCGTTCGGGCTGGGGGATTACTCGAAACAGATCGCCATCGGCGTGCTCGCGGTGGTGAGCTTGTTCATGCTCATGACCATGGCCCGCAAGAGCGCCCCGGCGCCCACCCTCGCCGTCGCGCCGGAACCCCGGCCCACGCCGCAGCTTCACGGCGGGGAAGCCGTCGCCGGAGAGGTCGGGGAAGGAAATCCCCTCCTCCAGGGCATGGAACTTGACGAAGACGCCGTGCAGACCCAGCAAATGCTCGATGAGGTCCAGACCATGGTCAAGGAAAACCCCGACGGCGCCGCCAACCTCGTCAAGCGATGGTTGAATCGATCGTGACCGTCCGCAGAACTTCGGAGCTTCACCGCCATGCCCAGCGACCTGAGTGGAATTCGAAAATCCGCCATCCTTCTCCTGAGCCTCGATCAGGATCATGCCGCGGAGATCCTCAAGCGCCTCCCCCCCGAGGCCATGGAGGAGGTCAGCCGGGAGATCGCCTCTCTCGGTGAAATCTCCCTTTCCACCCGCAAGGATGTTTTCGGCGAGTTCTACAATCTCGCCCTCGCCAATTCCTATCTCAGCGAAGGCGGGTTGGAATACGCCAAGTCGCTCCTGAAAAAATCCCTCAACGAATCCGACGCCGAACGCGTCATCAAGCAGGTCACCCAGCAGGTGCAGACCACCCCGTTCAGCTTCCTCCAGAAAGCCGAAAGCGAAAACCTGCTGACGTTCATCCAGGACGAGCATCCGCAGACCATCGCCCTCATCCTCGCGCATCTGCCTTCGCAGAAAGCCAGCGAGATCATGGTCGGTCTGCCCAGCCAGAAGCAGATCGAGGTCGTCAAGCGCATCGCCAACATGGAGCAGACCAATCCCGAGGTCATCAAGGAGGTCGAGCGCGGCCTCGAGCATCGTCTGTCCGACATCGTCTCCCAGACCTTCGAAAAAGCCGGCGGCGTCGATACCGTCGCCGAGATCCTCAATCTCGCCGATCGATCCACCGAGAAGGGCATCATGGAAGGCCTCGAAGCCGAAGACCCCGATCTCGTCGAGCAGATCCGACGGCTCATGTTCGTCTTCGAGGACATCCTGCTCGTCAACGACAAGGGCATTCAATCCGTTCTCAAGGAAGTCGATAACGAGGAGCTGTCGCTGGCGCTCAAGACCGCCAGCCAGGAACTGAAGGACAAGATTTTCAAGAACATGTCCGAACGCGCCGCTCAACTCATCGCCGAGGACATGCAGTACATGGGCCCCGTCCGCGTCAGCGATGTCGAGGCCGCCCAGCAGAAAATTGTGGATATCGTCCGCCGACTCGAAGATTCCGGCGAGATCATCATCGCCGGCCGAGGCGGAGAAAAGGAAATGGTGGTCTGAGTGACGAACCGTCCTCCGACAACACCGGATTTTGCGACGAAAGCGGCGGCGGGGCGAGTCGCGGGCGATCGCCCGTCTCTCGACCTCGCCGATCGATAGGAAACCCATGGCGCTTATCAAGGCCAACAATGCCCCGACCGGATTGCAACCCTTCTCGATGCGGGACATCGAGCAGCAGGCCGCCGGTATGCTGCTGCGCGCCAAGGAACATGCCGATCGCCTTCTCACCGAGACGCAGCGGGAAGCCGAAATAATCCGGGAAGAGGCGAGAATCGCCGGCTCGGACCAAGGCCGCCGCGAAGGACTTGCGAAAGGCATCGAGGAAGGCCGCAAAGCCGGACATCAGCAGGCGCTGAATGAAAACCGCCAGGCCATCACCGACGCCCTCCAGGCGCTTGCCAAAGTCATGACCGAGATCGACGCCTCCCGCGGCGACCTTCAGGCCCACACCGTCCGGCAGGTCATCGAACTCGCCGTCGCCATCGCCCGCCGCGTCACCAAAATCCAGGGCATCACCATGCCCGAGGTGCTGACCGAAAACATTCACGAGGCGATGAAGCTCGTCGTGCAGGCGTGCGACCTGCGCATCGCCATCCATCCGAATCAGAAGGCGACCCTCGAAGACGCGCTGCCCCGGCTGAAACTCAACTGGCCACAGTTGGA
The DNA here is from genome assembly GCA_964446155.1 of uncultured Tepidisphaeraceae bacterium. Classification (GTDB taxonomy): domain Bacteria; phylum Planctomycetota; class Phycisphaerae; order Tepidisphaerales; family Tepidisphaeraceae; genus CAYUNS01. The sequence goes on along the minus strand of CAYUNS010000100.1, from coordinate 12,267 downwards.
GCATGTCGAAATCATGGAAGACCCGGCACTGACCCCCGGTGGATGCCGCATCCACACCCGGCAGGGCCTCATCGACGCCGATCTCGACGAACAACTCGATCGCGTGGTGTCCGATCTGCTTCCCTCGGCCGCGGAGGCCATCGCGTGAGCGTTCTCGACGCACAACTCGACGCCGTCGAAATGTCGATGCCGTTCCGCGTCGTCGGTCAGGTCATCGCCATCAGCGGGCTGACCATTGAAGCCACCGATCTCGCGCTGCCCGTCGGGTCACTCTGCCGCATCCACAGCTTCGGTGGGAAGACCTCGACTGCGGAGGTGATCGGCTTTCGCAACGAACGCACCTTGCTCATGCCCCTGTCCGCGCCGATGGGCGTGGCGCGCGGGGACCGCATCGAAAACATCGCCTCCGCCCCGCGCATCTGGTGCTCCGAGCAACTGCTCGGCCGGGTCATCAACGGCTTCGGTCAGCCGATCGACGGCAAAGGCCCGCTGCGCCTCAGCGAATCCCGCCGCATCGACGCCAAAAGCCCTGCGCCGATGGACCGCGACAACATCCGCTCCCCAATCTCCACCAGCGTGCGCGCCATTGACGGCCTGCATACCTGCGGGCTGGGGCAGCGCATGGGCATCTTCTCCGGGCCGGGCGTCGGCAAGAGCACGCTGATGTCCTCCATCGCGAAATTCACCAGCGCCGACATTTCCGTCATCGCCCTCATCGGTGAGCGCGGCCGCGAGGTGCAGGAATTCCTCCACAACTCCCTCGGTGAAGACGGGCTGAAACGCTGTGTCGTCATCGTCTCCACCTCCGACGAGGCGCCTTCGCTGCGCGTCCGCGCCGCCAAGGTCGCCTGCACCGTCAGCGAATATTTTCGCGACCGCGGCAAAAACGTCCTGCTCCTGATGGACTCCCTCACCCGTATGTGCCAGGCGCAGCGCCAGATCGGCCTGGCCGCGCTGGAGCCGCCGGCGACCAAGGGTTTTCCCCCCAGCGTCTTCGCGCTGCTTCCCGAAATTCTGGAACGCGCGGGCAAAACCGCCATCGGCTCCATCACCGGCTTCTACACCGTCCTCGTCGAAGGCGACGACTTCAACGAGCCGATCCCCGACGCCGTCAAGGGCATCACCGACGGGCATCTCTGGCTCAGCCGGCCGCTGGCCAATCGCGGGCATTTCCCCGCGATTGACGTGCTGCTCAGCATCAGTCGCGTCCGGGGCGATGTCGCCGAAAAAGACCAGCTCCGCGCCGCCCGCCGCACGCTTTCCCTCGTCGCGATCTACCAGGACATCGAAGACCTCGTGAACATCGGCGCCTACGTCGCCGGGGTAAACCCCGAATTCGATCTCGCCGTCCAGGCGCGCCCGAAAATCATTCAATATCTCCAGCAGGAGCCGCAAAATCCGCAAACACTGGAACAGTCGAAAAAACAACTGATGGACCTCGCCAACTGGATCGACCAGATGGACAAGGCGATTCGCGCCCAGGCCGGCGCGCAGCAACAGCAGAAAGCGTCGCCGCGCGTCGCGGCGGCGAAGACCGGATGACCGGAGAAGCGTGATCCGACATGCCCAGGTTCGTCTTCAAACTTCAGGGCGTTCTCCGGCATCGAGAGCATCTCGAGCGGGAAAAGCAGCGTGCCCTCGCCGCCATCGAGGCGCAGCGCGCCGCGATCGAGCTGGAGCTGAGGCGCGCCAACGACACCGTCGCCGCGACGACCGAGGATGTCCGGAAAAGCCATCTCACCGGCGTGCTCGACATGAATTTCCTCGCCGCCCATCGCAGGTTCCTGTTCGCCATGCAGCGAAAGTCCCTCGAGATCGTGCGGAAATTGTCGCTCGTTCAGCGGCAGGTCGATGAGGCGAGAAACGCTCTCGCGCAGGCCGCCATGCAGCGCAAGGTCATGGAAAAACTCCGGGAAAAACACCTCCAACGCTGGAAGGATGAGGAACACCGCAAGGAGATGATCGAACAGGATGAGGTGGCGATGCAACTCGCGCGGCGGAACCGGTCGGGCGATCCCGCCGCCGTGGAAATGAGCGAATCCGCGTAGCACGATGAAAAAACTTCTCAACATCCTCGCCATCACGCTCGCGCTCAACTTCCTCGCCGCGGCGGGGGGGATCGCATGGCTGATGCACAGCGGCAAGCTCGACCAGGCGAAAATCCAGGCGATCCGCGAGATGATCTTCACCTCGCCCGCCGTCGAGGAAGCGGACGATTCTTCCGTCCCGCCCGTCGATCCCGCCACCCAGCCGACGCTGCGGCTCGAGGAGCTTCTCGCGCGGCAGTCCGGGCGAACCGCCACCGAGCAGGTCGAGTTCATCCAACGCACCTTCGATGCGCAGATGGCCCAGCTCGATCGACGGCAGCGCGAGCTTCACGATCTTCAGCGGTCCGTCGATCTCTCCCGGCAACAACTCACCCGCGATCGCGAGGCCATGGAACAGGAACGCGACGCGCTTCGTGACCGCGAAGCGCTGGCCGAGCGGCTCGAAAACGACCAGGGCTTCCAGGACAGCCTCGAACTCTACCGGTCCATGGCCGGAAAACAGGTGAAATCGATCTTTATGCAGTTGGAAGACGAGACGATCATCCGATACTTCCAATCGATGGAGCCTCGCGAGGCCCGCAAGATCATCAAGGAATTCAAGACCCCCGAGGAATTGCATCGCATCCAGCGGGTGCTGGAAAAAATGCGCGACGCCCGGGCGTCGATCGATGAGGAATAGCATGTCCAGTGCAATGCAACAGGTTCCCGCGAATCGCGCGGCGGTGATGAAGTCGGTCGCGCCCGTGAAGGAAGCGTCCGCGGAAAAAGGCTTCCCCAGGCTTCTGGACACCGCGCGCGACAAGGCCCGTCCCTCCGCCTCGCCGGACAGGGCGGCGAGGGCGGAAAAAGGCGAAAAAGCTGAAAAAGCCGAAAAATCCCCGGAAAACCGTTCGGCGAAAGAGGTGAAACGCCCCGAAGACGCCATCGGCATCGAGGAGGAATCCGCGATGGTCGATGGCGCGGAGGAAACCGAATCCACCGTGATGAGCGATCGCGATTCCCGACAGGATGAATCGGCCGATCCTGACGGGACGGATGAAGCGGCGCTCGTCGCCGCGCAGTCGCTTCGGCAACCCGTGCCGTCCGCCGATCATGCCGACGCCTCCAATGGAGTCGCCGACGCTTCGGATTCGCAAGCCGATCCCGTCGCGATGAAGTGGCCCGCCGGTCCGCTTCATCCCGCCGCCGCACCGGTGGAAGACGAGCAGACCGCAGGCAATCCCGCCGTTCACGGCAAGACCTCGCAGTCGTCGGCCGCCGTGGTGAACGAAGCCGCCGGTCCCTCCGTCGCCGGCGCCGAATCCGCCCCCACCGACACCGCGGGCGATGGCTCATCCGAGCGGCAGGGCGAGCGCCGCGCCGCGCCCGACGCCCGATCGGATCGATCGTCGCAAGCCGCGGCGCCTCTCGACGCCGAAGCGCCCGACCCTCCCTCCGCCTCGACCGGTTCGTCGCCATCCAGCGCCATTCCCCAGCCGGTCGGGTCTGAGGGCAACGCACAACTCATCGACGGTGCGGCGCCTTCATCGCCCGCCGCGAAATCCGCGCCCGCGCCCGCGGCCCCGGCGCCGCAGGCGCCGCCCGAAGCGCGCTTCGCGGAAACCAATCATCCCAAAATCATCTCGAGCGTGCAGGGCACGCTCCTGCCGCGCGGCGGGACAATGCAGATCCGTCTTGATCCGCCCGAGCTGGGGGCGCTCAACGTCATCGTCAAGATGCACAACGGCGTGATGACCGCGCAGTTCCAGACCTCGAACGAGGACGCCACCCGGCTGCTCAGCCACAGCCTCAATCTGCTCAAGCATTCCCTTGAATCGCAGGGCGTCACCGTGGACAAGCTCCAGGTCCAGCAATCACGCGAGCCGCGTGATGCGTCGGCCGACCAGCAGCAGCGCCAGAACGGGGAGCAACAGCCGCAAAATCAGGAGCAACAGCGCCGTGAAATGCTCCGCAGAATGTGGCGTCGTCTCGCCAACGGCAGCGATCCTCTCGACATGGTCGCATAGGCGCGCGATCCTTTTCGCCTGATCCCACGAACCTCATCCGATATGACACGGCCGGCTTGCCCGGCCGTGTTCTTTTGACGGCCGGAGCGCTGTCCGATCGCGCCCGATCGTCGTTTTCGCGCACATCCCGCGCTCCGTCGCGCAGCTCCTGCGAGGCCCTGAATTGCCCCGTCGGATTTCTCACTTTCCACGGGGAACCGTGCCGAAGGAACAATCATCATGGCAATGATTTCCCCCACATCTTCCGGCGCCGGCGGTTCGACGGTGCGATCGAAGAACTTCGAGCTGAAGACCGAGGACTTCATCAAGATGATGGTCACGCAGTTGCAGAACCAGGACCCGCTCGAACCGGCGAAGAACCAGGAGCTGCTCGCGCAGATGTCCCAGATCGGACAGCTCCAGTCGGCCACCTCGTTGCAGGAAAGCCTTCAGAGCATGCTTCTTCAGAACCAGGTGAGCAACGCGGGGAACCTGATCGGCAAGATGGTCGAAGGACTCGATGCCCGGGGCGATCAGGTCAACGGCCTGGTCAATTCGGTGCGCGTCACGTCGGATGGCGTGATGCTTGAACTGGACAACGGCCACCAGCTCGCGCTGGGGCGCGTCACCTCCGTCGCCGCGGCGACGATCAAGACGCAGTAATCGCGGATGCGGCGCGGGTTTCAGCGGAGCTGTGCTCGCCGGTGCGGTGATGAAAAACGGATAACGACGAATCGCGAAGGAACGCACATGGCATTGACCAGCACATTGTTCACCGGCCTCTCGGGGCTTGACGTCAACCAGGCTCGCCTGAATGTCGTCGGCAACAACATCGCCAACGTCAACACCGTCGCCTACAAGGCGAGCCGCGCCCTGTTCAAACCGCAGTTTTACGTCACCGATTCCGGGGGATCGCCCTCGTCCGACACGTTCGGAGGGACGAATCCCAGCCAGCGCGGCCTGGGCGCGGTCGTCGCCTCCATTGAAAAGAACTTCGCCCCGGGCGCGCTCGAGCCGACCGGCAAGGCCACCGACATGGCGATCGACGGCGATGGGTTCTTCATCGTGCGCGGCGCCGATGAGCAGAAGTACACCCGCGACGGGTCGTTCGTTCTCAATGATTCGAATCAGCTCGTCACCACCGCCGGTGATTTTCTCCAGGGCTATGGCGTCGATGACAACGGCAACGTCATTCTCGGCCGGCTGGACAACGTGGTCGTCCCGCTCGGCACGGCGACGAACGCCAAGCCGACCGAAACCGTCGAGCTGGAGGGCAATCTGAACGCCGCGGGCGACACGGCGTTGGGCGCGACGATTCTCAACACCCAGCCGTTGGCGCTGCTCGACACCGCCGTCGGCGTGCTCGACGATTCCACGCCCCTGGTGGATGTCGCCAACGCCAGCGACAACACGACGGCGCTTTTCGCCGCCGGACAGACGCTCACGCTGAAAGGCGCCAAAGGCGGCCGGGACCTCGCGACCGCGACCCTGACGATCGACGCGACGACGACCGTCGGCGACCTCGCCGTCTTCTTCAACGAGGCGCTGGGAACGGACACCACGCTCGCGGACGATGGCGACCTCTCCACCCCCGAGCCGGGCGCGGGCCTCAAGCTCGTCGGCGGCAATCTCGTCTTCACCGTCATCGGCAACCGCGGTGAGGAAAATGCCATCTCCCTTTCGGGGACCGCCTTCACCAACGGCGGCGGATCACCATTCATCTTCGGCGACGGCGCCGATGAAAACGGCGTCGTCAGCGGCGCGACCGGCGAGAGCGTCAACACCAGCTTCGTCGTCTACGACTCGCTCGGAACGCCCCTGACGGTGGAACTGACGGCCGTCCTCGAATCCAAATCCGACGACGGCAACACCTGGCGGTTCTTCGCGCATTCGGCCGACGACACCGATCGCAACCTGCTGCTTGGCAGCGGCACGCTCACGTTCGACACCGAAGGCCGACTCCTCGGCAGCGCCGACACCGCCATCCAGATCGATCGCGCCGACACCGGCGCCAGCGCCATGACGGTCCAGCTCGACTTCGGCGCCATGACCTCCCTCACCAGCCGCACCTCGGAACTGGTGATGACCGGGCAGGACGGCTCGCCGATCGGAAAGCTCAACAACTTCTCGATCGGCGCCGACGGCACGATCACCGGGCAGTTCAGCAACGGGCTGACACAGACCCTCGGGCAGATCGCCCTGGCGACATTCAACAATCCGCAGGGCCTGATCGACAAGGGCGGCAACATGTACGTCAGCGGATCGAACAGCGGCGTGCCCATCGTCACCTCGCCGCTCGCGCTCGGATCGGGCGCGATCCGAGCGGGCGCGCTCGAACTGAGCAACGTCGATCTCTCGGAGGAATTCATCAACCTGATCATCTCGTCCACCGGCTTTTCCGCGTCGAGCCGCGTCATCACGACGAGCGATCAACTGCTGACCGAGCTGCTCAACACCAGCCGGTGAGCGACGACATGGCACTCGCGCCGCTCGCACCGGCGGCGCACAGGCGTTCAACCGCCTGATGGCTCTCAGCCCTCGCGACAGGGTGTTTATTCTGCTGTCGCGGGGGCACTTTATTCAGCGGCTTTTGGAAAGGCTGAAGAACGATTCGCCGGCGGGACGCCATCCATGCGGGTCGTTCTTCTGAATGAAATCATGATCGCACTGACCAAACTCAACGGAAAACAGTTCGTCATCAACGCCGAGAAAATCCGTTATGTCGAGACCATCCCCGACACCATGATCTGCTGCGAAAGCGGCGATCGGGTGATGGTGAAGGAAACGCTCCAGGAAGTGATGCGCCTCGCCATCGACTACGCCCGCACCATCCGCCGCCCGATCACGGAATGATCGTGGCGCATGCACAAGCTCCCGGTCGTCGCCCTCGCTCCCGCCGCAATTGGCCGAACGGCGGGATTCCCATTCCGCCCTACGGGCTCGATCACGAGCGTCAGGAAAAACGTCCCACCCGGCCGGAACGCCCGCCTGTAGTTCGGCATCCCCAAAATATAGGGTCCGCCAAGGCGGACCCTACGAGGCTTTTCCAACGCTGCTGCATCTACGTTTGGTAGATATGTGCCAATACACCACGGCAGTTTGGACCGCATGGCTGGAAAGCGGTGGCAACCATTGACATCTTTTGGACGATCCTCGTGAAATCCGGTCGGGCTCCGATAATCGCTTCTCGTAATGCAACTCGTACGTTCATTAAGTCGAAACCCTCCACTCGATTGTCGTTCTCCCAGACGTAGCGGAATCGTTCAAAGGCACGATCTGATTTTTCTAACGTTTTTTCTATTGTGGGGAGAGCTCGATTACCAAGGATATTCGCGCGGTGTACCGTGACGCGGTTAGTTGCTTGCACTTTACTGAAGTGCCTTCTGACTATGGCCTTTTGCTGAACCCCTAGTGCTTGAAAGAGTTCCAATAAGTTATGGCCGTATGGGACGGTATTACAGCTTCTTATCGCGTGCAGGCATTTAAGGTAGAGCTCGACAGAAAAACTTTCATTGACGATCTGCGGAACTATTAATAGCGACCGTAAGTTGATTTGCTCGCCATCAATCCCTGCCGTCGAGGACGTGGCATGCGCTACAGCATTCACGGCTGCCGAGAAGGACTCCGCCATCTGAAAAATGTAGGAAGGTATCTCAGGTGGATTGATCGGATCGCATTTCATGAGCTATCCAAACAAAGATTCTGGTCACATGGCAGACCTCTCAATGCATGTCGTCGTACGTCGATCATGCCACCTCCACGACGTCGGTTGTTGAACTTGGCTGCGGGATGGGCTCGTTGTTTTCCCGGAGCGAATCAACGTAGCTGTCGACGGCGTCCTTGATGTTCTGTTTGACCTCGTCGATGGAATTACCGGCGATGGTGCAGCCGAGAAGGTCGGGGACGTAGACGGAATAGCTTCCGTCGGCGGCGCATTCGATGACATAGATATATCGCATGTTGGCCCTCACTTCAGGCCGGCTTGGCGGCGATCGCCTGCTCGGTGCCTTTTGGTATATCGCGATTCAGTTTACCGCCACCCGCGACAACAATTGATCCGGATCGTGTTGGATGACGGTAAATCATATGGGCGCCTTTGCCCTTGCGGTAAGAGATACCAGCCGTTTCGGGTGATCAGATCAATGATATCCCGATACTTCACACACCCACCCAGTGTATCAAAAAACACCCGGGCGGTTGTTAAGCCGTCCGGGTGTGGGTTGTGATCCGTTCTGTCAGCTACACCCCATCGAATTCCCACAGTTCTGGCACTTGTAGCAGGTTCCGCTTCTGACGGTGATGCTGCCGCAGACATCGCAGGCGGGGGCGTCGGCCTGCATCATGGAGCCTTGCTGGCTGAGGGGGTCGGCGACGATGGCGAGCCGGAGGTTGACGCCTTGCGGCTCGGCGGCGGATTCGGCTTCCGAGACCTGCTGCTCCAGCCCGCTGCCGTAATCGAACGGCTTGGCGCCGGATTCGATCCGGGAGCGGTGGCCGTTGGATTTGCGGTCCTCGACGGCGGAAGAACCGCCCTCATCCCTGCCCTCGGTGGTGGGTGTCACCGAGGTAGGAGCCGCAGGGGTTGAGGGGGTCTTCCGCTTTGGAGCGTTGGCCGCGCGGTAACCGGGGACGAACTCCATGGCCAGCCACCGGAAGATGTAATCGACCAGGCTCTTGGCCATGGGAATTTCCGGGTTGCGGGTCATGCCGCTCGGCTCGAAGCGCACGTGCTCGAACTTGCGCACCAACGATTCCACCGGCACGCCGTATTGCAGCGACACGGAAACCAGTGTCGCGATGGTGTCCATCAATCCGCCGATGGTGCTCCCTTCCTTGGCCATGCGGACGAAGATTTCGCCCGGCTGTCCGTCCTCATACAGACCCACGGTGATGTAGCCTTCGTGGCCCATGACGTCGAACTTGTGCGTCGTGGCGTGGCGGGTGTCGGGCAGGCGCCGGCGCAGCGGGCGCTCGACGATGCGTTCGACGATCCGCTCGATGACGTGCGTATGCACGGGTTCGAGGTTGTCGGAGCTGGTCGCCGCCGCCGCGGCGCCGGCGACCTGCGACGCGACCTCGTCCCTGGCCGCCTGGACATTGTCGGCGTCGTCGGCGTCGGTCTTGCGGTCGAGGTCCTCGTCCGACTTGATGTTGAGCGGCTGGCTGAGCTTCGAGCCGTCGCGATAGAGCGCGTTGGCCTTGAGGCCCAGTTGCCAGGAGAGGAAATAGCTGTTCTGGATGTCCTCGACGCTCGCCTCGTTGGGGAGGTTGATCGTCTTGGAGATCGCGCCGGAGATGAACGGCTGGGCGGCGGCCATCATCTTGATGTGACCGTCCACATGGATGAAGCGCCTGCCGGTCTTGCCGCACTTGTTGGCGCAATCGAAGACGGGCAGGTGTTCCTCCTTGAGATGCGGCGCGCCCTCGATGGCGCCTCGGCCGCAGATGTCGTCGTTGGCTTCGTCGATCTGCGCCCTGGTGAAGCCGAGCCTGCGGAGCAGGTTGAAGCCCGGCGCCTGCCATTCGGATTCGGGGATTTCCATGCGCTCGAAGAACGCCGCGCCCAGCGACCAGGGGCTGAACGCGAAGCTCAGCTCGAATGTGCCCGGCAGGATGGATTCGATGCGTTCCAGTTCCTGGTCGGTGAATCCCGCGAGCCGGAGGCTTTCGGTGTTGACGTGCGGGGCGTCCTCGAGCGTGAGCGTGCCCATGACATACCGGATGATGTCGTGGATTTCATCGGGCTGGTAGCCGAGGTTTCGCAGCGCGGGGGTGAGGGACTGGTTGGCGATCTTGAAGTATCCGCCGCCGGCGAGCTTCTTGAACTTCACCAGGGCGAAGTCCGGCTCGACGCCGGTGGTGTCGCAATCCATGAGCAGCCCGATGGTGCCGGTGGGGGCGATGACCGTGGTCTGCGCGTTGCGATAGCCGTGCCGCTCCCCGAGTTGCAGGGCGCGGTCCCAGCATTCCTGGGCGCTGCCGAGCAGTTGCCGCGAGGCCAGGGGGTCGCCGTCGGCGAACTGCGAGAGATCGATGCCGATGGGCCTGATGTCGAGGGTCTCGTATTCCCCGATGGCCTGCCGCGACGCGGCGCTGTTGGTCACGTCATAAGCGGCGCGGCGGTGGTTGCGGATGACGCGGAGCATCTCGGACTTGTTCTCCTCGTATCCGTTGAAGGCCCCCAGTTCGCTGGCCATTTCAGCCGAGGCGGCATACGACTCTCCGGTGAGGATCGCGGTGAGGGATGCGCAGATGGCGCGCCCCTTGTCGCTGTCGTAGGGGATGCCCGCCTGCATCAGCATCGCGCCGAGGTTGGCGTACCCGAGACCGAGCGTGCGGAATTTGTAGCTGAGTTGCGCGATCTCCTCGGAGGGGAAGCTCGCCATCAGCACGGAGATTTCCAGCACGATCGTCCAGATGCGCACGCCGTGCTTGAAGCCCTCGATGTCGAACTGCTTGTTGTCGGCGTCGAAGAACGTGAGGACGTTGAGCGACGCGAGATTGCAGGCGGTGTCATCGAGGAACATGTATTCCGAGCAGTTATGCACGGTCAGGCCGTTGGCGATGAACGAGTGCGTGACCGGCTCGGTGAGATCGAAGACCTGTTGCCGACCGAGATGCCGGACGCCGGCGACGCGGTCGAAGTTGGCGGTGTCGGGGGAGCGCGCCGGGGCCATGGTGATGACATCGGCGAGGCGTTCGAGCTTTTTGCCCGGCAGCAATCCGACGAATTTTGCAAAAGAGCGGAGGCTGCCCACATCGATACGCAGGCCGTGGCGTCTTGCGTCTGCGTCGCTGCGCGAGGCGGGGGATGTGTCCGCCCGTGGCGCGTCCGAATGGATGTCCATCCGTCGATGGGACAGCGCTCCGCTGGAGGCGAAGGCTCCGCCTTCGCGCGAGAGAACCGAGGATTGCACGCCGAAGCCGAGCAGCAGGAGCTGGACATCCTGGAGGAGTCCGATGCTGTCGCTGTGCAGTTCGAGGGTGTTGCCCGTGACGATCGCGTCGGCGGTGAACAGGGCGCGGAGCAGGTGTTTTTGCGCCGCCAGTCCCGACGTGAAGGCTTCGTCGCTGAGGCGTCGCCGGCCGTTCTCGGTTCGGAGAAACGCCTTGAGGCGACTGAGCAGCCGGCGGTTGGTCAGCGAGGTGGTGGTGGCGGTGCTGCCCTTGTCGTCGGCGCCGGAGGATCGGGAGATCGCGTCGCTGCTGAGCATCGATTCGTTGACGTAATCGTCCGAGTAGGTGCGGTCGCCCCAGATGTGGGTGACGTACTGCACGAGTTCCTCGGCCTGCTCATGCGTGGGGACGCACGACTCGATGTGAAGCGCGCCGGCGTCGTTGTTGGCGTCGGAGAGGAACAGCCCGAGCAACTGGAAGAACCGGGCGTCCTGCGGTTCGCCGATCTCCTTGACGGTCGCGGGCTTTCCGGGCAGCCGCACCTCGTCCTGGGGGGTGAGGTGCTGGGCTTCGATCCATCCGCGGTGACGGGTCCAGACCTTGTGGTCGGCCGTGAGCTTGACGGCGTATCCGCCCTGGGTGCGCAGCTCGTACACGTCGCGGGTGCTGGTGGGGAAGCTGCCTTCGGTGGTGTGGATCGCCTGCTCGGAGAGGTTGGTCACGACGCGGCTGGGCAGATGGATCATCTGGTCGATGCGTCGCCAGATGCCGCCGGGCGTGAGCACGCGGGTGTCGCCGGTGACGCAGGGATTGGACGCGTTGATCCGCCCGGAGCGCGGGCAGGTGTGCCACTGGTTGATCGTGTCGTCATACTGCACGCCGGGATCGGCGCATCGCCATGCGGCGAAGGAGATCTGCTCCCACAGGTCGCGGGCCTTGACGGTCTTGAGGATTTTGCCCGGGTTGACCCGCGAGTGGAGGTTCCAGTCGCCGTCCTCCTCGATGGCCTTGAAGAAGCGGTTGGGGATGCGCACGGAGTTGTTGGAGTTCTGCCCGGAGACGGTCTGGTAGGCCTCGCCGTTGAAGTCATAATCGAGCTTCAGTCCGAGCTTCTTCGCAAGGTCGCGCTGTTCGGCGGGGAGGCGCTTCATGCCTTCGGCCATCGCGGCGACCTTCAGTTCCTCGCGGACCTTCCAGTTGACGAAATCCTCGATGTCGGGGTGATCGAGATCGAGGCAGACCATCTTGGCGGCGCGACGGGTGGTGCCCCCGGACTTGATGGCGCCGGCGGCGCGGTCGCCGATCTTGAGGAAGCTCATCAGTCCCGAGCTTTTGCC
>CAYUNS010000099.1:14136-15163 GCA_964446155.1 uncultured Tepidisphaeraceae bacterium | reverse complement strand
AGATTGCCTTGCACATCCCCCTCGATGATGATCGCCCCCGCCTCCACGTCCGCCTGCATCTTGGCTTCACGCGCGATATGCAGCCGCCCCGGCGTGTTGATCTTTCCCTCAAGACGGCCCTGGAGGCGCATCCCTTTTTCAAAACTCAATTCCCCCTTGAACGATGCGTCGGGTCCAAGAACGGTGGGGAAATCATTGCCGGCTTCTGCCATGGTGCCTCCTGCACGGGGTGTTGTGGAAACGGCCCGCACTTCGGGCCTCGTCAGAGTGAGGGAATTATACCGGCAATGCCTCACGCGGCAATTCTCCCCCGCTCGTCATTCGCATTAAAATCGCCCAATCCCGGCAGGCTCGATCGCCCGCCGCTTTTCATGCCCGCCGCGCACGGATACAACTTCAGCCAGCAACAGGAGCTTATTGTGCCCAGAACCAGAGAACAACTGCTGACGGACATCACCGACGCCGGTGTCGTGGCCGTCATCCGCGCCCAGTCCAGAGACCAACTCATCGACATTGCCCAGGCCCTGCTCGATGGCGGCGTGCCCAGCATTGAGGTGACGATGAGCACCCCCAGGGCGATCTCCGGCATTGAAATGCTCGCCGACCGGTTCGGCGACAAGGCGATCGTCGGCGTGGGAACCGTCATCGACCCGGCCACCGCCCGCGACGCCATCGCCGCGGGCGCGCAGTTCGTCGTCTCCCCGGTCTTCGATCCCGACATCGTGCGGACCACGATCCGTCACGGGAAGATCAGCATCCCCGGCGCGTTCACCCCGACCGAGATCCTCCGCGCCTGGACCGAAGGCGCCGACGTGGTGAAGGTCTTTCCTTCCACCGCGCTCGGCCCGCAATTCTTCAGGGACATTCTCGCGCCCCTGCCCCAACTGCGGCTCACCCCCACCGGAGGTGTCGATCTGAAGAACGCCGGCGACTGGATCCGCGCCGGCGCCGTCTGCGTCGGCGTTGGATCGAGCCTCGTCTCCAGGAGCGCGCTTCAGCAAAAGGACTGGAACGCCATTACCCAAAA
>CAYUNS010000099.1:12897-14126 GCA_964446155.1 uncultured Tepidisphaeraceae bacterium | reverse complement strand
CCGGGCCTTTGTCGAGACCATCCAGGCCGCGCGCGCCGTTTAGCGCCGCCGGAAGTTTCCTGAACCAGCCGGGCTTTTCACGCCGGAGAGCCGGAGTCATCATGGATGTGATCATTCTCGGAGCGGGCGGGCACGGCAAGGTCGTATTCGACATCCTGCGCCGCGCGAACACCCACCGCGCGATCGGCTTTCTGGACGCCGACACCTCCCTTTTGGGCGTGCGGGTGTCCGGGCTTCCCGTGCTGGGTTCCGTCAATCTGCTGCCCCGGCTTCGCGCTCAGAAGGTGAAGGGCGCGATTGTCGCGATCGGCGACAATCGCGCCCGGCGGAGCTATGCGCGGCTCGTCGAGGAGGCGGGATTGCAACTGATCTCCGCGATTCACCCCAACGCCTCGGTCTCCCCCACCGCGACCATCGGCCGCAACGTCGTCATCGCCGCCGGCGCGGTGGTCTGCCCCGACGCACGCATCGCCGATTCCGTCATCCTGAACACCGCCTGCGTCGTCGATCACGAATGCGAGATCGGCGATGCCGTTCACATCTGCCCCGCCGCCGCCCTCGCCGGACGGGTGCATGTGGAACCGGGTGCGTTTGTCGGACTGGGCGCGCGGGTGATCCAGTGCGTCCGCATCGGTGAAAACGCCGTGGTCGGCGCGGGCGCCGTCGTCCTGCGCGATGTCCCCGCGGATACGACGGTCGTCGGCGTTCCCGCGAAAGCCATCGGGAGAAGCTGACGGCGGCGAAGACGCCCGCCCCGGCCAATTGGCCTCGCGCCATTGCGAATTCGCTGCAACATTGACTAAGATGGCGCGTAAGAACTTATGGTGCGTTCGACTCAGGTCATCTTCCGCTCCCTCATCGCCGCGCTGGTTGTGATCGCGATCACGGCCATGCCGTCCATGTCCCTTGCGCAATGCGCGAAGATGTGCAGCGCCAAACAGGACACCGCGGACGCCCGCGATGAACACGCCTGCTGCAAGACCGCGGGCAAACCGGCGGCGGCGGATCATCCTTCCCCGCGCCACCACGACGCCTCATCGCCCGCGCCGTGTCTTTCCGCCTGCTGCACCGTGCCCTGCGTCACGCCGGGGCTGACGCTCAATCTCTCCCCCGACCAGGCGACGACCGCCATCGCCCTGCCCATTTTCGCCGCCGACGGGTTCGCCGTCAGCCACGCGATCTTCCATCCTCCGCGAGGCTGATCCTTTCATTCGCGCCGACGGTCCGCG
>CAYUNS010000099.1:2188-12887 GCA_964446155.1 uncultured Tepidisphaeraceae bacterium | reverse complement strand
ACGGAAGACGGTCGAGCAAGCGCGGACCGTCTTCCGTCTTGAACCGGAATCCACGGGCCGATCCCGCGCGTCTCGACGCGCCGCCTTCGCCCGATTTACGAAAGACCAAGGCATCCAATGTCTCTCCCGCTCAGTTCCTCCGGCGACCTCCAGGTGTTGTCGCGAAGCGGCGATGAGTCGCGTCCCGCCCCGCATCCCGCATCGCGAGGCGACGCCATTCCACCGCCGTCGTTCGCATGGAAAACGCGCGTCCTTTTCCCCGGCGTGTTGCTGCTGATCGTCATGGGGTTGCTCGCCTACAGCGCCCGCGACGCGCTGCGGCCGGGCATTCCGGTGCAGGCCGTGCCCGTCGTTCTCAGGGCCGGCAACGCCTCATCCGAATCCCCCGCCACCGCCACCATCCAGGCGCCCGGATGGGTGGAGGCCGCGCCTTACGCCACCTATGTCACCGCGCTCGCCGACGGTGTCGTGCGGGAAGTCCTCGTGCTCGAGGGTGAAACCGTCGAGGCGAACCAGGTCGTCGCCCGGCTTGTCGAGGACGACGCCCGCCTCGATCTCGCGGCAAAGCAGGCATCGCACGAGCAGGCCGAGGCCCATCTCGCCGCCGCCGACGCGCGCCTTCTCGCGGCGCAGTCCGAATGGGATCATCCCGTCGAGCGTCACCGCGCCGTCGCCTCCACCGAAGCCCTGTTCGCCGAAGCGCAAGCGGAACTGGAGCGGCTCCCCATGGAGATCGCCGTCGAGGAAGGCCGCGCCGCGGAACTGGAGGACGCCCTCACCCGCACTGAACGCGCCCTGTCCGGCAACGCCGCCAGCGAGATCGAGGTCGTTCAGACGCGCCTGAAGCTCGCGTCCCAGCAGGCGATCGTGAAGGCGGCGCGGGCGCGCCTGCCCATTCTCGAAGCGCGTCTCCGCCAGCAACGCGCCGAGCTGGACGCCGCCCGTGAAAATCTGAATCTCCGCATTGAGGAGACGAAGGCTCTCGCCGAAGCCAAGGCCGACCATGCCGCCTTGCGGCAGGCGGTGCGGCAGTCCCTTGTCGCCCGCGACGCCGCCGCCCTTCGCCTCGATCGCATGGAGGTCCGATCGCCCACCGCGGGCGTCGTCATGCAACGGCTCAAGTCTCCCGGAGATGTGCTCATGGCCGGCAGCGACATGCCCTTCGCCACTCAGGTGCTGCGCCTCTATGATCCCGAGCGTCTCCAGGTTCGCGTCGATGTTCCGCTCGCCGACGCCGCCGGCGTCAGCGTCGGGCAGCGCGCGCAAATCGTCGTCGGCGTGTTGCCCGACAAAACCTTTGACGGCGAAATCACCCGCATCGTCCACGAGGCCGACATCCAGAAGAACACGCTCCAGGTCAAGGTCGCCATTCACGATCCCGTCTCCGATCTGAAGCCCGAGATGCTCGCCCGCGTGAAGTTCCTCGCCGCCCCGCGCGGACAGGCGCCCGCGGGCGAGGGAGGGCAGCTCACCTTCGCGCCGCGGGACGCGATCCACCAGGGCCCCGGCCATGCCTATGCCTGGGTCGTCAACAGCCGCAACGAAATCGAGCATCGCATCGTCACGCTCGGCAGCAGCCGCCACGACGACTGGGTCGCCGTGGTCGAGGGTCTTCGCCCCGGCGACCTGGTCGTCACCAATGCTCCGGCCGGTCTCGAAGACGGCGACCGCGTGGCCGTCGCGGACAACGCCTCCACCGCAAATCCCGCCTCGAAAGGAGCCTCCCATGACGCTCATTGAATGCCATAATCTCACCCGTGAATACCGCAAGGGCGAGAACGTGATTCGCCCGCTGGACGATCTTGATCTGAACGTGGACTCCGGCGCGTTCCTCGCCCTGATGGGGCCTTCGGGCAGCGGGAAAACCACGCTGCTCAACCTCATCGCCGGCATCGACCGCCCCAGCGGGGGAAGCCTGCTCATCGACGGCATCGACATCGCCCGGCTTTCGCGCTCGAAGCTCGCCGCGTGGCGCAGCGAATACATCGGCTATGTCTTTCAGCTCTACAACCTCGTGCCGGTGCTGACGGCTTATGAGAATGTCGAGCTTCCGCTGCTGCTGCACAACCTCTCGCGCCGGCAGCGCCACGCCAAGGTCTCCCTCGCACTCGATCTGGTCGGTTTGGCCGATCGATTCGATCACTTCCCGCGACAGCTCAGCGGCGGGCAGGAGCAGCGCGTCGCCATCGCCCGCGCGATCGTCACCGATCCGCGCATCATCGTCGCCGACGAGCCTACGGGCGATCTCGACGCCGCCGCCGCGAAAGCCGTCATGGCGCTGCTCACGCGGCTGCATCGCGAGCTTGGCAAAACTCTCATCATGGTCACGCACGACCCCAGAACGGCGGCATGTGCGGAGCAAACCCTGCACCTGGAAAAAGGCCGCCTGGTCGACGCGCCCAACATCGAGGAGGTGGCGGCATGAACACCTATGCCCGTTTCATTCCCCTGGTCTTCAGGCAGGTCATTCGCAACCGCACTCGCACGCTCCTCACCGTCGGAGGGGTGACGACGGCGATGTTCCTGTTCTTCGCCGTGCAGGCGATGCAGGAGGGCGTGAAGGCGGCCACGCGGCAAACCGCGGAGGACACGACGCTCATCGTCTATCGCCTGAACCGCTATTGCCCGTTCACCAGCCGCATCCCCGAGCATTACGGGCAGCGCATCGCCCGCGTGCCCGGCGTGGCGGGCGTGGTCCCGATGAAGATCGTGCCCACCAACTGCCGAACCAGCCTCGATGTCATCACCTTCCGCGGCGTGCCCGGAGAGACGTTCGAGGCGAACTTCGCTCCGCGGCTGAACGTCCTCGATGGATCGATCCGTGACTGGTCCCGACGCAGCGACGCGGCGCTGGTCGGCGACGTGATGGCGAAGCGGCGGGGATTCAAGGTCGGCGACCAGTTCTCCGCCGGTGGGATCGAGGTCTATGTGGCGGGCATCATCGCCTCGGATGAGCCGCAGGATCAGAACGTCGCCTATGTGCATCTCGATTTCGTGCAGCAGGCCACCGACAAGCGTCTCGGCATGGTGACGCAATTCAGTGTGCGCGTGGACGACCCGACGCGGCTGGACGCCGTCGCCCGGGCGATCGACGCCGAGTTCGCCAATGATCCCGATCCCACGGCGACCAGCCCCGAGAAGGCCTTCGTCGGCCGGGCCGCACAGGATGTCGTGCGAATCGTGAGCTTCACCCAATGGCTCGGTTGGGGATGCCTTGCGGCCGTTCTGGCGCTGGTGGCCAACGCCATCGTGCTGTCGGTGCAGGACCGCATCCGTGAGCACGCGGTGCTTCAGACGCTCGGATTCACCGGACGGATGATCGCCGCGCTGATCGTCGCCGAAGGCTTGCTGCTCGGCGTGATGGGCGGGATCCTCGGCACGTTCGCGGGCATGGCCGTGGTGCATCTCGGGCGGTTCAGCATCTCCAGCGAAGGCCTGAGCATCCAGATCACCGCGGGCACGAGCGTGGTCGTCGCCGGACTGATCGTCTCCGCGCTGCTGGGCGCGCTGGCGGGACTGGCGCCGGCGTGGCAGGCGTCGCGGCGGGAAATCACCGCGTGCTTCCGCGCCGTATGAGAAACCATGACCCATGAATCCATT
Source organism: uncultured Tepidisphaeraceae bacterium (assembly GCA_964446155.1). Taxonomy (GTDB): domain Bacteria; phylum Planctomycetota; class Phycisphaerae; order Tepidisphaerales; family Tepidisphaeraceae; genus CAYUNS01. Next base: position 9,287 of record CAYUNS010000099.1, on the reverse strand, counting down.
GCCCTGAAACGAGTCCTGTGATGCTCAAACGATTATTGCCCTGGGACTATGGCGTGCGCAACCTGGCGCGGTCACCGATGCGATTGGCGCTCAGCGTCGGCGGCAGCATGCTGGTGGTGCTGCTGATCATCGCGGCCGGCGGATTCGTCCGCGGCATGCAGCGCAGCCTGCGCGTCACCGGCAGCGAGAACAACGTCATCCTGCTGGGCGCCGGCAGCGAGGAAAGCTTCGAGCGAAGCGAGATCCAACCCTCGGTCGGATCGCTTCTCCTCGCCAGCGTGCCGGGCATTCGGCAGCGGCTCGGCGTGCCGTACATCTCGCCGGAAGTTCACATGCAGACCGTGCTGAAGGAGTCGATCGACGATCCTCGCGAGCCGCAGGTGCTGGTGCGCGGGATGACGCCGGCGGCGTTTCTCGTGCATCCGCAGGTGCGGATGATCGACGGCCGCGCCCCCGTCCCCGGCGAGGATGAAATCATCGTCGGGTCGCTCGTCGCGATCGGCATGGGCCTGCCCTCCGAGCGCCTCGCGATCGGTGGGACGCTGTTTTTCGACGATCGCACCTGGACGATCGTCGGCCGGTTCGAAGCGCCCGGCACGACCATGGACGCGGAAGTCTGGACGCCGCTGAGCGACCTCCAGATCGCCGCCAAACGCGACAATCTCTCCTGCGTCATCGCGACGCTCGACACCGCCGAATTCGGGGACATCGACGCCTTCGCGCGGCAACGCCTCGATCTCGAGCTGGTCGCGATGCGGGAAACGGAGTATTACTCCAACCTCGCCTCCTTCTTCGCGCCGATCCAATGGATGGTGTGGGCGACGGCGATGCTGATCGCCACCGGCGGGCTGCTGGGCGGGCTGAACACGATGTATGCCGCTTTCGCCAGCCGCGTGCGGGAAATCGGCTCGCTCCAGGCGCTGGGGTATCCCCGCCGCGCGATCGTGCTGAGCCTCGTTCAGGAGTCGGTGCTCGCGACGGCGGGCGGGGCGCTGATCGCGGCGGTGGTGGGCGTCGGCGTGTTGGATGGATTGAACGTCCGGTTCACCATGGGCGTGTTTGGGTTGCAAGTGGATTCATTTGTACTGGGAATGGCGCTGCTCGCGGGGCTGTCGCTGGGCGTGCTGGGGGCGTTGCCCCCGGCCTGGCGATGCCTGCGGCTGCCGATTCCCGAAGCGCTGAAGGCGTCGTAAGACAGTCGTTTTTTTGAAGAAAAGGAGAAAGACATGAAGAGGTTCTCGATTTCGTTTTTGTCGCTCGCGCTGGTCGCGGGCATCGGTGGACTGATCGTTGGATGCGATCGCCAGGACGCCCCGTCCGCCGCCGTCAACGCCGAGCCTTTGCCCGAGGGGCTGGTCGTCTCGTCGATTGAAGGCGAGGCGATTGAAGTCCTCGCCGCCAAGGCCTCCGCGGGAGAAGGCGACGAGGTGATTCTCCGGGGCGTCATCGGCGGCGGCGCCGCTCCGTTCAGCGCCGATCGAGCCATCTTCACCTTGCTGGATCGCTCGACCGGCACGTGCGACAAAATTCCCGGCGACAACTGCCCGACTCCCTGGGACGCCTGCTGTGAGCCGGCCGAAACCCTTGTCGCCAACAGCGCCACCATCCAGGTGACCAACCCGTCCGGCCAGCCGATCAAGGCGACGCTCAATGGCGTTGATGGCATCGCCCCCCTGAAGCAGGTGGTGGTGCGCGGCAAGGTACAGAGTAAATCCGATCGGACGATCGTCATCAACGCCGAATCGATCCAGGTCGTGCAGTAACCGCCTGCCCGCAAGGCGGGAACGATGCGCCCAGCAGCGATCGATATTGTTCGACAATGGCGTTCCAGTCGTATCGCGCGCGGACCGTTTGCCGGCCGGCGAGGACGAGGCGCTCGCGCAGCGGCGCATCCTCGCAAATCCGATCGATCGCCATCGCCAGTCGATCGGGCGACGCGACGGGCACGAGCAGGCCGTTCACCTCGTGCTGAACGACGTCGCGAATGCCGGGCGCGTCCGTCGCGACGACGGGAACGCCGGCGGCCATCGCTTCGATCAGCACCAGCCCGAATCCCTCGGCGGCGGAGGGAAGCACGAGCAGATCGAGCCTGCGCAGGGCGTCCTGCGGGCGGGCGATCGCGCCGTGCAGCGTCACGCGATCAGCCAGGGCGTCGCGGGCAATGATCCGTTCGATCGCGCCCCGCTGCTCCCCTTCGCCGAACAGGTGGAGATGCGCGGGATGCCGTACGGCGGTGATGGCGTCGAGCAGATCGGGCACGCGCTTGATGGGATCGAGCCGGCCGATGAATCCGATGGAAACGGGGGTTCGCAGTGGTCGATTCGGCTCGAACTGGAATGCGTTCGCGTCCACACCATTGGGGATGATGACGATTTTTCCAGGGGGCACATCGGCCCGGCGACGCGCGACCGCCGCGACGGAGGGGGAGGGAACGACGATCTTCTCCGCCGCCATCGAGACGATGCCCTGCACCCGCCAATGCCAGCGCGGCTCGGGTTGCGTCGTCTGGATGGATTGAATCCATCGCGGATCGTCGCAGAACAACCCCGCCGCCGCCGCGACGGCGTTGGCATGAACCAGGAAGCTGAAAACCACGTCGAACCGCTCCCGGCGAATAAGATGAACGAGGCGTTTGACGACCGCGAGGTCACGCGTTCCGCCCGCGTCCAGCGCGGTCACCTTCACTCCGGTGGCGAGGATTTCATCGGCGACCGGCCCCCATCGCGAGAGACAAGCGACTTGGACGTGGGCGTCCGAATCACGGTGAAGCCGCACCGCCAGCTCGCGCACCACGGTGGGCGTCCCGCCGATTTCCAGATCGGTGATGAGCAGAAGAATGCGCGGCATCGTCCGCTGTGATACCGCTTGACGACCATTTGAACAACCGAACGGCGTTGTCGCCGGGCCGACTTTCGCGCGATTGATTCCCTCCGCGACGGCATATGGAATTTAACGATGGAAGCCTTGTGGAAACTCGCGGGGACAACCGCTATAAAACCGACCGGTGAGCCTGGTGCGTCGCGAGGTCGCGATGCGCTCCGATGCGGACAATGAACGTTCACGCAAAAGGATCGGTTACCCCCGTGCCTTCCGAGCGGTACATAAACCATGCAATCCGTGCATACGCTCAGTTTCGCGGTTCTCTGTCCAGCGGCGATCGGCCTGCTGGGAATGGCGGCGCCGCGGCGGGCCATTTCGCTGCGAGTATGGCTGTCGGTGCTGGCGCCGGTGATTTCACTCATCGCCCTGCTGACGCACATCACCCTTCATGGGACCGACGCCGCCCCGGTGGGCGTCGACTGGATGCCGTCGCTTAATCTCGCGCTGTCGTTTCATCCCGACCGGCTGGGGCTTTTCTTCGCGCTGCTGGTCGCGGGCGTGGGCGTGCCGATCACGCTTTACGCGCGCGCTTATTTCGGTCCCGACCAAAACGCGCTGTATCGCGTCTATCCCAGCCTGCTGCTGTTCATGACGGCGATGCTTGGGCTTGTCCTCGCGGACAATTTCATGCTGCTGCTGCTGTTCTGGGAGCTGACGTCGATCAGCTCGTTCCTGCTGATCGGATGGGAGCGGGACGACCCCGCGGCGGTGAAGAACGCGCTCCAGGCGTTCATCGTCACGGGCAGCGGCGGGATCGCCCTGCTCGGCGGGCTGATCGTGCTGGGAACGACGACAGGCGTCTGGAGCTTTTCAGAGCTGACTCAAGGAGTGGACCTTTCGAATTGGCGGATGACGGCGGCATTCGCGCTGATCCTGTTCGGCGTTGTCGCCAAAAGCGCGCAATGGCCCCTGCATTTCTGGCTGCCGGCGGCGATGGCGGCGCCCACGCCGATCAGCGCCTACCTGCACTCGGCGACGATGGTGAAAGCCGGCGTGTATCTGCTCGCGCGGCTGGCCGATCCGATGGCCGGACTGCCGGTCTGGACCTGGCTGCTGGTTCCGATCGGAACCGTCACCATGGTCATGGGCGCGTTCATCGCCATCCGAAAGACCGACCTCAAACTCATCTTCGCCTACACGACCGTCAGCCAGCTCGGCCTGCTCGTCTGCATGTACGGGCTGTCGGGGTTCCAGTACGACGGCAAGCCCGCGCTGATCTGCGACGTCACGCAGATTCTGAACCACGCGCTCTACAAGGCGCCGCTGTTCATTCTCGCCGGGGCCATCGCCCATGTCGCGTACAGCCGTGACCTGCGCGACCTGTACGGCTTGTTTCACCAGGGACGAAGCGAGCGGCGGCTGGCGATCCTGCTGCTGCTGGCGGCATATGCGATGGCGGCGGGACCGCTGACGCTGGGATTCATGTCGAAGGAGTTCTTCCTTTACGGCGCATACGAGGCATACAAGGCGTCGAGCCATCCGATGCTGATCATCGTGATGGCGGCGACGGTCTGCCAGGCGGCGCTGAATGTCGCGATCTTCATCCGCTTCGGACTGACCCTGCTCGGTCCGGAAGCCGCCGCCGCCGCCCAGCCACCGCACGATCCCGACGCCGAAGAGGAACGCATCGCGTATGAGGACTACCACGCGATTCAGACCGGCTTCTGGGCGCGGATGCTGTGGATGCCCGCGGCGATCCTGATCGCGCTGCAATATCTCGGCGGCATCGCGCCGGATCTGTTCGATCCGTTGTTCAACCGGCTCGAGCGCACGCGGGCGGGATACGACTCGCTGCCCGGCTTATTGTATGCGATCACGCATCCGGGCGTGCCGCTGGCGCTGAGCGGACTGGGGATGGGGCTTGGGGTGGCGATGGCGTTCGCGCCTGTCCGGCTTGGATACGCCCCGATCTGGCGGGGCATCATCCACGACCGGCACGACCGGCTGTTCCCCCTGTTTTATGCGCTGGTCACCAAGGGCGGCGGGCGCGTGTTCGGGCTGGTGCAGTCGGGCAATCCACGGACGTATCTCGCGCTGATCAGCGGCGCGCTGGCGTTGCTGGTTGGATGGGCCGTCATGATCGGGGGCGTCATGCCCGACCTGTCGAGCGACACCCGCGAAGGCTGGGACCTGGCCGATCAACTGCTGATTTACGCGATTGGCGGGCTGGCTTGCATGGGAGGGTTGTTCATGCCCTTCACCCAGCACCGCGCGGGGCGCGTGATGATCCTGGGAACGGTGGGTTTCACGGTCGCGAGCATCTTCTATTTTTACAACGCCCCCGACGTGGCGCTGACGCAAATCGCCATCGAGATCGTTGCCCTGATCCTGTTTCTGCTGGCGCTGGGCCTGCTGCCCCCGACCCTCGCCGCGGCGAGGGAGCGATTCGTCATCGTGCCGCGAATCGCCATTGCGCTCGCGGTGGGCGCGGCGATGTTCTGGCTGACGCTCTCCAGTTCGCTGGAGCGGCGGCCGCCCATGCCTTATGCAACCGCGGAAGGGAATGCGTTCGCGAACCTCGGCGAGTTCTTCCTGCGGAACAGCTATGTCGCGAAGGATGTGATCGGGCGACATCCGGGCGGCGGAGGCAACAACGTCGTCAATGTCATCCTCGTCGATTTCCGCGGGCTGGACACCTTCGGGGAAATCACCGTGCTCGCCATCGCGGCGCTGGGCGTCTGGACGCTGTTGCATCGCCGCTCCCGTGATGGAGACCCGTCGCCGCCACAAGAGTTGCCGGATATCCCCGATACCGTCCCGTCCCACGGTTCCACCGACGCCCCCGCCGGCGAGCGCGTGGTCTGGTCGCGCGGATTCAGCCTGAGCAGCGAGCCGCTGCGGGTGGTGACGAAGCTGCTCGTGCCCCTGAGCCTTTTGTTCGCGGTCTTCATCTTTCTCAAGGGACATCAACAACCGGGCGGTGGTTTTGTCGCCGGGCTGGTCATGGCGATCGCCCTGATCGCCCATCGCATGGCACACGGCCGGGCGAGCCTTCGCAACATGATCCGGCTGCGGCAGCGGACGCTGGTGGCGACGGGACTGCTGCTGGCGCTTCTCGCGGGACTGGGACCTGTCCTGTTCGGACGATGGTTCCTGACGAGCCGATTCGGCTATCTCCCGCTGCCGGGAAGCGATGAGCGCGTGGAATGGACGACCGTGCTCGTGTTCGATCTCGGCGTGTTCATGGTCGTGCTGGGAGTCGTGCTGGCGATGATCAACGCGCTGAGCGAAGAATCGGAGGCACGATGACCTTGTTTATCGCGGTCGTGATCGGCATTCTGTTCGCCGTGTCGGTCTACCTGATGCTCGGTCGGGAGTTGAAGGAAGTCTGCATGGGCTTTTTCCTGCTGAGCCATGCCGCCAATCTCACGATCATCGAGGCCGGACGCGGCGCGGGAGGATTGTTTCCCCCCGTGCTCGGGGAAGGCCATGCGATCGATCAACTGGTCGATCCACTTCCCCAGGCGCTGATTCTGACCGCGATCGTGATCGGGTTCGCGGTCCAGGGCTTTTTACTGACGCTGCTGGTGGTGACGTGGCGGCGCGTCGAGACGCTCGATACGAAGCAGTTGTCCGGTGATGAGCCTGCGGTCGAACCCGCGGTTTCGCGGCCGGTCGCGGAAGGGAGCGCCGACGGGTCATGAGCGCCAACCTCATCATTCTTCCAATCGTGATCCCGATGGCGACGGGGATTCTGTCGCTGCTTGCGCCGCGCCCGCGGCTGAGACGGGCGATCGGCATCATCGGCCTGGCGATCAACCTGGGAATCGCACTGACCATCGCCGCCGCTTCGCTCGGAGGCGACGGACGAATCATGGTTCTCCAGGCGGGAGACTGGCCGGCGCCGTTCGGCATTTCGGTGGTCGTCGATCCACTCTCGGGGATCATGCTGGCGACGGCGGCGCTCGTCGTGTTCGCAACCTATCTCTATTGCAGCGAGCAGGTCCGGGAGACCGCCGGTGGGCTGTTTCATCCCCTGTTCCACCTGTTGGCGCTGGGGGTGCAATGGAGCCTGATCACCGGCGATCTGTTCAACCTGTTCGTCGCCTTCGAGATCATGCTGATGGCGTCGTATGTGCTGCTGGTGCTGGGGACCAGTCGGGAGCAGATGCGGCAGGCGTACAAATACGTCCTCATCAACCTGTTCGGCTCGACGATCTTCGTCACCTGCTGCGGATTGATCTACGGGCATGTGGGCACGCTGAATCTCGCGGACCTG
>CAYUNS010000099.1:0-2178 GCA_964446155.1 uncultured Tepidisphaeraceae bacterium | reverse complement strand
GCCACGGCGGGGATCTTCCCGCGGGCGCGACACCGGCGATCAGCCTGCTGCTGCTGGTGTTCGGCATCAAGGCCGCGATCTTCCCGGTGTGGTTCTGGCTTCCCGACACTTATCACACCGTTCACGCCGGACTGGGAGCGCTGCTCGGCGGACTGCTGACGAAGGTCGGGGCGTATGTGCTGATCCGCATGTTCGTCATGGTCTTCGGTCCATCCGACAGCGCGGTCGCGGAAGTCGTCCGACCGCTCATCCTGGTGAGCGCGGGCGTGACGATGTTCCTCGGCGTGCTGGGCGCGGTCTCGATGAATTCAGTGCGGCGGATTCTTTCGGTTCACATCATCAGCCAGGTTGGTTATATGGTGCTGGCGGTGGGGCTTGGGATCGGCATCGGGTTGACGACGGAAAACCGCGAGTTGGCCGTCGCCGGCGGCATCTTCTTCATCCTCCACAACATGGTCGTCAAAAGCGGTCTGTTCCTCTGTGGCGGATTGATGTGCAATCATCAGGGAACGGACGACCTGAGCCGGATGGGCGGACTGGCCAAGCAGGCGCCGTGGCTGGCGGCGCTGTTTTTCGTCGCGGCGCTCAGCCTCGCGGGCCTGCCCCCGCTCGGTGGCTTCTTCGCCAAGTTCATCCTCATCCGCGAAGCGGTGCGCGGGCAACATCACACCCTGGCGGCGATCGCCCTGGCGACCAGCGTGATGACCCTCCTGAGCATGGTGAAAATCTGGAGCCATGCCTTCTGGTCCCGACCGGCTGATGCGGAGCAAACCCCGCGCGAGCAGACCGCTCGACCGGTGAAACTGGCCATGACGGGAACAACCCTGCTGGTGCTGGCGGCGGTGGCGATGGGACTCGCGGCCGAGCCATTCCTCAATGCCTCGCGATTGGCGGCGAGATCGGTCCTCGAACCCGCCCGGTACATCGACGCCGTCATCGGCGCGGAGTCGATCCATCCGCTCCGCCTCACCTTCGCGCCAATCGAGGAGGAAACACCGCCATGACGCTGTTTCTGCTCAACATCATGCTCGCGGTGCTCTGGTGCTTCACCTGGGGCTCGTTCAATTTCTACACGCTGGCAATGGGCTTCGGGCTGGGATACTTTCTGCTCGGCATCTACAGCCGCGTGACGGCGATCGAAGGATACGGCCGAAAAGCACGGGACCTGGTTCATTTCACCCTCTATTTCATCCGCGTGCTCTTCGTGGCGAACCTCCAGATCGCCTACGAGATCATCACCCCAAAGCTCGGGGTGACCCCCCGGATCGTGCGGTTCGACGTCACCGGGCTGACGCCGGTGCAGCGGACCATCCTGGTCAACTCGATCAATCTCACGCCCGGAACCCTGGTGGTGGATATTTCCCCAAATCGCAGGACGTTCTATGTTCACTGCATGTACGCCCAGGATTACGAGGAGACGATCCGGCAGTTGACCGCACTCAAACAACGACTGGTGTCGGAGGTGTTCTGATGATGATGATTGCAGCAACCGCCTCGTGGCATGGCGCGATGGTGGACCGCACGGTCGAGGCGGGAATTCTCCTGGTGGCGCTGGGCATCGCGGTCTGCCTGATCCGGCTCGTGCGCGGGCCGCATCTCGCGGATCGGGCGATCGCGCTCGACACCATCGGCATCCATGTGATCGGTTTCGTGATTCTTCTCACCCTGCGGATCGATTCACTGGTGTTGTTCGACGGCGCGCTGGTGCTCTCGCTGGTGGGATTCGCCGGGACGGTGGCGGTGGCGCAGTACATCATCCGCCCTCACCGCCGTCGGATGATCCGGGACTCGCAAACCAAGGAGTCGTTGTGAACCACCTGGCCATACTGAACGTGTTGACGACCGTGGCGTTGATCGTCGGGCTGTTCTTCCTGTTCGTCGGCGCGATCGGCGTGCTGCGCCTGCCGGACATTTATCTTCGGATGATCGCGGCCAGCAAGTGCATCACCCTGGGGATCACGGGAATGCTGCTCGCTTCCGTGTTTCATTTCATCGCGATCGGAACGTCGGCAACCACCGGGGGAATCGAAGGATCGTCCGCCATCGCCGCCTCCACCAAGGCGGTGCTGGTCATTTTCTTCCAGTTCGTCGCCGGACCGGTCGGCACGCACATGCTGGCCCGCTCGGCTCACATCGACGGCGTGCGGATGTGGAAGGGAACCTTGAGCGACGACCTCG
>CAYUNS010000098.1:14366-15364 GCA_964446155.1 uncultured Tepidisphaeraceae bacterium | reverse complement strand
CCGCATAGTCGGCAATCCCCTCGAGGATGCGGCGCCCCACCGCGTGTTCGGCGCTGATCGCCACCAACACCCGCCGGGGAGGTTCCTGCGGCGGCTCCCGCAATGCCTTGTCACGAATCCGCTTCAAAATCGGCCTTTCCTGGATATATTTGCGCAAATTATAAAATGAAATATCAAAACCATCAACCAAACGATTCATCCATCGTAAATACTATTGGAGAATCGGAATTTGATCCTTACCGGCACGCCGCGGTGGCGTGGCACGCCGGAACGGACCAAATGCACTTCATTCTTGAAGCGGAGGTTTGATTATGACTGCACATCGTCATGGCGCGTTGGCCACACTCGCGCTCGCGGGGCTTCTGGGATATGGCGATCGTTCCTTTGGAGCAACGATCGTCGAGTATTTCAATGGTTATGGCGCGAACAACAACCTGACGGGGCTGGGCGCCGCAGGCGATGGCTGGCAGGGCGCCTGGACCGGCACGGTTCCCGCGGATCCGCCCAACACGTTCGCCCCTCTCTACGAAGCCGGCGCTTCGCTGAGTTTCGACTCTCCCAACTACAACAATTCAGGCAACGGGACAGGCGGCGACGACGGACTCGCAACACGCGGGCCGGGCGCCACCGCCGCGCATTATGCCGGGCGGGCTTTCTCGACCGGCCTGACGGGAACGATCTGGATCAGCGCGCTGGCGCATTACACCAGTTCCACGGCCGACGCGCTTCTCATCCTGGACACGACCACCGGACCGGGGAGCAACTTCGTGGCGATCCGCAACACCGATGCCGTCATGCGCAGCAAAGACGGTTCGGCCTCGGTGGTCACCGACGACAACGAATTCGGCGTCGGGGCGGATAATGTCTATGCGGCCAACAGCACCTATCTTTTTCTGGTGCGTATCCAGATGAACGCGGTGGACACCTCCGACCAGGTGGACTTCTGGATCTTCGACGCCGATGAAAACACGACGACCATTCCCGATCTTCCCTCGACC
>CAYUNS010000098.1:6605-14356 GCA_964446155.1 uncultured Tepidisphaeraceae bacterium | reverse complement strand
CTCGACCGAAGCGGGCCTGCCCGCCATACCGAGTTTCAGCAAGCTGGGGAATTTTTATGGTGACACGTTCGACGCCATCGGAATCGCTTTTGAAGACAGCGGCTCGCGGATCGACGCCATTCGCATCAGCAATGACGCCAATGGGTTCGCGCAGGTGACGAGCGTTCCCGAGCCGGCCACGCTGGGCGCGGCGGCGATGGGGCTGTGTCTCCTGCAACGCCGGTCTCGCCGGAGATGACGCGGAGACGCGCCAAAGATCGAATGGCACGAAAAGAACACGCCCGCGCGAGCGGGCCTGCATGGAGGTGATGACAGTGAGGCGAAGCAGCGGGTTCACCCTGGTCGAGCTTCTCGTGGTGATCGGCATTATCGCCGTTCTGATCTCCATCCTGCTGCCCGCCTTGCAGAAGGCCCGCGTCGCGGCGACGTCGGTCGCCTGCATGTCCAACCAGCGGCAGATCCTCACGGGCATCCTGATGTACGCCGGCGAACACGACGGCTTGTTCCCCCCCGGCGAGGCGGAACTGCCCAATCCCAACAATCCCATGGTCAACGCGCCGTTCCGGTGGTTCACGCAGCCGTTTGTCGGGCAGTACATGGCCACGGAAACCCATCTGCCTCATTACACGACGGTGCGCGTCTTCTTCTGTCCGGCGACCGAGTTTGGCAAGCTGACGAGCCAGCCGCGGTTTTACGGCGGCAACTTCGGCATCGGCTACAACTGCCATCCCCATGCCAGGCTGTGGAAGTCCGCCTCATCCGGACCCAGCGCCAAGTTTGGAACCATTCGACAACCCTCGCAAATGCTCATTCTGGCCGATGTCGGCGCCGGCATGACGGCGGACACCACCAACAACAATCGCTGGGTGCAGTATTACAATGGCTCGGGCGTCGCGCTGAGCGGACTATACAGTTCTCAGCCGGCATACGAGGCGATTTCCTATCGCCACGGCCGACGCGGCAACGTCGGCTTCGCCGATGGCCATGTCGAAACCTTTTCCGTCACAAAAGCTGACAACCATGCGATGCTCACACACCAGAACGACGGACTCGACGCCGCCATCCAAACCGGGCAAGTGCGATACATCGCGAAATGACCCTCACCCTGAATCGCCGCCGATTGCTCATGCGCCGGCGCCGCCAAGCGAGAACGACACCATGAACATGACTTTCCGCATCCTCGTCACGATCGCCCTGCTCATCCTTTTGTCCGGCCAATTCGTTCATGCGGATGAATCGGCTTCCCGGCGGCTGTTCGATCCTTCCGCTCCAGGCGCGGCCGGGCAGGTCAAGGCCAATGAAAACCTGGGCGACACGCATTTCTCCATCAGCGAGAAAGGGATCGATGTCGCCGTCAAGGCCGAGGGCAAGGCGGGGTTCCCCGGCGTGGCGATCCGCCCGGCGGACGGGCAGGCGTGGGATCTGGCGTCCGTCGGCCACGTCCAGGCGCGCATCACCAACACCGGCGATCGACGCATCCACGTGAACGTGCGAGTGGACAACCCCGGCGATCATCAGAAGCAGCCGTGGAACACCGAAGCCAAGGTCATCAACCCCGGCCAAACCGATACGATCAAGGTGATCTTCGGATACGCCTATGGATTCAAACCGTCGTTCAAGCTGGATCCGACAACCGTCAGTGGAATCCTGGTCTTTACCGGGAAATCGGAATCGGGCGCGAGCTTCCGCATCGAATCGCTGACCGCCGGCGGGGAGCGCGGCGAAACCCCACCGATCAATCCCGAGCATGTGCGGATTGTTCCGAAAGACGGCATCATCCTCGGTGATGCGACGGATGTCGCGAAGGAAATGAAGATCGGCGTCTCGGCCGCCAGGTCGGAGGCGGTGAACGGCGGGATTCGATTCGATTTCACCGCCGGCGGCGCGAATCCCCGCGTCGCGATACGGCCGGCGATCGGCCGCTGGAACCTGCGCGATCACCTGCAAGTCGAAGTGACGATCGAAAACATGGGCGATGCCCCCGTCGCCTTGCGCGCGCAACTCGAGAGCAACAACGGCCCGACCGACTGGATCACCCGTGAACTCCCCGCCGGGCAGACCGGCACGATCACCATCCCTTTCCGAAGCGCCAAGGTCTGGCAAGGCCCCCAGACGCTCGACGTCAAACCTCTCAAGGGAACCGACGGCAACCAGTTGGCCAGCAACGTCGTCTCGGGCATTGTGATCGCGACCGATGTTTCCGACATCCCCCGCACAATCCAGGTCGAGTCGATCCTCGCGAGCATGCCGCCGGCTCAACCGCTGCCCGAGTGGTTGGGACAGCGCCCGCCGGTCGAGGGCGACTGGGCGCTTTCATTTGAGGACAACTTCGACGGCGACACCGTCGATCTCACCCGGTGGAACATTTACACCTCCAATTTCTGGGACAAGCGCAGCCACTTCAGCCGAGACAACGTCCTCGTCGAGGACGGCGTCGCGCGGCTGCGCTTTGAAAGGAAAACCGGGCATCACAACGACAACCCCGAAGGCAAGGTGACCGATTATGCCACCGGCTTCCTCGACAGCTACGGCAAGTGGGTCCAGCGTTACGGCTACTTCGAGGCGCGCATGAAGCTTCCCACCTCGCCTGGTTTGTGGCCCGCCTTCTGGCTGATGCCCGACCGCGGGATCGAGGTCGGGCCGCAATGGCGCCGCGCGGACACCGCCAACGGCGGCATGGAATTCGACATCATGGAATATCTTTCCCGCTGGGGACCGAACCGCCACACCGTCGCCTTCCATTGGGACGGCTACAACAAGGACCACAAAGCCACAGGCTCCGCGATTTATGTGGCGCCGGACGCGGACGGGTTCATCACCTCGGGTCTGCTCTGGCTGCCGGGCCTCGCCGTCATCTACTGCAACGGACAGGAAGTGGCGCGATGGGAATCGCCGCGGATTTCGGATGTGCCGTCCTATCCCATTTTCACCGCCGTCAGCGGCGGATGGGACAACGATCCCCTCGACGACAATCGACTTCCCGACGATTTCGTCATCGACTACATCCGCATCTGGCAGCGCGCCGATCTCGCCTCGGATGTGGACGGCCCCAGGCCCAACCCCGGCGGCCCGCTCGCCCCGGAAAAGCGGGAGTGATCCGGCATTCCATTGGGCGTTTCCCTGGAAGACCACTTCCATTTGGGATTGCGGATGGATTCGACCTGCCCCGTTTCCCAGGGCTACACTTGTCCATCATGAGCATCGACTCGAACCGCTCCATCCACGCCGGCGCAGGCATTGGACACGTTCACCTGAAGATCGCCGATCTGGAACGCGCCATCGCGTTCTATCATGGCGTGCTTGGATTTGAGGTGACGCAGCGATGGGGTGACCAGGCCGCATTTCTGTCGGCGGGGGGATATCATCATCACATCGGGCTGAACACCTGGCAGAGCCTCGGCGGCTCGCCGCCGCCGGCGGGATCGACCGGGTTGTATCACGTCGCGATCCTCTACCCCTCCCGCACGGAACTCGCCGACGCCCTGCGTCGCCTTCTCCATGCGGGCATTCCCCTCGACGGCGCGGCCGACCACGGCGTCAGCGAAGCGCTTTATCTTCGTGATCCCGATCAAAACGGGGTGGAACTGTATCGCGATCGTCCCCCATCGGACTGGCCGCGCGATTCCACCGGCCAGGTCGCCATGTACACTCGACCGCTCAATCTCGACGCCCTCCTCGCCGAAGCCCCGTAGATGCGCCGCCGGCGCGAATGCAAGGAGCCAACCGACACGGGCGTCACCGCCGCCGCAGCAGGCTCATCCATCCTCCCATGCCCAGCAAGGCCATGGACGCCGGCTCGGGAATGGCGCTGCCGACGAAGGCGATGTTGTCAATCACGCTCGACGTATTGACGCTGTTTGTGCCTCCACTGAAGACCAGTTGAAACGTGGCCGACTCGCCATCGTCCAGCAGGGTGTCGTTCAAGGCATTCGACAGGATATAGTCGAAATCCGAGTAGTCGGATTTCGCATTGGCGCTCCCGGTAATGAGATAGGCGAGATCGGACTGTGAATCGATCTCCACCGGCGTCGATCCAAGCCCGCCGGTTTCATAGGTGAGCTTGAAGCCGTTGAAGCCTGTATTGCTGTCATTGTCCCGGCGCGGGGCGAAATCGAAATGAACCGAATCAATGAAATAAGCCTGGCCGGTGTTGTTGGTCAGGGTCAGGGTCAAGATATGTTCGTTGGTCTGGTTTCGGACCAGGAGAGCGGGGTTGCCGGTCGTGGAAGCGCCTGCGACCGTGCCGAATGTGCCATCGGTCGAACCGAAGTCATTATGGACGCGAGTCGTGATATTGGCGCCCTGTCGGACCGAGGCGGAAAAGCCGGCGAGGGTGTTGTTCGCGACATATGTGCTGTTGGCGATGACTCCCCAGTCATCCCACGACGCAAGGATTGCCGCATTGGCGGATCCGGCCAGGGCAAAGGTCATCGCCCCGGCCCCCAGCACGCTCAAAGCTCCGCGTTGAAACGCACGCATTCGATCCTCCTTGGAAATCCTCCAGAGTCGCAGCGACGACTGAAGTGAACGCCTCTCCAACCAAATGAATCGCTTAATTCCCTGAAATATAGCACAGGAATCACCTTCCAGCCAATTCAATTTTTCCGGGACGGCGGCGGCATCGACTGATGCCGCCGCGTAAAAAGTAATCAGTCTCTTTCGCTGGAATGATCCAATGCCCTGTTTCTGCGCGCCTGGTGCGCCGTGGAACCACGATTTCAGGGGAAAATCGCCCTGATGGAATTGGCATCGCCGTTGCGATAGACGGGGCGGCGCTGGGGAATCGAACGACGAGGTTCGATGAGGAGACCGAGGGCATCGGTTCGCGGAAGATGGGGCATTTTCCTCCCATGCGCGTCAGTCGATGATCGACCGGGCGCACAGCGCTGATGTTCTTCATCCATTCATCCTGGAGACCGCGATGCTTTCCGACCGCAAGCCGACATGGCCTGTCTGGACCCTTTTCATCATTCTGTTCCTGGCGATCGGCCTGCTGCCATCCGTCACGGCCGCGCAGGAGGTGACCACCGCCGACGCCGTGGCGACGCCGCCGCTCCAGATCGACAACGGCCTGACCGCGTGGATGCTGGTGAGCTGCGCCTTCGTGCTGCTGATGGTTCCCGGATTGGCGCTGTTTTACGGCGGAATGGTTCGCGCCAAAAACGTGCTCAACATGTTCCTCTGCTGCATGGTCGCCATCGGCGTGATCGGCATGCACTGGATCATCATCGGGTACGCCCTGACCTTTCCCGCGACCACCGACCACATGATCTCCATCGCGGGATGGAACATTCTCAACTTCGATCCGGCGTTGATCCTGCTGCAATCGTTCAACGATCCCGGACAGATGTATCGCCTGCTGGAATCGGGCGATGCGACGGGCGCGGTGCCCAACGGCGTGCCCGAGCTGGCGTTCGTCATGTTCCAGGGGAAATTCGCCATCATCACGCCGGCGCTGATCGTCGGCGCGGTGGCCGAGCGGGTGAAGTTCGGTCCGTTCATTCTCTTCATGGTGATCTGGTCGACGATCGTCTATTGCCCGATCGCCTATAACGTGTGGAACGTGCAGGGGGCGTTGTGGACCTACGGCGTGCTTGACTTCGCCGGCGGGACGGTCGTGCATGTCCTCGCGGGCGTGAGCGCCCTGGCGATGTGCATCGTCATCGGCCCGCGGCGCGGATATGGCAGGATTCCCATGCCGCCGCATTCGCTCGGTCTGACGCTGATCGGCGCGGGGCTGCTGTGGTTCGGATGGTTCGGCTTCAACGCCGGCTCGACGATCGCCATCGGTGGAGCGGAGTTGCCGAGCTTCATGGGGATCAGCGCGATGGCCTTCACCGCCACGCAGGCCGCCGCCGCTGCCGCCGCCACCTGCTGGATGGTTGCGGAATGGATTCACATGGGCAAACCGACGATTCTCGGTTTCGCCAGCGGAATGGTCGCCGGACTGGTGGTCATCACCCCCTGCGCCGGGCATGTCACGCCGGCCGGCGCGCTGCTCATCGGGTTGATCGGCGGGCTGGTCTGCTACGGCGGCTGCCGTCTCAAGACGATCTTCAACTACGACGATTCGCTCGACGCCTTCGGCGTCCACGGCGTCGGCGGCGCATTGGGCGCGCTGCTCGTCGGCATCTTCGCCATCCGTCCGGTGCAGGGCGGCATGGAGCAACTCGGCAAGCAGGCGATCGGCCTGGTGATCGCGGCGGTGTTCGGCTTCGTGATGACGTTCATCATCGCCAAGATCATCCACAAGACCATCGGCCTGCGCGTCAGCGAGGAAGATGAATTCACCGGTCTGGACCTGGCGGTCCATGGCGAAAAGGGCTACCACCTCGAGGACGACATCATCGGATCGAGCTACGTCTCCGAAGGCCCACCCCCCGCGGCCCGGCCCGCCACGGCGCAATAGCCAACGACCGGGCAACATCCGCCGACGCCGGGAATGAGGCTCGCCCCATTCCCGGCGTCGGTGTTTGATGGACATCAAGTTGTGCTCAAGCGACTCCATTGTCGTTCCGTATTCATTCCATGCCCTGCCGACGGTGAAATTCATCTCCGGGTCTCCTATGGAATCCATGCGGCGTTTCGGATACTTCTATGAGCCTTGATGAGCGACTTATCTGATATTTCTTCCGAGCGGATTCCGCGGCATATTGCGATCATTATGGACGGCAACGGCCGATGGGCGGTGCGGCGGGGGATGGAGCGGATGCGGGGGCATCAGCAAGGCGCCAGCACCGTTCGCGACATCGTCACCACCTGCGCCGACCTGCGCAAGCGACACGGCGGGCCTGACTTCCTCACGCTCTATTCGTTCAGCATGGAAAACTGGAAGCGCCCGCCGGAGGAAGTGTCGTTCCTCATGCGGATGTATATCGAATATCTCCGTCAGGAGCGGGCGACCATGATGGAGAACAACATCCGTTTTCATCAGATCGGCCGGCGATCCGATCTGCCTCGGCCGGTCCTCGAGGAGATGAGCATCACCCTCGAGGAAACCCGCCGCAACACCGGGTTGAACCTGGTGCTGGCGCTCAATTACGGCAGCCGTGCCGAGATCGTCGACGCGGTGCGCGCCATCGCCGCGAAGGTGAAATCCGGAGAGTTGTCCGAAGACGCAATCGACGAATCCACCCTCGCCGAGCATCTCTACACCGCCGGCATGCCCGACCCGGATCTGCTGATCCGCACGGCCGGGGAGATGCGCATCAGCAACTACCTCCTCTGGCAGATCAGCTATGCGGAGTTGTATGTAAGCGATGTGCTCTGGCCGGATTTCAACGCGGCTGAACTGCACAACGCCATCCGCGCCTTCGCGGCGAGAAATCGGCGATTCGGGGCGCTGGATCACACCAACACGCTGCGATGATCCCGACTTGAAGACGAGCCGCCGGCATGGGATCGGCCCGGATCGGGCTGGATCGGGGTTTCCGATCCGGGGGTGAAATTGACAGCGCGGCGCGTCACCGCTAGGGTTCGCGATTCGGAAAAGGCCGGTGTCGCCGCGACCGGGCCTGTCCGGTTTCCGGCATGGTGCGGCGAAACTTTGTGATTCCACATTCAGACGACTACGAGGAACTCCATGGCGACATTCAAAGACGTGACTCCCCCCGCGAACGGGCAGGCCATCCACATCAATGACGGCAAGCTGACCGTGCCGAAGAAGCAACGCAATTTCGCCACAGCGAAGAACCTGCCCACCTATGCGGAGAAGATCAAAGACCTCCGCAGCCAGGGCGGACAGCTCGCCG
>CAYUNS010000098.1:0-6595 GCA_964446155.1 uncultured Tepidisphaeraceae bacterium | reverse complement strand
CATCGAGGGCGACGGGACCGGCCCGGACATCTGGCGCGCCAGCCAGCGCGTCTTCGACGCGGCCGTCGAGAAGGCTTACCAGGGCAAAAGGAAGATCGCCTGGATGGAAGTGCTCGCCGGGCAGAAGTCGTTCGACAAGCTCAACACCTGGCTGCCGGACGACACGGTGGAGGCGTTCCGGGCTTATCTCGTCGGCATCAAGGGTCCGCTCACCACCCCGGTCGGCGGCGGAATTCGATCGCTCAACGTCGCGCTGCGGCAGATGCTCGATCTCTATGTCTGCCTGCGTCCCGTGCGGTATTTCACCGGCGTGCCCTCTCCGGTGAAGCATCCCGAGAAAGTGGACATGGTGATCTTCCGCGAAAACACGGAGGACATCTATGCGGGCATCGAATACCTCGCCGGCACGCCCGAATCCCAAAAGCTGCTCGATTTCATCGAACAGAGCGATCCCAAGTCGTTCAACAAGGTGCGATTCGGCGGTCTCGATAAAATCGAGGGCTGGCGCGAACAACTCGGCTATGGTCTGGATGAAACCATCCAGGTCGGCATCGGCATCAAGCCGGTGTCGAAGCAAGGCTCGCAGCGTTTGATCTACGCGGCGATCGAGTACGCGATCAAGCACAAGCGCAAGAGCGTCACGCTGGTGCATAAAGGGAACATCATGAAATTCACCGAAGGCGCTTTCCGCGACTGGGGCTACCAGCTCGCGAAGGAAGTCTTCGGCGCGATCGAGATCGACGGCGGGCCGTGGTGCAGGATTCCCGAGGGCAAGCCCGGCGCCGGCCTCGTCATCAAGGACGCCATCGCCGACATCACTCTCCAGCAGGTTCTCACGCGCCCGGAGGATTTCGACGTCATCGCGACGCTCAACCTCAACGGCGATTATCTCTCCGACGCGCTGGCGGCGCAGGTCGGTGGGATCGGCATCGCCCCCGGCGGCAACATCAACTACATCACCGGCCACGCCGTCTTTGAAGCCACCCACGGCACCGCGCCCAAATACGCCGGCCAGGATGTCGTCAACCCCGGCAGCGTCATCCTCTCCGGCGTGATGATGCTCGAATACATGGGCTGGCAGGAAGCGGCCGACCTGATCGTCAAAGGACTGGAATCCGCCATCGACGCCAAAACCGTCACCTACGATTTCGAGCGGCAGATGACGGGCGCTCAAAAGGTCAAGTGCAGCGAATTCGCCAGCGAGATGATCAAGCACATGGGCTGATCCGCCCTTGCGTGGGATCCGTGCATGCGTCCCGGGAATCGTTCGATCCTTTCCGGGGATGAGCGGGTGGACGCGGCCGACGGGAGGCGTCCCCGCCCCCGCGACAGCCACCCGAATTGGGGTTCGTTTGGCGCGCCTGGTCTGCTGGGAATCAATGGGTTCGTTTTGCGTCCTCGCCGGTCCTGGGATGGCAATGGGTTCGTTTTGCACAATTCGCCCTCCCCACCGATCGGTGGGTTCGTTTTGCACAATCGACCGATCCGGCCAATGGGTTCGTTCCGCGCGGAAGCGCGGGGCGTGAATTTGGGTTCGTTTTGCACATTCGCCATCGGTGTCTCCCCTGTGGGTTCGTTCCCGCCCTTTCCATCCGTCCCGTCGCTCGTGCGGCGGTGATGGGAAAACGCCTTCCCCATATCCCCCCCATGGTGCGCGCCGGAGGCCACCGGCGCGCAATGCGTGACTTATATGCGGGTCACTTGCCGATGCAGAATGTTGCGAAGATTCGGCCGAGAAGATCGTCGGGGGAAACGTCACCGAGAATGGCGCCCAGCGCGTCGAGGGCGGCGCGCAGCTCGAGGGCGATGATCTCGGCGCCGGCGGTGTCGATGAGTTCCGTCGCACGGATGAGAGCGGTGCGGGCGTCGGCGAGGGATTGACGATGCCGGGCGTTCAATGCGAGCGTCGAGCGTTCCGAGTCCGGTCCGAACGCAAGCTCGTCGAGACGATCCCGCAGCGCCTTGAGACGATGCCCGGTCGCCGCGCTGACGGAAACGGCGTCGGTCTGCTCGACGCCAGGGGCGCTGGAGAGATCGGATTTCGTCAGAACGTGCAGATCGATGGGACGGCCGACGGCGATCGCCGGACGCGGATCGGTGCGGTCCCGCACCAGGAGGATGAGATCGGCCGACTCCACGGCGCTCAGCGCCTGGGCGCGCATGCGGTCTTCAATCCGTGATTGCGGGTCCGCTCCCTCCTCCGCCGAAACGCCCACATCGTCAAGTCCGGCGATGTCGAACAGGCGAATCATGCCTCGGCGAAGGACGATCTCGGCCGAAAGAACGTCGCGCGTCGTGCCCGCGACGGGGGAAACCACGGCGCGGTCCCGCCCCGCGAGCGCGTTCAGGAGCGTGCTCTTGCCCGCGTTCGGCCGGCCGACCAGCACGGCGACCGGCTCGTGCGACAGTTGCTCGAAGCGGGAGGATTCGGCGACCAGATCATCGAGCAGACACTGGACCGCCGCGATGCGCGATTGAATCTCCTCCGTCGAAAGAAACGACACCTCCTCCTCTGAAAAATCAATGCCGACCTCGATCAATCCGAGCGTTTCGGCCAATTGATCCATGACGGGGCGCAGCCGGCGGGACAACTCGCCGGACATGAGCTGACGCGCGGCGCGCAGTCCCTGCTCGTTCTGTGCCGAGACCGCAGCGGCGACGCCTTCGGCTTCGGTGAGATCGAGCCGGCCGTTGAAATAAGCGCGGGCGGTGAACTCCCCCGGCTCGGCCGGACGCGCGCCGCACGACACCAGTTCCTCGATCAGCAATCGCGCCAGCAGCGGATTGCCCGGCAGATGCAACTCGACGATGTCCTCGGTCGTATAGCTGTGCGGGGCGAAAAAACGGTAACAGGTGACGGGGCAGACGAGGCCGTGAAAACCAAGACGGCAACGAACGACGCCCTCCCGATCCGATGGCCAATCCAACGCCAGGGACGAGACGATGCCGATCGCATCACGTCCGCTGAGCCGAACGATCATCCTCGCCGCAGGCCCGGCGGCGGAACTGACGGCGACGATCGTATCCGGGGAAAACATGGGAAATGGGAAATGGGAAATGGGAAATGGGAAATGGGAAACGGGAAACGGGAAACGGGAAGATGTGAGAGGATTGGTTCTTCTCACGTCTTCACGTTTTCACGTTCCATGCCTTCACGGCTTTTTTCGGCCCTGCTGTTCGTTCTTCATGGCTTCGGCCCGCGCCTGGAGGTCGGCGAGCCAGCCGGCGATGCCGCCCTTCTTTTTAGGCGGGGCGGGTTCCTCGCGATCGCGGCGCTTGCCGGCGCGGGTCGCCTTGCCGGGATCGACCAGGACACGCTCCTCGGCCTCCTTCGCTTCGCGCTCCTTGATGTGATCGCGAATGCGCTTCGCTTCAATGATGCCGATGGTCGTGCTGGTCAGGATATACAGATTCAAACCGCTCGGTCCATTGTAGAGGAAGACGGGAAAGAGCAGCGACATCCACTGCATCATCTTGCGCTGCTGCTCCTGCTCCTTCGTCATGGAAGGCGGCTGCGGCTGGAACTTCTGCTGAAGGAAGAAGACGACCGCCAGCAGCAGCGGCAGGACGTTGAGCGCGCCGATCTCGATGCCGAACAGCAGGGGAATCGGATTCCAGGTGATGAGATGATCCGGCTTGGCGAGATCGTTGATCCATGTGAAACCATAGAAGAACGGCGCGTGCCGAAGCTCGAACGTGGTTTGAAGCGACTGCCACAGCGCGATCCAGATGGGCATCTGGAGGAACATGGGCAGGCAGCCGAGCACCTGCGACCCGCCGTGCTCCTTGTAGAACTGCATCATGGCGCGGTTCAACTCATCCTTGTTGTCACCGTGCTTCT
Organism: uncultured Tepidisphaeraceae bacterium; assembly: GCA_964446155.1. Classification (GTDB taxonomy): domain Bacteria; phylum Planctomycetota; class Phycisphaerae; order Tepidisphaerales; family Tepidisphaeraceae; genus CAYUNS01. The sequence goes on along the minus strand of CAYUNS010000098.1, from coordinate 2,754 downwards.
TGCGGAGGCGCTCGATCTCCGGCTGAAGCTTGCTCATTTTGTGCATGTTGACGGTGGCGCGCTTCGTGACCGGATGGAGCAGCAGGCGCACGACCCCCACCAGGGCAATGATGGCAAGACCCCAGTCGTGGAAGATCATGTGGAAAAACCGCAGCATCCACACCAGGCCGTTGACGAGCCACTGGAACGTGCAGAAGGCGCATGCGCCGGTGATGATGAGCGTGAGATCGAAGAATCGCGGCGAATCGGTGTAATAGGCGTCCTTGGCTTTCAGCACGCCGCGGTCCTTGGGACCGAAGTAGACGCGCATCGGGACGATCTTTTCCTGTCCGGCCGTGACGGGAAACTCCTTGGTCTGGAACGTCGCGGCGACGTGACGGTGATGCGCGTCGGCCTGCGGATTGAGCGCGTGGGCCTCGATCTTCTCAAAGCCCGTCGATTGCGCGCGATCGTCCATCGAGGCCAGGGGAAGAACAATGGCGTTGAAATACACGCTGCTCGCGCTCAGCCAGACCGCAGGCTCGCCGTCCTCGTTCAGGGTCAGGTCGCGCGAGGGTTTTTTCGCCGTGAAATTCTCGACCAGTTGATGCTCAAGCTCGACCGAAGAGCCGACCTGGTACGCCACGATGAATTGCCGGTCGGGACCGCGATCGACCTCGGATGGCGGCGTGGTCGGCCCGTTCAACACCAGCGACACCGCGAGCGGATGCGCGGATTCGGTCGTGATGCCATGATGCATGGCGATCTCGAATCCCTTGCCGGCGTGCGTGCGCGGAAAAATCTCGAAGGTTTGCCGCAGCCGCAAGGCCGCGCCGGACGGTTCAACGATGTCGAGGTAATAAGTCGCGGTGGTGTCGGTCGCCTCCCCTTCCAGTTGCCACACGGCGCCGAGAAGGCTGTAGGTGGAACCGTTGATGATGATGGCGCGGGTCGCGAGCGAACGGGTGTTGTCGGCGTCGGCGCCGCCTTCATACGGCTGCTGGAAGGTATAAAGCTGCCGGCCGTCCACGTCCTGGTTGAAATCATTCAAGGCGACCGATTCAAGCCCCGCGCCGCGAGGGGAAATGCTCACCGCCAGCGGAAATTCGGCATCCTTGCGAACGGTGGAGCCGAGCATCACGGAACGGGCGTTTTCGGCCGGGCTGACGATGCGAAATCCGCCGATGGAAGCCGGCGGGGTGATGGATGGAGCCGCCGAGGAAGGCGCGGCCTCGATGCTGGGCGGCGTCGCGGGCGCTTCGGGCTGCTGCGCGATCGTCGGCTGCGTGGATTCCACATTTTCGGGAAGCGCGACTTCCGGAGCGGTTTGCCCCTGTCGACGCCATTGCGGATTCTTCTGATACTGCCAGGCGACGAACGCCTGCCAGCCGAAGATCAAGGCCATCACAACCAGCATGTAGGTGATCAGTCGTTTCGTATCCATTCCATTCCTAACAATCACTCGGATTCAAGTCGATCCATCGATTCGGGAAAGCGATCGGCGCCGTCGCTCACCTTCCGTCCAAAAGGCGTGTTCCCAGGAAATTATCGAGATCGTTGATGTTCTCGACCTTTTTCGCGGTGGCTTCCACATCGTAAGGAATGCGCACAAACTCGATGTGCGTGTCCGAAACGATGACGAAGCTGCTGCGCGGATCGCGATCGCGCGGCTGGCCGACGCTGCCCACGTTGATGATGGCTTTTTCGTCGGTGATTTCAAAGCGATAGTCCAGCTCGTCGGGACTGTAAAAATCCGGCCCTTCGAGAAACACCCCCGGCACATGCGTATGACCGACGAAGCAGAGGCGGTCGAAACGCTCGAAGATGCTCACGAACTTGCCGGGATTCGTGTAAATATCGTCGGGGAAAATATATTCATTGATCGGCCGGCGGGGAGAGGCATGCACCGCGACGAAATCATTGGTGCGGATGCGCACCGGCAGATTGCCCAGATGCCTCCAGCGGTTGGCCCGACGGACCGGATCGGGATCGTTCTCGAAGCAGTTTCGCGTCCAGTAACAAGCCTGCTCCGCGCCGCTGTTGAAGTTGAACGGCTCGTAAAAAACCGCGAAGTCATGATTGCCCATCAGGGACGCGCGGCAGCGCGAAATCACGAGATCGAGGCATTCCATCGGATTTGGACCGTAGCCGACCACATCCCCGAGGCAGACGATGTGCTGCACCCCCCGCCGATCGATCTCCTCGAGGACCGCGGTGAACGCCTCGAGATTCCCATGAATATCACTGACGATGGCAAACAATTCACACCTGTGACGCTGTTTTTCCTGGCCCCATGACGCCCACCAGCCGGCGCACGACCGGCTAAAGCCCGAGGATCATGCCAGACCAAAACCCGGGAGGCGTGATCGTATGGACAGCCCGCATAGGCGTCAATCAATCGAGCCACGACATGCACGGGAGAAAACGGCGGGATGGGCATCCCATCGAGGGGGATTGCCGCCCTTCCCGATTGCCACAACGGCGGGTTTCCGGAATAAACACGGCGTTCTGCTCTCGAAGGCGCGATGAAACGGCATTTCCCCGCCGAGCGGACCCGGATCATCCCTCGGATGAAATCGGATGAGAAAGATGCGGGCGCGCGAATCCCATTCCCGCGTAAACCCGGATAGAATGGCGGCGGTGGAAACCCACCGCGTCCGCAGGCGCGAGGCGCCCGTTATTTTTTGGCAAGGCCATGCGAACATCCCGGAAAACGCCACAACAAGCCATTGGACTGCGGCACATCGCCGAGGAACTGAACGTCTCCGTTTCGCT
>CAYUNS010000097.1:8090-15535 GCA_964446155.1 uncultured Tepidisphaeraceae bacterium | reverse complement strand
GACTACGGAACAGCTTAACGAAAAAACCACGAACGCGCCCCCCCGACGCCAAACATCAGATATTCAACACGGAAGATGCGATCGCCCTGTCCAGCCTCCACGGCGCGATTGAGCGCCGCATTGAGCAAACCTGAACCTTCAACGCCTGACCTCCCCCGCGACTATCGACAGGTATGAGCCAACCTCTTTTTAACCAGCGGCCGATGACAGGCGCCTGGCTGTGGATGGCGGTGGCGATCACCATGGGATGCCTCGCCGGCACGACGCAGGCGATGGATCGCCAGGCCGGCGCAATCCTGCTCGATGAAGCTTTCATCGATGCCGCTTCGATCGACGCATGGACCGGCAATGGCTCAGGGGCCGCGGCGATCGAGCCGGCGGGGGATGACGACGGCGTTTTGCGCGTCACGCTTGAGAAGCGCGGCAATCACATGTTGTCGGCGAAGCTGCCCATTGAACGAATTCGCGGCCGACGCGTGACTTTTTCCGCAAAGATAAAAGCGAGCGACGTTGCGAAACCCGCGGAACTGTGGAACGGCGTGAAGCTGATGCTCGTCACGCAATCGCCGGCCGGGCCGACGTACACGGGCGCGAGCGATTTTTTTGGCACGTTTGATTGGAAAAACGTAGGCCGATCCGCGATCGTGCCGGCGGACGCCACGGAAGCGTCGGTGGTGATCGGGCTTCAGGACACCAGCGGCGCCGCGTGGTTCGACGATGTGACCGTCACGATCACCGGCGTGCCGCGCACCCCGCCGGCCGTGCGACCGGCGCCGCTGCCGCCCGAAAAGCTCGATCGCCGCACCCATGTCCCGCGACTCCGTGGGGTGATGTACGGTCCCGGTGGCAGGGAAGAAGACCTCCGCGCGCTCGCCGGCTGGGGCGGCAATCTCATTCGCTGGCAGTTTTACTCCTATAAGATGAATCAGCCCGAGCACCGGAATGATTTGGCGGCGTATGATGAATTCATCGACGAGACCATCGCGGAGCTGGATCGGTTCCTGCCCTTGTGCGAGGAGTTGGGCATTCAGGTGGTGATCGATCTCCACACGCCGCCGGGCGCGATGGATGCGGGGCAGATGACGATGTTCCGGGATGAGCGATGCCAGGCCAAATTCATCGAGGTGTGGGATCGGCTGGCGGCGCACTTCAGGGACAAGCCCGCAATCTGGGCATACGACCTGTTGAATGAACCCGTCGAAGGCGGCCCCTCGCCCGAGGTACGGGGCTGGCGGGAACTTGCCGGGCATGTGGCCAAACGGGTCCGCGCCATCGATCCACACCGGGCGATCCTCATCGCTCCGGGTCCATTCGGTGGATGGGAGGACCTGCCGTTCTTCGAACCGATCGACGTGCCGGGCATCGTCTACACCGTGCATCTGTACGAGCCGATGATGTTCACGCACCAGGGCGTTCTCGACGGCATGCCGGCGGGCGTTTCCTATCCGGGGGAGATTCGAGGAAAGCAATGGAACAAGGACGCGATCCGCGAGGCGCTCGAGCCGGTGCGGCAATATCAGTTGGATTACAACGTTCCCATCTACGTGGGTGAATTCAGCGCGATCCGCTGGGCGCCGGGCGACAGCGCGGCCGACTACCTTCGCGACGTGATCGAGATTTTCGAGGAACTGGGATGGGACTGGTCCTATCATGCCTTCCGCGAATGGCATGGATGGGATGTGGAGATCGGCCCCGATCCAAACGACCGGAAACGCGGCGATGCCCCCAACGCGCGCCAGACGGTGCTGCGCAAGGCCTTCGAGAAGAACCGCGCGGACCGGGAATAAAGCCCGGCCGCATCGCGGGCCGCGACCTGCCCCGTTCACCCCGAGGCTCGAAAGGCGGCGGGGGTCATGCCCATCCGTTTCAGAAAGACGCGATGAAAATGCCGGACGGTTTGAAACCCCGTCGCGGGCGCGATCGCGCGAAGGGGGGAGTCCGTCTCCAGAAGCAGTTCCTTGGCATGCGACACGCGAAGCGCCTGTAAATGCTCCGTCAACGTCTCCCCGCATTTTTCCCTGAATGCGCGCGACAAATGTGTCGGTGAGCAGTTCAACCGCCGGGCGACCTGTGCCAAGCCGATGTCCCGCGCATAGTTCTCATCGAGAAACGATTTCGCCCTCGCGATGAGCGAGTCGTCCGGGCCGGAGTCGGTCCGGCGGAGGATGGGGATCAGCTCGACGATGATCTCCTTGAACGCTTTGCGGAGGGAGGGCAACCGATAGGTTTCCAGCAGTCGATGAACGGCTGAGTTGAACGGAAATGCCAGCCGCGGCATCTCATCGGCGTCCAATGTCAGCAGGCAAAGCGCCTCCAGCATCCTGCGGCGGACTGTGTTCAGGCGTTCCTGGTGTCGAGCCAGCACAATATCCAGCCACACATCGAGGGTCTGATCCATCGACGGATCGCCCATTCGTATTTTCTGAAGCGCCATCGTGCGCGCCTGCGTTTCCACCAGGGACGTGAAGGTTCCGCCGGCCGTTCCCAACTGCCGGCGTCGCAGCGCCAGCACCGCGCGCTGGATGGCGGTGACCAGATCATGTCCATCGGCACATTGCCGGACATCACCGACGATCAGCCCGCGCTGCCGCATCCGTTGGATGGCGCGGCTCCCATCTCCGGCGGTCAGGACGTAGGCGATTCCCGGATGAAGCGCGAGCACGACGTCACGGTCCATTCGCGATGACCGCCCGCGCGGCGCCGCGCCGGGGAGATCGACGGCGAAGACGCTGAACGGCGGCGCGAGCCGCCAGCGCCGCATGAGCGCCCGCACCCGTCCGGGGGAAAGCCCCGGGCCGCCGTAAACGGCATCGGCCAGGTCGGGAACGTCCAATACGCTAATTCTGGTCATATGTTATGCAAAATATGTCTGTTTTACGACGAATTTCATGACATATGCTATGGCTTGCACAGGTAACAATCCACACACAGGAGACTTACGCATGACGACGATTGAACCAGGAGCCGGCCCAACCCCCGCGACATTGACCGAGCGGCAGATCGCGGATTACTGGAACAACGGGTGGTTGAAGCTGGATGGACTGTTCACCGCCGCGGAAATCGCTTCATGGAACGCGGAATGCGGGCGATTGCTGTCGCTGGATCTCGTGCATGAGGACAACCTCCGCACGGGGTTTCGGACCATCGACGGGACAAAGCTCATCGAGCGCATCGATCCGGTGATCGACGTCTCGCCCCTTTTTCAGGCCCTCGTGGACGATCCGCGCCTTTTGACGCCGCTGCGGGCGATCTTCGATGATCGGGCGGTGTTGTTCAAAGACAAGCTCATTTTCAAGCTGCCGAACATGACCGGCTACACCATGCACCAGGATCAGGCCTGGTGGCAGATGTGCGCCGCCGACGACATCCTTTCAGTCTCGATCGCCATCGACGGCGCCAGCGCGGACAACGGGTGTCTCGAGCTTTTCCCCGGCCACCATCGGTCGCTGCTCACGCCGAAGGGGGAGTTGCGGAATCTGACGCAGGAGGAGATCGAGAAGCACATCGATCTGAAGAGCGGATCGCTCATCGCGACCGCACCGGGGGATGTCCTGATTTTTCACTCGCAGACGCCCCACCGCAGCGGCGAGAACACCTCTCCCGCCAGCCGGCGCAGTCTCTATCTCACCTATTCCGCCGCCCGCAGCGGCAACCTTTATGCCGCCCATCGCGACCATTACGAGACCTATGTCACGAAGAACATGAGCGAGGAGGAGAAGCGGCGGAAGTTCTTCAAGTAACGAACCGGGAAGCAACGGATCGGGGCCGAATCCCCCGCTCCGCTTCCGCCGGGAATATAAACAGGCAAAGCGTGAGAGGTGAATCTCACGCTTTGCCTGTTTTGGGAATAATCGGATCGGCGGGCTTCATTCGCCACTGACGCGGGTACTCAGGAGCGGGAAGGCCTTGTTCTCGATCTCGCGCTGAATGATGATCGTGGGCTTCACGAGGATCAGCAGCACGCTTTCATCCTTGGCCATCGAGCGGTTGGTGAACAGCCGCTTGACGAAGGGGATCTTGGAGAGGATCGGCACGCCGATCTCCCGTTCGACCTCGCCGGCGATGGTCTGTCCTCCGAGCAGAAGGGTTCCGCCGTCAGGGACGCTGACGGAGGTTCGCACCTGAATGATATCCACGATGGGGGTCTGGATGGTGAGGGCCTGCATTTCCTCTTGCGGCGGCTCGTTGTCGCCGCCACCGGTGGTCACGGGCGACATGAAGGAGAACGTGGTGATTTCGGCGTCGGCGAGTGTCGGGCGGAGAGTGAGGGTGACGTATTTTCGGTCCGCCGAGACGGTGGCCTGGACATCCAGGAGCACGCCGTCGTTGACCACGTCGATCTCGGGGTCGAATGCGGCCGATTGGGATCCGACGACCGGATCAAGGTCGCTGACGTATGCCCGCTGGGTCGCCACCAGCACATAAGCGCGCTGGCCGTTGAAGAGGGTCACGCGAGGGGCGGTCAGCGTGGTGCTGAACTGTGACGCCTGGGTGGCACGAATGAGGAAGTTCACCTGGAAATCATCGAGGAACGTTCCATAGCTCCCGGCAAGCGTGTTGCTCGCTGCCGATCCGTCGCCCGGAGTGGCGAGGGTGATCCCCGTCGCGCCCGAAAGCGGGTTGGCGGTGAAACTGGAGGTGTTGGTTCCGAAGGTGATTGGGCCGAACCCTTCCTGGTTGTGATCGAAAATGGTGACATCCCAGTCGAAACCGATGTCTTCGAGGAAGTTCCGCTCGACGGTGAGGAAACGGGTTTCGATGGTGACCTGAATGGCGCGGGTTTCGCGGAGCTGCTCGAGCAGCCCGACGAGCGCCCGCTGATTCTCCGAGGTCTGGGTGACGATCAACTGTCCCTGAAGCTCGCGGATGGCGCCCACGGTCCCGCCGTTGTCTCGCCAGGAATCCGGAGCGACGGTTTCCTGGATCAGTTGGATGATCTGCTCGACCAGTTCTTCACGGCTGATTTCATCTTCTTCGCTGCTGCTGCTGCTACTGCTGCCACCGAACAGCCCTCCACTGCTGCCCCCACCCCCGCCACCGCCACCGCCGCCCTGGCGGCCACTCGAGTTGTTGCTCTCGAGATCAAACTCGGGAGCCTCGGTGAAATCGGGAATGTTGATGATGAGATCGCGAATGTCATACACCCGCGTCACGGTGGACTGGCTGAGGTCTTCAGCCGTCGAGATGGTGATGACGCCATCATCGATTGTATAGCCAAGCTGCACCAGGCTTCCGCCCACGGCGGAGAGGATGATGTCCAGCGCTTTGCTGAAACGCACATCGCGCAACCGCGCGGTGACGGGAGCGTTGCGGTCGATGCCCGAGGATTCCAGCGCCTGCCAGTTCACGAAGATGTTGGCGCTGGTGACGTCGCGGAGGAAGTCGATCACGTCGCTGAATCCGATGCCGTCGAAGCGGACCTCGGGAAGACGCCGATCGAGCTGCGCCTGCACCGTCTCATCGTCCTGGCTGATGCCGCGTTCCTGGGCGACGGTCTGGTCGCGCACCGCGACGATGTCCGGCCAATCCGCGGGATAGATCAGGATGTCGTCGTAGGGGATCTTCTTTTCCTCGGCGCGATTGAGCTGCTTGGTGATCTCGCGATCGAACGTCTCACGGTTATGGCGTTGCTCGGCGAGCAGCGCCCGGTCCTCGATGAGGGGGCGCACGCCGCGGGCGTAGTCGTTGGTCGGATCGAGCGTCAGCACCTGGTCCACGACGTTCAGCGCCTGCGAATAACGGCGCTGCCGGACAAGTTCCTGGGCGGTCTCGATCAGGTCCGCGACGGTCCGGCGGATTTCCCTGGCGGTCTCCTCGCGAACGTCCTGAATCGCCCGTTCGGCGATGGCGCGCTCCTCGGCGGTCTGCCGTCGAAGCACTTCCGCCTCGACGCGCTCCAACTGCTCCCGCGTGCCGGCCAGCGTCGAATCGAACCGACGAAGATTTTCAGCGGTGAACAGGTTGGGGTCGATGTTGCGGGCATTTTCGGCGCGACGCAGCTCGTTGCGGGCGACCTCGAACTTGTTTTCGCTGATCGCCGTGTTGGTGTTGCGGATGGCGTCGTCGAAGGTCCAGTTGATTTCCTGGATGCGCGCCTGCTGGATTTTCTGGGTGGCGGTCAGTGCCGGGGAGGGGCTGACATTGCGTCCGGTGATGGTCAGCATCTCATTGCGCCCAGCGACGGCGACCTGGTTGTCGGGATTGAGATCGACCGCGGCGGTGTACAACTCGAGGGCTCGGGTGTAATTCCGCTCGGACTGGGCGATCCGGGCCTGATCGACAAGCTGGCTCGCCTCGGCGGCGCGCTGCACCTGCTGGGCGCGGTGCGCCGCGGCGGTGGCTTCAAGCGCCTGGGCGGCGGCGGCGCTGGTGGGCGTGGAGGCGACATCCGTGCGCACCGTCGAGGCGTCGTCGGTCTGCGCCAGCGCGACGTGCTGGGGACGGGCCTGCTCGGATCGGGCGAGGCGCTCCTCGCGGGCGATGCGGGCCTCCTCAGCCTGGCGGTCCTGCCGGGCGAGGCGGGCGGCGCGATCGGCGTCGGCTTGCTCCTTGCGATCCATGCGGGCCAGAATCGCATCGGGTCCATCCTCGAACAACCGGGGCTTGTAACCGCCGTCGCGGGCGGCGGTCAGGCTCCGACGCGCGGCGATCCAGTCGCCGGTGCGATATTGCTCGCGACCGGTGACATAATGGTCGCGAGACGAGGCCGGAGACTGAGCGTCAATATTCTGGGCGCCGGCGGCCTGGGCAAGCTGGATCTGCTCGCGGGCCTTTTGACGGGTTCCTTCATCGGCGAAGGTGTTGCCGGCGGCGGCTTGATAATGGGCGATCGCCTCGGTCGGCTTGTTGGCCGACAAGGCGGCTTCGCCTTGCTGGAACGACGCGCGGGCGTTGCGGCGCTGAGTCGCGGCCTGCTCCGCCTTGGCCAGAGCGTCGGAAAACGTGGCCCGGTCCTGTTCCGCAAGTTCCTCGGCCTTGACGCGCTGAAGCGTCGCGAGCGACTCCTCGTACCTGGCTTCACCGAACTGCGCCATCCCCTGCTCGAGGAGTTGGGCACTGGAAAGCTGGGCTTCCTGCATCGCCAGCAGTTGCACATTTTGTGCGACGGCGGACTGGGGCACGAGCAGGTCGAACCGCCCCACCATCGCGACGAGCACGGCGGAACAGATGATCCTGCGCCGGCGCATTTTTCGGCGCTCGGAAACATGCCGGGTTTTGGCGCGTGGATGAAGGGGGGAAGACGAAGACGCTAAGCCGGAGTGGTCGAACAACACGGCGTTCCTCCAAAAGGTGTCACCGGCCGCACGCCACGCGACCGCTTTTGACGCGTTTATGCTTGCCGGCCCGCGCATACCCTGCCCATCGAGCGAACACCGAATACCTCGGTGGCGGTTGCTTTTCGATCGTGGGCGTTCCGTTGTGGCATGCGAAGGAGAACCGGGTCT
>CAYUNS010000097.1:0-8080 GCA_964446155.1 uncultured Tepidisphaeraceae bacterium | reverse complement strand
TTAGGTGCGTATCTCAGTGCCAAGCGGCCTATCGATCATCGCTTGCAAGTCGATCATCGAACGGCGACTGCTACTCGGCAAGCCCGTTGCCCGCGATATCCGACCATTTATGAAATGGCCGTATCGCAAAACACCCGTCTCCGCCTTGCAGTGGCGGCGAAGTCTAACAGAAGACCCGCTCGTTGCAAATAAAATCGTCTGTATCAACCGTAACGGTTGAGTAAATTCGTGGTTGACTGGAAACCCGCTTCTTATCGGTCCCAGGGGTGTTGAACAGCCCGGGTTGGTTCATCAAAGGCGTCCTTCCGGCTTGGGGGGGGGTCACGAAAGCGCCCTCGTCACGGTGTCCCGCCACGATTCCGCGACATGGAGCCGGCGGAACATCAACTGCCGGTTCAGGGCCTGCGTCGGGGGGGAGACCGAGGCGAACTCGGTGAGCCGTCCCCCGGGTAATTGCACGAGAATTCGCGCCCCCTGCCCGTGATCGGTCGGTTCATAGATTTCGTAAGGCGTATCGGCCGGCTGATCGTAGAACAGCGCGTAAGCCGCCTCGCCCCCCTCGGCCGAGACGGCCTCCCGCGCCCTGGCAAACATCCCCCGTGCCTGATCGTCGGTCGTGAAATGCGTCAGGTCGATGGTCTTGTAGACCCGGCGGTGCAGCAGCCCGTCACACAGGCCCGCAAGCACCTTGTCATCCGATCTCGACCACACCTTGAAACACTGCAACATCGAAATATCATCGAGATCCGTGAAGGCCTCGATGCTCAGCGACTGCCCCAGCAACGCCTTGTGGACATCCCCGCCTCGCCGGGGCCACTCGAGCCGGTCCTGGATGGCAAGCCGCCTGGCCCGCTGAAGCGCGAGCCTCAGCATCCCCTCGGCGGCGCGAACCACCTTGTGAAAGTAGACATTGCGATACATGTGATACCGCGATTGCAGGTAGGCCTCGACCGCGCTCACGCCCTTCCACGTCACTGCGAGCCGGTCGGTGAGCGAATCCACCGTCAGCGCCTGCAACAGCCAGCGCAGGTCATATCCGCCGTAGCGGCTGCCCGTCATCAGGTTGTCGCGAAGGAGATAATCGAACCGATCCGCATCGAGCTGCGAGGAAATGATGTCGTTGTAAAACGACCGCTTCGGATCGCATTGCAGAAACGCCGCGACCTTGCCGGGCAACGCCGCATCCCGTTCGGCCAGATGCCGATGAACCTCGCTCTCGGGGTCTATGATGACGCGCAGCGTCAGTTCCTCGTGATCGATCCCGCTGACGCGCTCGAACACATGGCTGAACGGCCCGTGCCCCAGGTCGTGCAGCAGCGCCGCGCTCAGACAGATCGTCTCCTGCTCCTCGTCGATGGAAACCGATTCGCGCAGCCGATGGAGCATCTTCCGGGCGGTCTCCATCACCCCCAGGCTGTGGCTGTAACGGGAATGATCCGCGCCCGGATAGACCAGGGACGCCATCCCCAATTGCCGGATGCGGCGCAACCGCTGGAATTCAACGGCGTTGAGCAACCGAAACAGCAGCCCGTCGATGGGCTGGTCGATCCGAAAAACGATCAGGTCGTGAACCGGATCGCGAATGATTTTTTCCCGCATGGTTCCGACATGGTAGGCCCGGCCGGGCGATTGAACCAGATGCCGTCAACCAACGCCCGTTTCGCGTGTCTTTCATCCTGGATGAATCCCATGATGAAAAAAACGCTTTCCGCAGGCCTTCTGCTCTCGCTCGTCGCCCTTCTCCTCGCCGCCGGCGCGGAAGCCCGTCGAGTGACGATCAAGAACAAGGACTATCACCCCGCGACCCTCACCGTCAAGGTCGGCCAGACCGTCGAATGGCATAACGAGGACGACCGCGACCACACCGTCACCGCCGACGACAACGCCTTCAAATCCGGCAACATCAGCGCCGGGCAATCCTTCACCCACCGCTTCACCAAGGCCGGCGAATACCCCTATAACTGCGCATACCACCCGCGCATGAAGGGCAAGGTGATTGTTGAGGAATAACGCCCGCACGGCGCGGCGGCGGGCGACGGCCTCGGAAGGATTTCAACCACCGGGGATCACTTGCCGCCGGACGCGGGGGAAGGTCAAATAAGCCCCCATGAACCGGGCGTGGCGGCCGTTGGGCCGACCGACCGGCGAATCCTCAACCTCCAAACGAACAGGAGTTTCCACACTTATGCCATTTGCCATCAAGCCCAGGTCCACCGTGTTGTTCACCGGCGATTCCATCACCGACGCCGGGCGGCGCGATCAAAGCGCCCCGCTGGGCAGCGGATACGTCCGCATGATTGGCGACCTGATGGCCGCGCGTTACCCGACCCATGCGTTGAAGATCATCAACACGGGCATCAGCGGACACAATGTCAGGGATTTGTCCAATCGCTGGACCGATGATGTCATCCGCCATCAACCGGACTGGGTTTCCATCATGATCGGCATCAACGACGTACACCAATGGCTGGGCAACCCGGCGGCGGGCGTCAGCCCCGAAAAATACGCCGACATTTACCCGCGGATTCTCGAACGGGTGAAAAAGGAAACCAAGGCCAATCTCGTGCTGATCGAACCGTTCTATATCTCGATCGATCGTCAGCCCGGATCGCATCGAGCGAACATCCAGCATCACCTGGCGGCGTATCGCAAAACGGCCGCGAAACTCGCGACGAAATACAAGGCCCGCTACGTCCGCTTCCATGACATGTTCCAGCGCCATCTCAAGACACGGCCGGCCGACGTGTTCTGCCCCGAACCCGTCCACCCCAACTCCACCGGCCACCTGTACATGGCGCACGAATGGCTGAAAACCCTCGAATGGTAATGAACAGAAGGGGCCAGGCTGATTTTTGATCAACCCTCCCTCGCCATAAGCGAAGGCACGTCGAACATGAATCAACCCGACCCCTTATTGACCTCAATCGCTCCCGATTTCGCCCCTGCCACGCCGGCGCCGGGGTGAAACGAGGACGCGGATCCTGCGATATGCACCGCGAGGCGATCACTACCGATCGAACTGCGCGTCGAACGCGATCTCGCTTGGTTTGAAGTCAATCCTCCTCACGAACGCGGCGGCCTCGGTGGCGCCGTGCTCGCGGTCCATCCTCGAATCTTCCCACTCGACGCTCAGCGGACCTTGATAACCCACGTCGTTGAGCGCGACGATGATCTCCTCGAAGTTGATGTCGCCTCGCCCGGGCGAACGGAAATCCCAGTATCGGCGCGGATCGGCGAACGTGGTGTGCCCACCGAACACCCCCACCGTGCCGTCGCCGTGACCCCACCAGACATCCTTGACGTGCGCGTGATGAATCCGATCGCCGAAAGCGCGGATGAACTTCACATAGTCCACGCCCTGGTAGCCCAGGTGCGAGGGATCGTAGTTGAACCCGAACCGCTTGTGCCCCTTCACCGCCGCGATCGCGCGCTCCGCCGACGCGATGTCGAACGCGATCTCCGTCGGATGCACCTCGAGGGCGAAATTCACGTTCACCTTGTCGAACGCATCGAGGATCGGAATCCAGCGCTTCGCGAAATCGTCAAACCCCTTTTGCCAGTATTTCTGATCCGTCGGGGGAAAGGCATAGATGCTGTGCCAGATGCTCGATCCCGTGAACCCGTTCACGACGGCTGGGAAGCCCGTCTTCCTCGGCGCCGCGTCGATGAACTTCCGGCACGCCTTCGCGGTGTCGATCATCCGCTTCGCCGCCCGCCGACGAACGCCCTCGGGCTTGCCGTCGCCCCACACTTCGTCGGGAAGAATCAGCTTGTGGCGCTCGTCGATGTTGTCGCACACCGCCTGCCCCACCAGGTGATTCGACACCGCGAACGCCTTCAATCCGTGCGCCTCGAGAATCTCCCAGCGATTGCGGCAGTAACGCCTGTCCTTCAGCGCCTGGACGACATCGAAATGATCGCCCCAGCAGGCGAGTTCGAGGCCGTCGTATCCGAACCGCTTCGCCTTTTCGCACAGCGTCTCGAACGGCAGATCAGCCCATTGACCGGTAAACAACGTAACAGGACGCGACATCAGTGGTTTCCTCCGAAAAAATCGTGAACGCCTCGCTCAATCGAACCGTCGGGAAATCTGAACCTGCCAGGACAACGCTGTCAAATGCGAGCCTCGCGGCGCAGAGCGGAAGCTCGCATGTCGTATCATGGGATGAATCAGGACATTCATGCGAAAATGTTGCGATTTCGCATTGAAATTCCGTCGCAAACCATTGAGTTGCACCGCGGAAACCCTGAAACTCTGTTGTCGGCTGTGGCCGATTCAGGTTGTGGATTTTATCGAACCGCGTCGAGACGGCATGGCCGCGATTCAATCCTCTTATTTGACAAGGGAAGTCTTATGCGACCGTTCATGTCCAACATCGTTGTTTTCGGCATCGCCGGGATTTTGCTGGTTGGCGGGTGCGGCGATTCAAGCGCGCCGGATACTCCGTCCGGCGGATCGTCCGGCGCGGCGGACGAGGCGCGCAAACCGATGAGCCAGGGCGAGCAGCTCGTCGGCGCATGGTATCGCATCGGCGAGGGCGATGAGATCGTCGGCCTCGAGTTCGGACAGGACGCCAAGGTCATGCTCACGTCCTGGACCGGTCGGGGGCTGCAAAACATCACCCTCGACTACGCCCCCCTCGAAGGCGGCCGCCTTCGGCTTTCCATGCCGCAAAATCCAATGTTCACGCAGGTGCTCCAGTGTCAGATCGGCCAAACCTCGCTGGCGCTCGTCCCCGAGACGGATTCGATGCTGGATCTCAAAGGCGGCGAGTTCGAGAAACTCTCCGGCAAGACCATCGCGGAGCGACACAGGGAAAAGCTCCAGGAAATGGCGATTCGCCATGAGGCGGCGACGAAGTTCGCCGGTGAATTGCTGTCACAAAAGGGCGTGCTGATCTCGGCCGACAGCGTTCCCCGCCGCATCGCGTTCGAACTGGAAGGCAAGACCGGCATGTGGGGCGGCAAAGCGTATGTCCAGACAACCGAGGACAACGTGCTTGTGCGCGAGACTTATTTTTCCATCGATACGCCCGACACGGGCAAGCCCACCCAGTTGCTCGTGCAGCTTGGCGCCACCCTCGGCCCGCCGGGGGCGCGGCAGTTTCCAGTCGAAAAATTCACCCTCACCGCCACGCCGGTTGACGGTGGATTCCGATTCGCGGATTCCGGACGCGAACTCGGGATCGACGCATCCGTCCATGAAGAGTTGCTCGGCAAATACCAGGCGGTCGTCGCCAGGCAGCGGGAGCTGGTCGATCAGATGCACGCCCGGCTCGGTTACGTCGGTTTTCTCGACGGCGCGATCGGCAACACCAACAACAAGGTTCGCATGGCCTTCCTGCGCGACGGCCAGCAGGATGTCTATGGACTCGCCGACGTGCGCGGCAACCAGCCGCTCACGCAAACGTCGTTCACGCGAAAGCTCGCCGTGCGGATCGACAATGGCAAACCCATCCTTCGCGATGACAATGGACGTAATCTCCTGCGTGCAACCTCGGACACCGCTCCGGTGGCGTTCGAGGCGCTGATCGATGGCCGTCCCGGCGAATTGACCCTCGTTGAATCGTTGACGAAGGAGGCGTTTGACGCGCGCCGCACCAGGCTGAATGACACCCTCCGGGGAATGGCCACCCACCCGCTGAATGTCAGCGGGTGGTTCAATCAATCAATGACATCCAAAACCGCCTATGTTCGACCGCTTCGGCTGTCGCTGTCGTCACCCGACGGCAAGGCGCTCGCCGGCACGTTTCATGCCGATGCGCTGGGACTCGAACTGCCCCTCACCGGAACCGTGAGCGAATCGCTCCTCGGGCTGGTGCTGACAGTGGAAGTGCCCAAGGTGCGGGTGGGCGAAACATTCGATGAGGACGGGACATTCACGCTTCAACTCGATCTGCACGGCGATCGACCGGTCCTGACCGGATCGGTACAGCCGGCTGACTCCGCCAATCGCGCGGAACTGACCGTCCCCTCCGTCGAAACCACCAAGGCCTATCGCGATCAACTCGACGCGCTCCTCGCCGCCGGCGGAGAGTTCGTGTGGGGCCGCGCCAGCAGCGGCGGCGGATCGCAAGACCCGCGAACGCTCCGGATCACGCCCGGCCCCGGGTCGCAGGTCACGGTCGATTGCACCTTCCGCAGCCTCGACCCGATGAAACTGACCGGTGAAATCAAGGAAGAAAACGGCCTGGTCGTATTGGACCTGGCCACCACCGCGGACACGCCGCATCCCAGGCTGAACGGATCAATCCGCTTGTGGGTTGTCCCGATGAGCGACGGCCGCGCGCTGCTGTCGGGCTATTCGGCATGGAAGGAATATCGCGACGGTGAAAAGCAGTTCGCGAGCTTTGTCCCGGTCGAAAAATAAACGCGACCGACCCGAACTTCCCGCCAAATTGACAACGCCCCCCACCCCGCGCCTAATGTTCCCTCTCGTGCAGGAGTGGCGGAATTGGCAGACGCGCAGGATTTAGGTTCCTGTACCGAAAGGTGTAGGGGTTCGACCCCCCTCTCCTGCAATTTATGCAAGCCATGAATATGTTGAACTAAAGGAGCGACGGCTGGTTGGTTGAGAGTGGTTTGTGGACGGCTCTCAAAACACCGGTGAGAATTTTCCGTTGCGCCATTGCAGAGCGACTTCGGTTTTTTCGCAGTGGTATTCGACGCGGCCGTCGGGGTGGTGCTTCATTTCCAGCAGGGCTTCGCGTCCGACCGTGGTCAGGATGGCGTTGACGTGAACGCCGGCCGCCTTGTGGGTTTCCAGGACCCGGCAGCGCTTGATGGGCAGCGTGCCGACGGTGGGTTGATGGTTGCAATCCAGGAGAACATGAAACTCATCGGGCGCCATCACGACCTCGGCGCGAAATGTCGCATCGAGGCATTCGCGGTAATTTCCCTTGGCGGCGAAGGGACACTCCTTGCCGGTGAAGGTGCATCGCTTCGTCGCGGGATCGAGGCTGGTGCAGGTGTCGGAGAGGGTGATGTCGGCCACGGTACGCTCCTGTTCTTGGATCGAGCGGCCGCCACCGATGCTTTCGATTGATGCCGGGCGAACATCGGGGCAACAAAAAACCATGCTGGGATCAGCATGGCCTCCGGTGCGCTTCAGTTCGTCCGAGCAACGCTCGTTCGCGCTTTAGCGGTTAAGGCCGCAAGCTGCCGGTGAGAAACGGACTCTCACACGTCAAATCGCCTTGGCGGAAATGGCTTGGTTCCGCCGACTCAATTGTCGTCAACCAATTATGGAGGAATTGGTCCGGTTGTCAAGAGGGAGAAGAAAAAAATGTGGCGTCCGCCCCACCACCCCTGCCGTGAGAAGGCGATTCGCTTGCAAGTTCACCGGTGCTTCACGGAAGATGAAGGCATCGCCATGAGACGCCTTTTTGGAATCATCCTCCTGCTGCCGATCTTTCCGGTCCATGCGGCCGCGTGCATCTGGGACCGCGATACACTGCGCGACGAGATGCGCGGACTGCCGGGGATCGCGGAAGTGTTGGCGGGAAAGTTTGAACGGCACTCGCGGTATTTCTACGAGCGCCGGATCGTGGAAACGACCCTGGCGATCGAGAACCATGCGGACAATCTCGCGGCTTACGACGATCTCGCCGTCGCATACGAGAAACTCGGCGACCAGGGCAAGGCCATCGAGGTGATGCTCCGCAAAGAGGCGATCCGGGGAGGCGAATACACGACGTATGCCAACCTCGGCACATTTCACCTGCACGCGGGCGATCTTGATCGCGGCATCGAATACATCGAGAAGGCGCTGCGAATCAACCCCGACGCGCACTTCGGCCGGGAGGAATATCAGCTTCAACTGGCGAAATTCACGCGCGACAAACGCGATGACCCCGAATTCAAACCGACGATGAGCTTCCTGTTCTACAGGGACAGGAAGCCGATCATCCGCGACGACGAATACGAGGCGGGACTGGGCTTTAAACGGGTGGAATTCCCGCTGAAAGAAAACGTGTTCGACGGACTGGTGGGAATGATTCGCTTCGGCACGGGGGAATCGGCGGAGCTTTATTTCGCGCTCGGGGAAGCGCTGGCGATGCCGGTCGCCCCGCATCGCCAG
>CAYUNS010000096.1:14607-15539 GCA_964446155.1 uncultured Tepidisphaeraceae bacterium | reverse complement strand
AGATTGTCCACGTCCAGCCCGGCGAGAGCATCGGCGACGCGATCGCGGACAACATCCGCGTCGTCGTCCATGGCGAGCATGTCGTGCGCTCGACGATCGGCATCGGCGCGACCAACTGCATCATTCAGGACGGGGCGGGGGTGAAGATCGTCAAGCCGAAAAAGCGGGAGGGCGTCGCGGAGGATCACTCATCCGCCTTCACGATCAACGGCATGGCGAAGGGGATCATCATCACCGGATTCGAGGTGTGGTCCGACGACGGCGGCGAGCGGTTCGTCAACGTGCGGGATGGGCGGGATGTGACGGTCCAGAACTGCGAGGCCAACGGACTCAAGGAGTTCGTCAAGCTCGATCAGGCCGCGCCGCCAAGCCATGTATTGATTGCGTTCGTTCGCGCGACGGTTTCGACCTATGCCGTGTACGGCGCGGCGGGCAGCAACATCGTCGTGGATGCCGTCACTGCCAAGGACTCATCCGAGGAGCATTGCATTCGCTTCGGCGGTGGCAAGCGGATCAACCTGTACCAGTGCTTCCTGCATCGCAAGGCACATCCGACCGTCGCGAAGACCAACATTGCGTTGCAGGCGGTCGAGCAGGCGACGGTGAACGAGTGCATTCTCACCGACTTCCCCGGCGGGGTCGGCCCGGAGACGAGCCGCCCGGACGATCGCGCTCGAGGCGTGCGATGGGACGGCAACAATCTCATCAACGCGGAATTGCAGATCAACGAGGGCAGCAATGACATCGTGGTGACACGGAACAATCTGTCCAAGGGCATCCTGATCCGCACCAATGGCGGAAGCAACGGCGGCGTCAATGATGTGCTGGTCGAGGCCAACACCTCGCCGATGGCGCCGGCCGACCTCGTGCGATACGACGAACGCGACATGGGTCCGGCGTCGAAAGGTGTGGTGGTGAGATGATGTCCACGC
>CAYUNS010000096.1:0-14597 GCA_964446155.1 uncultured Tepidisphaeraceae bacterium | reverse complement strand
CGGCATGGGCATGATCGCGCTGGGCGCTTTCGTGGCGATCCTCGCGATGGGGTATGACGACTGATGCCACTGAAAATCGAATCATCCCGATGGTACGCCCGCGAACTGGTGGATTTTGCGGACGGCGTTCCCACGGCGGGCAAGGGCCTGGTGTGGGATGCCGAGGGGAAACTCGTCGCCGCCGATGTGGTGACGGACCTGTCGGGCTATGCGACGACGGAGGACGTGAGCAACGCGATCGGTGCGGTGACGTACTCCGATGTCGGCGCGGCTCCCGTGTCGCACACGCACGCCACGGACGACATCACGGGTCTATCGACGGCGATCGGCTCTCACGCCGACGTGTCCGCCAACACCACCGCGCGGCACACGCAGGGGACGGACACGGGGACGACTAGCCAGACGTTCCAGATTCAGAGCGGGGTCAAGCTCAAGAACATCAGCGGGACACTGTACGTCCGCAACGCGGCGGATAGCGATGACGCCGTTATCGTTGCTTCCTACGCTATTGTTGACTCTGTGTATATCAGAGCCAGCGGTGGTACGGAGGCGTATCACTGGCTGTCCTTCGTCGATGCGAACACGCTGCAATTATGGAACGCCAATCTTGTGCCTGGGACGCTCAACCTTGGCATCATCAACGCATCGTCCGCCGTCAACGCCGCCGCCATCACCGAAGCAACCAAGCCCCTTCGCGAGCGGTACACCCGCCACTACCTCAATCTCGAATCCGTCGATGATCTGCTGACCACCGGCGCATCCATCGGCGATCAGGCGACGGTGCTGACGGGCGATGCGAATGATCCGATCCACCGCTATGAGTTGGTTGGGGATGATCTTGAAATGCCGCCGGAGCAGTGGCCGGACGTTGGACAGCCGGAGGGATGGCCGTCGAAGGTGATTGTCACAGCCCCGGACAATTCGGGACTGGGGCAGTTTTTGTTGCCCTGGGTGACTTCCAGCTATGTCTATGCCGATGGCAACACTTATCCAGGCGTCTGGTTTTCAGGCAGTAATTTCATTGTTTCTGCTGACTCTTCGCTGGAGAACTTCGCTACTTACGAGCCGGGCCACGCGGGAGCATGGGGCGCACCCGTTCAGCAGGCTGGGAGCACTGCGGGCGTCGGCGCAACATGGAACCACAACACCGTCACCCTCACATCCGGCGACGTTTACGCCAGCCCCGCCGCCAACCCCGCCAACTGGCGTCGCATCGTCATCCTCGATCAGGACGGTGAAATCAAGGGACCGATCCTCAACCGACTGGTGCTGGACACGGATGACACGGACGTTGCGAAGGTCGGTGAGATTGTTTGCGTGGTGGATGATCTTGAGTCGCCCACGGAAGTGAGTTATCGCGCGGGGGATGGCGCGA
This sequence comes from uncultured Tepidisphaeraceae bacterium, assembly GCA_964446155.1. GTDB lineage: Bacteria > Planctomycetota > Phycisphaerae > Tepidisphaerales > Tepidisphaeraceae > CAYUNS01. The sequence goes on along the minus strand of CAYUNS010000096.1, from coordinate 13,222 downwards.
CACTCACCAAAGATTTGACGCAGTTCGCGGGGGATGCAGAGGAATGATTACCCGTCGCGGCGCAATCTCGGGCATCACCTCGCGTGGCGGATTCCGATCGGGCGAAGCCCTGTTCGCCGTCGAAACCGTCATCACTCCCGGTGATGCGGACACGGAGACCGACGGCGATGCGATCCTCAACGTGACGACGCCCGCGACCGTGGACTATGAGGCGCAGGCCATCGTGACGCCGACGCATCCTGAAGCGGACATCGAGGGGATCGCATTCGCGAGCACCAACACCGATGTGGCGACCGTCGATGTGTCAACAGGTATCGTCACCCGCGTTGCCGACGGCACGGTGCGAATCAAGGCGACGAACGCCAAGGGGCAGTCGGCTCTCAGTACGCCGATCACGATTTACCGCGAGAGCGGCGCGACGGTGAAAACCTTCTCCGCATGGGTCGAGGGCACGCTGGCTTATGACGCAGCCGACGCGATCGACAGCCGCATCGACGGCAAGGACGTAAGTGCCAAGCCAATCTTCGCCGTGCAGAATCACGCGAGTGGCTTGTACACCCGAAACACAGGATGCTGGGCGGCGGACCTGGACCTGTCGGGCATCTCGCCGTGGAACAGCCGGGGCGGGGCGAAGCGGGCGGGCGTGATGGTCTCCCCACGCGACTGTCTGGTGAGCGAACATTACGGGCTGGCGGTCGGTGACACGGTGCGATTCGTGCATCCGACGACCGCCGACACCTATGCCGACATGACCATCGCGGCAGTGAAGAACGTGGGGCCGAGCAACGAAGCCGACAATTACGACACGGACATCCGGGTCTGCACATTCACCGAAGACGTGCCGGAGTGGGTGACGTGGTACATGGTCCTGCCCGCCAACGCGGAGGATTACATCCGGCGCTTGGATTTCGGCATCCCGACGCTGGGGCTGGATCAGGAGGAAAAGGCGCTGGTACAGGACTGGCATCAGAACACCGCCTCTCGCATCGGCCATCGCATACCCACCGATGCGCAGCGGCTGGCGATGTACGAAGGGAAAATCACCGGCGACAGCGGCAACCTGGCAATGCTGCTGTTGCGTGCGGACGAAGTGGGGGGGGCGACGATGTTTGAGCAAATGCTCATCGACATGGGCGCGGTCTGGGTCGGCGTCACCAACGATGACGGGATGCGGGGCCTGCCCGCAGGACCGGACATGGAGGATCTCGGCGTGTGGGATGCGCGAGAGGACAAGGCCGCAGTCAATGCCGCATCCGTCCCCTATGGTTGGACCAACATCAACACGGGTGAGGTTCGAGCGGAAGACGCACCCGCGTCCCTGAGTGGATTCGACGACTTCACGCTCGTGCTGTGGTTGCGGGTGGGCAACATATCGGGCGCATCCGTGAACTGGAAGATATGGACAGTGGGCGGCGTCACAGGGTCAGATAGGTCATGGGCGATCGTGCAGGCTCCCGATGGACTTCCGCAGGAGGATCGCCGAATAGACATTCGACTTTCTGCCAATGGATCATCTGTTGAGACGGTGCAGGGTGTCTTCCTCGTCGAACAGGTTCGTCAGCCATCCACGGGACAAAGGTGCGTCGTGATCCGGCGCAGCGGCAGCACCATCACGGGATGGATTGACGGCGTGCAGGTCAGCAGCAACACGGCCTCGACGGGGACACTGCACACGTCCACCGCGCCAATGGATTTCGGGGGCCTCGCCACCGGATCGAATGCACAGGCATTCCACTGCCCGGCCATCTTCCGGCGGGCGCTGACGGATGGGGAGATCGTGGAAATCTATGAGGCGGGGGTGGCATCATGATCGAATATACCGGCGAACGAAACCTGCTGAAGTGGAGCGAGCGGTTCGACTTTTCGCCGTGGACCACCGCCGCATCGCCGACCATTGAAGGCGGACACGCTTCGCCGGATGGCGGCGACAACGCATCTCTGCTAACGGGAACTTCAACCAGTAGCCGAGTGATACAGTCTGGCATCGCACTCACGACCGGCGAAGTCGTTTCTGCATCCGTCCATCTGAAATATGTGGATCAGGACATCATCTACTTTCGGCTCTGGTCCGGCAGCGGTGATATCTTCCTTTGTCGATACCGATTCTCCACAAACTCATTCACGACGAATGGTGGGTCGGGGACCAATCGCACACTGACCTCCGAGGATGTCGGCGATGGATGGATACGGGTCAAGGTGACCGCGACCGCTCATGCGGACGCCAGTTACCAGTTGCTTCTCTACCCCGCTGATGGGGCGGCGGAAGGAACATACGGTGACGTGCTGGCATGGGGGGCGCAACTCGAAAGAGATGCGGTGACGGCGTATGAGAAGACGGAATACACGCGAACCGACACCATCAAGCCGGCGGGCGGCGGTGATTACTACACGCTTGCGGCGTGGGAGTCCGCCGTTCAGGGGCTTGCTCCGGGCACTTACATCGCCGAGGGCTATACGGGCAATGCAGGTGGCGTCACTCTGTCTGGATGGTCCAGTCCAGCCGACAAGACCGTCATCATCCGTGCGGCGGCGGGGCACGAGTCAACCGGATTCGGCACTGGGTTTCACATTGATTCGGCGGCTTCCGGGATCAACATGTCAGCCACGGCCCCGCAGACCATCCGCATAAAGGGCATGGCGGTCAATTGCACCAATGAGTCCGTGACTTATTCCGCCATCTCCGGCTATATGGACTGGTCACACGACATCGAGATCGAAAACGTGTGGGCAAGAACCGCACGAGGCCAGGGAATCTATCTGGGTGGGTCCACGCTCGGAAACACTTCCCGCATCTCACTGAAAAACTGCATCGGTATTGGCGGGACGGTGGGTGGACAGGGGATCAGACTGCTGACCGGTTCGGCTGGGGAGGGGAATGTTTTCGTCGATTGGAGTGTCATCAACTGCGTGGGACATTCTCGCGCCAGCGGCAATCAGGCCATCTATATCACCAGCCCCGCCGCCGCGGAAGGTGACACGAGAAGCCTCATCAACTGCATCGGCATTGGTTACACCGGGGCCGCCGCCCTCTCCGCAGGGGCACTTGGGGATGCCACGCAGACTGAACACTCCAATATCTCGAGCGATGCGACCGCGAACGGTGCGAACTCGCAAAAGGGCGTGAACCCGGATGATCTGTTCATCGACTACGCCAGCGGCGACTACAGGCTGAAGAAAGGATCACCCGCCATCAATGCGGGGGACAAGACGATTGCCCCAACGCACGACATCACCGGCCAACGCAGAGATGCCGCACCGGATATTGGGGCGTATGAGTACGTGCCGCCCCTCAAGCCTGTGTTGACGACACTCTGGACATTTGGCGGCGCGGGATCGGGGCCGCGAATCCACGCGATTGCCGACCAGATTGATGCGGCGATGGCGGCGAATGGCAGTCCGTACACGCTGACGAAGGCGGATCTGGGCGGGTATGCGGAGGTGAACGCCGAATGATCCCCATCACCCCCATCCGCCGCGCCGGGAGCATCGTCGTCTACCACCCGACGGACGCCGCCAAGGTGCGTCAGTTCACCGGCGACGGCTCGCCGCAGTGGGTGGACCTCGAGGCCGCCGTGTACGCCGAGTGCGCCGTGACCCTCACGCAGATCGGGACCACCGGGACGTACCAGGCGAGCATCGACCTGCCCGACGACGCGGCCTATCCGATCCACCTGTACCCGACCGGCGCGACGGCGTTCGCCGATGCGGTCCTCGCGGAGATGGTGTGGGCGCCGGCGGCGGTCACGGTGGGGGAGATCGCGGCAGGGGCCATCACCGCCGACGCCATCGCATCGGATGCGGTGACGAAGGTGCAGGATGGGCTGGCGACGAGTGAAGCGCTGGAGGCGGTGGCGGAAGACGTGGACGAACTGGCGGAGGCGATCGACGGAATCGCGGGTTCGACCGGCGACGGGGCGCGGACGGTGGCGATCGCCGTCACCGACGGCACGGACCCGGTCGCGGGAGCGAGAGTGCGGGTCACGCGCGGGGCGGTCAGCCATGCCGCCAATGCCGGGGAGAACGGCACGATCACCTTCAACCTCGACGACGGAACCTGGATCGTGTCCATCACCGCGGCGGGATACACCTTCGCCGGGGCGGAACTGGACGTGGACGGCGACGAGAGCGAGACGTATGCGATGACGGCGGTGGCCCTGCCGCCGCCGGCGTCGGCCGAGCAGACCACCGGTTACTTTTACACGCGGGACGGCGGCGGGAACATCGTCGGCGGGAAAACCGTGCTGATCGCACTGGTGGACCCCGACGCCGACACCGACGCCTGGCAGCGCCGCGACCGGTCGGCGACGAGCGGGGAAGACGGGCTGGTGACGTTCGAGCTGCTCAGGGGCGGCATGTATCGCCTGCGTTATGACGGCGGGACGCGATGGGGCGATCCGTTCACCGTGCCGGATGATGCCGGCGACACCTGGGCCATGCCCCAGGTGCTGGGGCCGGAAGGGTTTTAGGCGGCTTCCCGCGCAATGGATTTCCCCTGTCACACATGATCACTCCCACGGGCATCATCTCGACGCCGCTGGAGCGGCTGCGGCTTTTGATCGCGGCGACGGCGGCGTTCCAGGCGTGGGCGGGGGCGTCGGACGCCGGGTCGGCGGGTCGGCGGGGCACGCTGGTCGATCCGCCCGCGCCGCTCGACGCCGATCCGTGGACGGTGGATCAGCTTCGCGCCCTGCGGCCGTTCTACTGGATCGACGAGTGGGAGGCGCCGTCCGGTCCGGGCGGCGATGGGTGGATCGCGGACCGCGTGAGCCTCGACGGGTGGAGCCACGGCGGGAAACTGATCGTCTGGTTCGAGGACAACGTCGCCCAGGGCCTGTCGGCCGGCGAGGCGAAGGTGGATTTCCTCAACCGGGTCGGGGCCGTGCTGGCGGAACTGGAGGCCCTCGGCGACGGCAACAGCGCGATGCTGAGCATCCACCGGATCACGCGATACGATCCCTATGCCCGCTGCGACACGGCGGAGGTGGAGTCGCAGGGCGATCACGCGCGAATGTCGTTCATTGTGCAATGGGGCGTCTGATTTTCCAAACAAACGCATGAAGGCTTCGATCCGGTACATCAACGGCCCGGCGCAGGTGATGCGCAGGATGCTTCGCGCGACGGAGGAGGCGGCGAAGGAGATCGTGGAGGAATGGCACGCGGAGACGATGCCCGGGCATTTCCAGCGGTCGGCGCAGAACAAGTACCGGTACACGCCGCGAAAGAAGGGGTATCAGATCCGCAAGGCGAAGCAGCACGGGCATCAGCGGCCGCTGGTGTTCAGCGGCGAGTCCGAGCGCGACGCGCGGGCGGGAATCCGGCTGTCGTCACGGCGACTGGGCGGCGGCATCATCCGCGCCCGGGGCGCGATGCACCATCTGCAAAAGAAGTTCTATCAGTACAACCGGATGTTCACGCAGATCGACAAGGCCGCGGAACTGACGGCGACGACCGCGACGGAACAGAGCGTCATGGCGGGGAAGATGCGGTCGAAGACGATGGCGAAGCTGCTGCTCGACAACGCGCCGCGCGAGACGGTGCGCGTCGTGTGATTCAAAAACCATGCATTCCCGGGCAGGCCCGGGACAGGAGATCATCATGCCTACCTCGGCACTGTACAAGATCAGCGCGCTCGTGACGCCGGCGGGAACGATCCCGTCGATCGTGACCAACGAACTCGATCCGGGCATCGAGCTGTACGTCCAGAAGGGCGACGGGCGGATTTCGCCGGCCTTCTCGGCGACGATGCACCAGGCGCCGATGTTCAAGGGATCGACGCTGGGCATCGGCTCGGCGCTGGGCGTCGTCGGCTCAGGCTTCTACGGGTTCGGTTCGTCGGTGCATCTGTACGTCGCGAGCCTGCAACAGGGCGCGGGCATCGCCGCGGGGAGCGCGCATTCGCGGTTCACCGGCACGAAGGGGTGCATCATTCCCCGTCGGCTGACGACGACGCAGAAGAAGGAGGCGTCGCTGGACCTGGAGGGGTATTTCCTCTCCGCCGACGGCACGACGGCGCCGCTGTCGTATGCGTCGGGCGTGGCGCTGCCGGCGCTGGCGGCGGGAAACGAGGCGTACACGCTCGGGCCGGTGAGCCTCGACGGCGACTGGGTGAGCGGGGAGACCTCGACGGAGGTGGATTTCGGCTACACGGACATCCAGCATTCCAGCGGCGGGGAGATGTACAACACGTTCGCGTGCTACGAGGATTTTTCGCCGACGCTGACGTTCAAGACGACGAACGTGCATTTCATCAACACGCTGAGCATGGGCGGGGTGGCGATCGCGAGCAACGCGCGGTTCCACTTCCGGCGACTGGCGGCGGCGGGGCGGGTGGCGGACGGCTCGGCGTCGCACATCCGGCTGACGCTGGCGGCGGGGACGATGCGGCCGGGTCCGATCACGCTGAACGACCAGGGCGAAGCGGAGATGACGGTGAACGTCACGCCGATCGACGGCGGGTCGTCGATCATGGCGGTGAACACCGCGGCGACGATCGCGGCGACGTGAGCGGGATCGCGGCGGAGACACAGGCGGAGACACAGGGGGCAAGAGGCATTCGATCAGGGAGCAGACCATGGCATTCGAGCACGAGATCACCTACACGTGGGGCAACGGCGGAGCGCCGGTGACCCGAAAAGTCACGGCGGAGGCGGGGCAGGAGATCAACATCGACGAGACGATCACGGGCGCGACGAGCGACGTGGAGATCGATCTGGCGCTGGACGTGAGCCAGATGAAGAGCCTGTTCATTCTGGCCGACGGCGATCTGACGCTGGAGACGAACGGCACGGCCGAGCCGGAAGCGACGATCGAGCTGAAGGCGGGCGAGCCGCTGGCGTGGCAGGCGGGGGCGGGGTATTTCGCCAATCCGCTGGGCGATACGGACGTGACGAGCCTGTTCGCGTCGAACGCGGGCGAGTCGGCGGTGCGGTTGCAGATGTACATCCTGATCGACCCGACGGTGTGATTCGCGCCACGCGGCGGCGCAGGTGGCGGGGGCTACACGGAAGAAGAGGAACGATGGGATTTCTGTATTACATTCCGGGTCACGCGCGGGGGACGGTGACGGCGGCGGATTTCCGGACGCTGGGTCTGGACCACGCGCTGACGGTCGGCGATCCGACCTCGCTGGCGATCGGCAAGGGGCCGGACGGCGGCGCGGGCATGATCGGCGTGCCGGAGGCCGAGGGCGATCCGACCGCGGCGGGTTTCGACGCCGGGCGGCAGACGTGGCGCAAGGGTCCGGGCGGGCGGTTCTGGGTCGGGTACTGGAACGACGCGAAGCCGGGGCCGGAACATCTTCGCCGCCGGGCCGTTCACGGCGGGACGACGCTGGCCCTGCTCGACGGCCACGAGTGGATCGTGCCCCGGTGCGTGGCGATGATCGAGGATCGGCGGCCGGATCTGCCGTATGTGCTGGACCTGGACGACGACGGGGAGACGCCGCTGGGGCGAATCCATCCGCGATACGAGGCGTTGTGCCGGTCGGCGTTCGACTGGTGGCTGACCTGGACGGGTCAACGCGCCGGGGACGCGGCGATGGGGATGAAGGACCGGGTGAAGCTGGTGGCCGAGGCGCTGGCGGTGAACTACCGCGTTTCGCGCGTCGAGGCGGTGGGGTTGCTGCGGCTGTTCAGCGAGACGGAGATCGCCGCGGCGCTGCGGATCCTGATCGACGCCGACGCCGTCGAGGCGCGGGTCACGGAAGAGGATTCAAAAAAAAGCGAATGACGCGGGACTACGCGCGATATCTCCTGTGGCGCGGGGGGCGGCTGCCGGAGCATCGGATCGGATTCGCGGACCTGACCTGGTGGCTGGAGGACGCGGCGTCGCCGGTCGGGCAGATGCAGGTGGAGCATACGCACACGGTGGTCGGCCGGCGGCGGTGAAACATGTCGAACAGAGTGCAATTCATCCTCGAAGCGAACGCGCAATCGGTCCTGCGGGCGCAGGATGCGATCATCGCGAAGCAGAAGCAGACGGAGCAGGCGCTGGGTCGCACGGCGACGGCGGCGGAGACGGCGAATCGCCGGATCGCCACGTCCTCGCGGCAGGCGGCGTCGGCGGTCGCGGCGGGGGTGTACGACATGGCTCCGCTGGGGGGCACGGCGTCGGCGGGGGTTCGCGCGGTGGCGGCGCGGGGCCGGGCGACGGGGGTGCGGACGTATGGGCTGGCGCCGATGCCGCCGGCGGTGGTTCCGATGGTGGGCGGGGGCGTGACGATCCCGCGAGGATCGGGCGGGATTTACCGCACGGACGACGAGGCGTTCACGCGGTGGACGCGGGCGCAGACGCTGCGGCGGCAGCGGAGCCAGGCGCGGGACATGGCGTCGGCGGCGGCGCGGGGCCGGATGGCCGGGATCGTCTCCGGGGCGATGCTGGACATGGACCTGGACGGTTCGCGGCGGCGACGGCGGGCGGCGGACCTCCAGAGCGAGATCGACCTGAACAACTTCGCGCTCAAGGTCGAGAAGCAGCGGCGCGGCGGTGCCCTGCGGCGGGGCCTCAACTCGCCGGTGGGGGGCATGGTCGCGGGCTACATCGGGGCGCAGCAGGCGATCAACCTCGTGGGGAACGTCGTCTCGGGCATCGGGCAGCACTATCGCAGCATGGCCGACGGGGCGATGGCGTTCGAGGCGGAGATGACGGGGCTGGTGAACGTCAGCGAAAAGAACCTCGACAACATCGCGGGGGTCAAGCGCAGGGTCCTGGCGACGACGATCGCGCGGGGCTTCGATCGCGCGGAAGTGGTCAACGCGCGATACAACCTCGAACAGACGGCGAGCAACCTCGATCCGCGGATCATGGAGGAGGCCTGGCAACAGGGCCAGTTCCTGACGAAGGTGAAGGGGGGCGACCTCGACACCAACACGACGGCGATCGTGAAGGTGCTTCAGAATTATGGTTCGCAGTTCGATTCCACCCAGCACGCGGCGGCGATGCTGTCGGCGATCGAGGAGCAAGGCTCGATCTCGATGGCGGAACTGGCCGAGGACGCGCCGGACGTGCTGCCGGGCTTCAAGATCGGCGGCTACACGTTCGAGGATTTCGGCGCGATCACGCAGATCGCGACGGCGAAGCTGGGCAAGAACAACAAGACGATGCGTCAGTCGCGGCGGTTCTTCTCGATGCTGCTCGACGCGCAGAAGGAACTCGACATCCAGTTCACCTCGACCGACATGGTGGAGCAGGTGATGATGGTGAAGGAGGCGCTGGGCAAGCTGAATCATTTCGAGCGGGCGGACAAGATCAAGAAGATCGGCGACGCAGAGGGCATGGTGCTGCTCCAGACGATCCTCGACGAGGCCGACCAGCTCGATCCGCAGCGAAAGGCGTTCGGGAGCGTCATCCGGACGAAGCTGTTCGACGCGCAGGTGAAGCGGATGGACGATTCCGCCTACTCCAGCACGCAGGTCATGGCGGGCCTGCAAAAAATCCAGGAAAACGCCCCGGCGCTGCTGGCGGCGGAGAACCCCGAGAAACTCAAGGCGATGGAGTTTTACGAGGCGACATTGGCGGGATTGGCGCTGGAATCGCCGTGGATCGGCGAGGAGCAGCGCCGTAAGGATGCGGCACTGAAAACGACCAAGTTCGCGACGGGCGGGTGGGACGATCTCACCGGCAAGGAGGCGAGGCTTGGATTCGAGAAGCTCTATAACGCGGCGGTGCAGGCGGCCGACGGCGCGAAGACGAAGGAGGAGCAGCGGGAACTGATGTTTCAGGCGGAGCAGATGCGCATGCGATGGGGCGAGGTGTTCGACCTGCGCGACACCGACGACACGTTCATGAACGAGGCGGACGCGGCGGAGGTGCGCCGGCTGTACAACGAGAAGGGACATCTGGTCACGCCCGCGGGGCTGGCCGACTATCACAAAATCGGATGGAACAAGATTACTGTGGGCAATATCGGCAGGGAAACCAGGGACAGGCTGTTCCTGCACGATCCCACCGCGATTGGCCCCGGCGATCCCGCCCGGGCCGAGGCGTATCTGAAGCAGAACTTCAACAACGAGGATGTGATGATGGCGCGGGCGGTGTCGGCGGAGGCGCAGGCCCGGCTGGCGTATGACTCGGCCGAGACGAAGGCCACGGCGGACGGGCGGATCACGGAGGAGGAGGCGACGGACCTGTCGGCGCTGTTGAAGAACGTGCGGGAGGCCAGCGAGCATTTGAAGGCGGTGAGCGAGGAGATGAACGCGACGGCGAAGAACGTGTCGCGCCGCGTGCGCGACCGCAATTCGCAGACCGAGTGAACTTATGGCGCGACCTTCCATCACCCACAACGGAACGCCGTATGAATTCCTGTCGCTGCGCGGCGAGGTGCAGACGCCGGGGCAGATCGTGGAGGACATCACCCGGCCGGGGGTGGACGGCCACGCCTGGCGGCGGGCGGGGCTTCGCGGGCGGCCGTTCGATCTGGTCGGCGAGCGGGACGTGTCGAATGCGTCGGCGGCGAAGTCGGACATGCTCGCGATGCAGTCGATGCGCGGGCGGGTGGTGACGCTGTACGACGAGAACGGCTCGTACTACGGCGAGGTCACCTGTCTCGACGTGGAGAAACTGGGGGAGAAGCGGATCGCCGGGGCGATCGGCGGGATCACGTCCAACGCGACGATCCTGCTGAGCGTGCGGTTCACGCTGCAACTGGGGAAGGTTCCGTGATCGTCTCGTTCACGGCGGTCCACATCGGCGGCGGTGCGTGGCGGCTGGAGTGGGCGTCGGACCAGGCCGGGCCGACCTACCGGCTCTATCGCGACGGGGCGCTGCTGGCGCGGACGACGGCGACGAGCTGGATCGTGCCGGCGGGGCCGGAGGTTTACGACGTGTTCGACGCCGAGCCGGATCGACCGCCGTCGGCATTCCCGGGATACCTCGCGCTGACCTGGCACGCGCCGGCGGGCGGCGGGGTCGATCGCTATCGCATCGAGCAGTGGGACGGCACGGCGTGGATCGCGCGGGGGGAGGTCCGTCAGGATGAGCGGACCTATTACCGATGGACCAGCGGGACGCTGGCGGACGACGCGACGCACGCGTTCCGGGTGGTCGCGGTGGGGGCCGGGGGCAACGCGGCGCCGGCGGCGGAACTGTCGGCCCTGATGGTGCGGCATCCCGACGCGCCGGCGGCGACGTGGAGTTACGCCGACGGGACGGTGACGATTGTTTGACGGGGTGGGGGAGGCGAAACGCCTCCCGTTTTTTTTGATGGAGAATGAGCCATGCCTGACGAGATGACACGCGCCGATTCGCTGCGGCGATACCTCAGCGGAGCGGGATCGGACGGAGGGGCGCAGAGCGATCCCGACGCATCGCTGGGCGGATATCGATCGAGTTCGCCCGTCGGCGGCATGGGGGTGAGCCGCGCCGGGGCGATCTCGAATCTGACGATCGACTACGCCGCGCCGGAGAACGGCACGGGCGACGGCACGCTGGAGGCGACGGGGTCCGGCACGATCCGGTGGACCGCCCCCGGCGGCTCGGCCGGGGCGGACGTGGCGATCGGCAACGGGGAAACGAAGCTGGTGGAGAGCGGCGGCGAGTCGGGCCGGTTCCTGATCGTGTCGCGGACGAGCGCCGCGAGCCTGACGGGCACGGAGACGGTGACGCTGGCGGACGTGTACAACAACGTCATCGGCATGGGCAACGTCAGTTCGGCCGACGCGGCGAGCGGGGCGGATCATTACCGGGCGATCATGCTGAAGAACGTCAACGCGGTGGCGATCAGCGATCTGAAGGCGTACCTGGCGACGCTGGGGACGCAGGCGGTGAGCGATTCGGCCGACCTGGACGGCAGCGGGGCGGGGACGATCACCACGACCGACAGCTTCGCCGACTGGCCGGAGTCGGGCTTCTGCCGGATCGCGCAGAGCGGGGGGACGCTGCGCGAGATCGTGTATTACACGTCGCGGACGGAGACCAGCCTGACGGTTCCGGCCGAGGGTCGGGGGATGCTGGGGACCAGCGCGGCGGCGGGGGCGAACGACGACAAACTGGACGCGGTTCCGGGGATCCGCCTGGCGTCGGAGACGCCGGTGAGCGATGAGATTCAGACGATCGCCGACGAGGAGACCGCGCCGGCGGGGGTGAGTTGGAACACGGGCATCGACGCGGCCGGCGGCATCGACCTGGGGACGCTGGCGGCGGGGGAGATGGTCGGCCTGTGGATTCACCGGCAGGTGGCCGAGGGGACGGCCGCGTCGCCGAGCGTGCTGAATCACATCCGCTACCGTTTCGACGCGGTGTAGCATGTCCCGCGATTTTGACGGAAGCACAACGAGCAGCCGGATCCAATGGTTGGCGGACTCCCCGCGACTGCTGGGGGACATGACCTATTGCGCGTGGATTCGGTACGACACGCTGGCCGCGGGCGATCGGAACAACACGCTGGCGAGCTGCGGCGCGGAAGACGGGTGGGACACTTACAATTACAGTTACGCGTTCAGCATCGACGCGGACGGCACGCTGCGGGCGTACTGGGAGCACGGAGCGGGCGTGGACGTGGACGTGACCTCGGACGAGCCGGCGGAGTTGTCCGCGGACACCTGGCATCACGTGGGGTTCGTCCGCGACGCGGCGGCGAAGGTCGTCCACTTTTATGCCGACGGCGAGCCGGTGGGATCGCCGGTGCCCTACGGCGACAATCCCGGCGGCGACGGTTATCCGGCGGAAAGGGTCGTTACGGGGAAACCCGGCGGGTTCTTTGGGCCGACGGGGCTGGACGGCGAGATGGCGCACGAGGCGACGTGGGACCGCGTGCTGAGCGGCGGCGAGATGGCGCATCTGGGCGGCACGACGCCTTATGTGCCGGCGACGATCTCGAGCGGACTGGTGAGGTATCACCCGCTCACGGGCGTCGGCAACTATGAGCTGGATTTCGTCACGGGCGAGTGGTCCGAGTGGACGATCGTCCCCAAAGGCGCCAATGATGTGGCGTTGCGGGATCTGTTCGCGGCGGGCGAGCGGGGAACGGCGGGGGTATACGCCCCGCACCTCGCGTCGGGGCGGGGGATATTCAGGCAAATCTACGCAGCGCACGCGGGCGCGGAGCGCGGGCGGCGGATGGTTGTCAATCCATTCGCGGCGGGCGAGCGAGGGACGGCGTTGGCGTTCAACACGCACCTCGCGTCGGGGCGGGGGATATTCAGGCAAATCTACGCGAGATGCACGGGCGGCGAGCGGGGCGCGGCGAGGGCGTTCAACACGCACCTGGCGGCGGGGCGGGGCGCGG
>CAYUNS010000095.1:0-15589 GCA_964446155.1 uncultured Tepidisphaeraceae bacterium | reverse complement strand
ATCGCCGCCGCCGCCCCACGCCTCCCCTTCTATTACTATCACATGCCCGACATGACCGGCGTGCGGTTTGCCATGGCGGATTTCCTCGCCCGGGCCGAAGAAAAAATCCCCACACTCGCGGGCGTTAAATTCACGCATGAAAACCTGATGGATTTCCGTCAGTGCCTGATGCTCTCCCAAGGCCGGTTCGAGGCGCTGTTCGGCCGCGACGAAATCCTCCTCGCCGGTCTTGCCATGGGCGCGACCGGCGCCGTGGGCAGCACCTACAACTACGCCGCCCCGATCTATCACCGCATCATCCAATGCTTCCAGGCCGGCGATATCGCCGGCGCCCAGGTTCATCAATCCTTGGCGATTCGTATGATCGATTCGATGATCCGCTGCGGCGGCATGGCGGCCGGAAAGGCCATCATGAGCCTGATCGGCATTGACTGCGGCTCCGTGCGCGCTCCCCTTACCGCCCTGACTTCGCAACAGCGAAACCAACTCCAGAAGGAACTTGAGGGAATCGGCTTCTTTGAAGCGATTGCCCCTCACGCAGACGCCTCGCATTAAATTGGCTTCATCAACTCAACCGAATACACGCGAATGTGGGATCAAACGCCTGCATCAGGTCCTCGCGCGCCGTTGTCCTCCGCCAAAGCGACCGGCACAGAATATGCCGCCCTGTCACCCGCTTTCACGGCCTGCATTAAATTGCTCTGCCTGTTTGCGTTCGGTATGATCGTCGCCATCGAAGGGTCGCTTCGCGCCCTCATCTCGGTCCACATAGGAAGGAGCATCCATCATGGGTGAACGTAGTGAGATCCCGGTCTTCAAGAATGAGCCTATCCTCGTGTTGATCCTCGGCTTCATCACCTGCGGGCTGTACATGATCTACTGGAACTTCAAGATTTCCGAGGTTCTGAACAAGGTGAGCGGCCGGGAAGTCATTTCCGCGCCGGTGGCGGTCCTTGCGGGATGCTGCCTGCCGCTGAACGTTTACTTCTATTACCTGGCCGGGCAGAGCCTTGGCGACGTGGGGCGGCTGATCGGCAAGGAAGAGGAACTCAAGGGCAAGAGCACGCTGCTACTGATCCTGGGGTTCCTGCTGTCGCCGGTGGCGGCGATGATCGTGCAGGGGCACATCAATGAGATCTACGACACCAATGCCGCCTGAGACCAGCCGTCTCGATGACGGACAGGTTCGGCGCGCGCTGCTGATCGCGTGCATCGGCCTGGCGACGCTGATCGCCAGCGTGCTGTACGCGCCGTGGTCGAACAGCGGGCCGGTGATGTGTCCATTGCGCCTGCTGGTTGGCCTGCCGTGTCCCGGCTGTGGATTGACGCGGTCGTTCTGTGCGCTGTCACACGGGCATGTGCATGATGCGATCGGCCACCATCTGCTCGGTCCGGCCTTGTTCCTGGCGGTGCTGGTCGGCAGCCCGATTCTGCTGTACCAGGTGTGGAGGCGTCGTCGCGTGCGCTGGTGGGATCGGCTGCTCTATTCGCGTTCGGCCGGGTATGCGATGGCCGCGGCGCTGATGCTCTACCATGCCGCGCGCCTGATGATCGAGGCCTACCGCGGCGAACTGTGGTTGGGCATGCACGGCTCGCTGCTCGGGCGGCTGATCGGCACGCTTCTTGGTTGATCCTATCGTTTGGTCTTGCGGAAAACCGGGCGTCAAGGGTCGTGCAATGAGCGGGCGTGGGCGAACATGGCACGCGTGCCGTCCATGACGTTTCGCACGATCGACATCGACGGGCCGACGGAGAACCAGAACGTCTCCTGCTTCCAGGGAAGCGTCGTCTCGGCGATGGCGAGAGCGTTCGGCGTCCATGTCTCGGCGAGGATGCCGCCGTCGGGCGCGACGATTCGGCTGGGGGTCTTCCCGCCGCAGTCGTGCGTGACACTGGAGAGCACGTGACACTGGTGGTCGATCGCGCGGGCGCGCCATCCATGGTCCCAGTGCGACGGTATGCCGTCGCCGGCGAGCGGATGGCAGATAAAATCCGCGCCGCGGCATGCGACGCCGAGCGCGGTCTCGGGATACCAGAAATCGTAGCAGACGTTGACGGCGATCCGGCCGAGCGATGTGTCGAAGACGGGCGACTCATAGCCCGGCGACATGCCGCTTTCGAGTTCCATCTGCGTGAGATACTGCTTGCGATAGGCGCCAACAATCCGCCCCGCCGGGTCGATCAACGGGGCGGTGACGTGCAGGCGGCCTTCGGGGGTTCGCTCGATGAAGGAGAACGTCGCGTAGAGCTTCGCCTCCGCGACGGCGGCGCGAATGGCGTCGATGGCCGGGTCGTCCATCGCCATCGATCGCCGTCGCAGCGGCAAGGGGATGTTGCGGCCGAGAAAATTTTCGCTCATGCACAGCAGTTTGACGCCTTGCTCGCCGGCTTCGCGAATCGAGCGAAGGGTGAGGGTGAGGTTGCTTTCCAGCGTCGGTGGCTGCGCGGTCGCCTGGTGTGCAACGGCCAGCTTGACGCGCTGCGGCGTTGGGGCGACGCCGGCGTCGTCGATTACACAGCGCCATTCGACGCCTTCGGGCGCCGGCGCGATCTGCGTCCAGAAGTAGAGGGCGACGCGCACATCCCGCGCTTGCTCGGGCGCCGCGAGCCGGCCGTGCCAGCCCTCGGCGTCGGGGAGCAGGTAGCCGCGATGAAGCGGGTTATCCTTCCCCGGCTCGATCCACTCCACCACGGCCGCCGCCGCGAGCGTGTCGGCGCGAGGGCGCGTCGGTCCAACCGCCGAAAGATGGATGTGGTATTGCCGACCGGGAACAACCGGCGCATTCCACGTGTGGCCTGGTGAAATCGGAGCGTCGTCGTGACTCATGGCAGGTGATGCGCTACGCCATCGTATCATAAGCCTGGAGCGTCACCGCATGGCGCAACGGTTCGCCGTGGAAAAATCGGTGGATCTCGTCGGCGACGAGCCGGCCCTGCCGCTCGATTGTCTGCCGGCTTCCACCCGCGATGTGCGGAAGAAGGACGACGTTGGGCAGGCTGCGGAAGGGGCTGTCGATCGACAGCGGCTCTTCGTCAAACACGTCGATCGCACCGCTGATCCGCCCGCTTTTCAGTTCCGCCAGCAGCGCGGGTTCATCGACAAGCCACGAACGGGCCGTGTTGATGAAGATCGCACCATCCTGCATCGAGGCAAGCTGCCGGGCGCCGATCATTTTATGCGTTTCCGGCGTGCTGGGCGCCTGGAGCGTGACGACGGGACAACTTCGCATCAACTCGTCAAGCTCGGTCTTGCGCACGCCCAGTTCGGTTGCGAGGGACGGCGTGAGATACGGATCGGCCACCCACACGTCGGCTTCCAGGGCGCGCAGCAATTTGATGAGGCATCGGCCGGTGTAGCCCGCTCCGACGACGCCGATGCGCGTACCGGCGATCTCGTCGCCCACGCCGATCTTTTCCGCATCCTGCCAGGGGACGCCCGCATGCATCGCACGGTCGTAGGCGGGCAGGCGCCGAAGCATCGTCATAATCAGCAGAAGCGAGATATCCGCGACGGCGGGCGCGATGGCGGCGGCGGCGTGCGTGACCTGGATGCCGCGGTCGAAGACGGCGCGCGGCAGTATGTTCCGGATCGAGCCGGCCGAGTGTGCGACCAGCCGGACGCGATCGGCTTTCTTCAACACCTCCTCGTCGAACACGGGCGATCCCCAGCCGGTGATGACGGCGTCGTACTGCCCGATCCGATCGGCGAGATGGCGGCTGGTCCAGTTTTGCTCACTCGTCTGGCAGGTCAGATCGACGCTGGCGCGCAGCTCGGCATCGACATGGCGGAACAGCCTGTCGTACAGTTTTGGGCGAACACTCACGAGCACCTTGGGTTTGACGTCGGACAATGTCATCTGCGGTCTTCTCCGGCGCTCAAAGCGCCTGCGATTCGGAAATCCATTGACGGAACAACGCAATGTCGCGGGCGGTTTGCCGGATCACCTCGGACACGCTCAGATCCTGCCAACTGAACGCGCCCTGGTACTCGGCATGGAACGAGATCGGCCCGTGAAAATCGATCGAATTCAGGATTGCGATGACCTGCGGCCAAGGGGTGTTGCCCAGCGACAACGGGACGACCTCGATGCTGTGACGGCGCGCGCCCGCGTAACGGTGCTTGCCGTCGGCCCATCGGTAATCCTTGACGGCGAGCATCGTCAAACGCTCTTGAACCAGATCCAATCCCATCAGCCAACCGCCGCTGCCGCCTTCGATCGTCGCCTGCGACGGATCGAAATAGACACCGATGGCGCGTGGATCGAGTCCGGTGAGGACATGATCGATGTCCCACACGCTGGCGCCGAAAAAGTCATCGGGGTGATTGTGGAAGCCGGCATGTATGCCAAGCTCGATATTAAGGGCGACCAGGTCGCGCAACCGGGCGATGATCTCCGACCGCTGGGCACGAAGCGTGCCGAAGCCCTTGTAGCGATAGTACCCGAGCTTGTAGTGACGGATGCCCAGCGCGGCGGCGGTGGTGAGGATGTCGTGCGTGTGCGGCTCGGTCGCGTCGAGGATGTTGGTGGTGATCATCCCGATGCGCATATCAAACCGCGCCAGCAGTTCAACCACGGCCGGAAGCGCGTCCCGCGCCACGGCAGGCTCCACGTGTCCACCGGGGCGAACCGTCAGATCAAGCGCGGTGATGCCCGCTTCCCTCACCCGCTCGGCCGCCTCCTCCAGGGGGATGCCTTGCAGGTGTTTACTGAACATCATGAACCGCTCGAATGCAATCACGAACGGGAGCATACCATGAAATGTTGGAACGTTCCAAATAAATTTCCCGATTTGGAGAAGTTTATGGTCGGCGGTAGCATGAGGCGTATACTTGAGCAATGAGTCTGGCAACGTTAAAGCAAATCGCGCAGGAAGCCGGCGTTTCGGTGCAGACCGTGGCGAACGTGCTGTCGCGCCGCAACAAGGAGCGATGGGCCAGCGTCGCCGAGCGCGCCAAGCGCATCCGCGAGATCGCCGCCCGGCTCGATTATCGCCCCAACGCCGCCGCCAAAAGCATGCGGACGCGCCAAACGCAACAGATCGGCGTGCTGATCCGCAACGAGCCGACGCAGCGATTCCGCAACACGATGGCGTTCGAGACGATCCTGGGCATCAATGAAACGCTTGAGCAATCCGATTTCCTGGTTTCACTGGTGCGCGTGACCGATGTGCGCAACAGCGTCCGTGCGCAATCGCGCGTCTTTCGGGAGCAATTGCTCGACGGGTTGATCGTCCTCAGCGCCATGCCGACGGACATCGAGCACGTTGTCGAGCAGAGCTTTCCCAAGTGCATCTGGGTCGATACGAATCGCTGGCGCGACACCTGCGTGCTGCGCCGCGACGAGCGCCACGCCGGACGAACGGCGGCGGAGGCGCTGGCGGACCTGGGATACAAACAGGTCGTCTGGTTTGGCCGCGGCGGCGCCGACTCCAGCGGCATCGTCCATTTCAGCGAGGAAGACCGACTGGCCGGCGTGCGAGCCGTGACACGCAAGCGGGATATGGAATTGCAGGCGTTGCCGTTGACGCGAAAGCGCGTCTATCGACAGCCGGAACTGCTGAATCAGTGGCTTCGGCCGGATGTCGGGATCGTCACCTATTCCACGTCGCACGCGCGGTGGCTCGCCCACCACGCCGCAACCTTTGGGCTTCGACCGGGATATGACTTCGGGCTGGTCTGTTGCGACGATTCACACGACATGTCGATCCAGTGGCCGTCCCTGAGCCGCGTGTCGTTTGACCGATTCGGCCTGGGCGTTCGCGCCGCCAAGATGATGCTGCGCCTGATCGAGGACAAACCCTGTCCGTCGTCCAAAGTCCGCGGCCACTGGCACGCCGGTGCCACCGCATGGGGACCGAACGCCGTCGAACCAACCGCGCTGACCGCCCTGCCGGCAGTCTTCGGATAAGTGATCCATCCCTTGCTCTTGTAAAACCACCTCGGAATGACGGCGATCTTCATTCCAATGCCACTAACAAACGACAGTGCCTTAACTTGCCAGATCGAGAATTTCCTCCACTGTGAGCATGGCGGCATACATCCGAACGTCGTCCAGCACGCCTCCAAAGTAAGCGCTGTTCTTGTACCCGATGCTGCCGATGACGAAGTCGGCCGTAACATCGTCGATGTTGCCGACGGCACTGACGTTGGCCGAACTGCCGTTGGCGATGCCGTCGATATAGATTTGCGCCACGCCATCGCGATCGACCGTGATGGCATAGTGACGCCATTGGCTGTCATCGACATTGCTCGCCGAAATCGCCGAGACCGTGTTGACCCCGTCGGACATCTGGAACTCGAGCTTGTGGTTCTGCAGCTTGACGATGTAGCCGAGCCGATTGACCGCCCGCGACAGTTTTTTGCCCAGGATGGCGGCATATGGTTCGGTGGTCGGGTTGATCTTCGCCCAGAAGGCGATCGAGAAATCGGTGGACGCGCCAAAGTTGAGGCTGGCGTCGTTGGCGATGCTGACGTAATCGCCATCACCATCGAAGGAAAGGCCGTTCCCGCTGTGGCCGGCCGTCCAGACAGGATTGCCCGAGAGGATGCCATCGTTGCCCAACCCCGAATCATCCGCCACCGCCGTACCGGAGGTCTCGTTAAGCTGCAGGTGCAACACCGGATTGGGTTCTTCGCCTCCGTAGGCGACGTTGTTGAACGTCGTGACATCGACCGCCGAAGCCGGCACGATCACCCAGCCGCCGGCTGCGTGGATATCGTGAAAAAGATTGTGCTGGATCGACAGTCCGTCGAACTTCCCGCCGGGGATCGTGCTGTTGAGCCGGATGACGCCCGTATACGAAGGATCGCCCACCCCATCGAAACGATTGTGCTCGATGGCGACGTCCTTCAGATCGTAGGTGGCGTCCGAAACGACGCGTATGCCGTATTTCGTATTGACCATCACGTTGTCGGTGATGGTGATGTCGCCCCACTGCCACGTCGTCGGCGCGGCCGTATTGGTATAGATGTTCATCGCGAAGCCTTCGAGGTTCTCGATGATGTTATGCTCAATCAGCACGTCGCTGTACGACTCGACCGCGATGCCAACGGCGTTCACCGGTCCCGAGCGGATGTGGTTGTGCCGGATGATCGCGCCGCTGGTCTCGTAGCGCGTGGCCGCCTTGATCGAACCCTTGAGGTTGTCGAATGTATTGTATTCGTAAGTGATCCCCTGCGTGCCGCCCTTGCTGCCGCTCGTTTGGGTGGTGGTGATCTGCGTGACGTTGTTGAAATAACTGTTGCGGACGGCCCCGTTGAACGACGCGATCGTATCGATCGAATCGCTGGCGGTGGTGATGCGGACCGCGGCGTCGCCGAAGTCGTAGAAGGCGCATCCATCGACATTGGCGCCGGTGGTGCTGCCGAAATACAAACCCTGCTCGCCCCATGCCGGCGAGGTGGTGTTGGTCGTCAATCCTCGGAACTGAATCCCCTGGACGGTGACATTCGTGCTGTAGCGCGTAAAGAAAAGATATTCGCCCGACCAGCCACCGAGGCGTTTCTTGATGACCGTATCGCCACCGGCGCCGCCCTTGATCAGAACATTGTTGAGCGAGTCGCGGCTGATCGTGCCGCTTAACTCGTATGTCCCCGCGGCGAACTGCAACGTGTCGCCCGGTTGCAGCGCCGCCAGGGCGGCATTGATCGCGGCGCGATCATCATTCCCGTCATTGACGGCGGCGCCATACGCTTCCGGTGTAATCACCGCGAGCAACCATCGCGGTTCCAGGGGAAGGACCTCATATGTGGCACGGACGACGTGCCTCCTGCTCGATCGTGATGACATGCGGTGTTGCCTTTCTCCCGAGAAGTGAGATACGGGAAAGTGAATGAAGGACACGAAACGCAACAAATCTTTAACGATCTAAAATTAAGGCCGGAATCGCCGGAGTCAAGAAAATTTTGCCGCGGCAGATCGCCCCCGGCTTCCCTGCGGGCTTGTTCATGCAGGAAATCCGCAATATAATTTGAACGTTCCATAACTAAACGCCTCCCGCCCGCCTTTGGCGGCGGGCGGGAACATGGAAAACCCATTGCCGATCCGTGGTGAAATCAGGAGATCCCTCATGCATTTCCAGAGTCCGTACGATGTTCGACTGGCTTGCCGGGCGAACCGATTGAGTTCGTATCCGTCGCTGTCAGCGCCCGGTTATCTGTGCGTCAATCTGGTGATGATGGACCAGGAATACGCCGGTGATTTCGAGGCGTTCTGCCGTCGAAACCCAACGGCGTGCCCGCTCCTGGGGGTCATCCCGCCTGGCCGCTTCGACGCCCCGGATTTCGGACAAGACATCGATTTGCGTCACGATCTGGGCTTCTATGATGTCTTGATCGACGGCGTTTTCGCCGACAAGCGCACGAACGTCGTCGATCTTCACAACGATCGCATGGTGAGCTTTCTTATTGGATCGAGCGTATCGTTTGACGGCCTGCTCGTCGCCAAAGGCTACCCCGCTTCGTATGGCCCGTGCATCTATGTCACGCGATTGGAGTGCGATCCGGTGGGACGATTCAAGGGCAACGTCGCCGTGACGATGCGCAGCTATCCCCCTGACACGGCCGACCGCGTGGCGGAATACACGTCGCACTACCCCCGCTGTCACGGTGGCCCGATCGCACGAAACAATGCCGCCGCCCTGGGAATCGCCAATGAAAAGGAACCTCATATTCCGGCTCAGGGCTGGGTTCCCGATGGACACGACAAGCTTTACTGGGCGTGCGGCATCACACCGAGCATCGTCGCACGCGAAGCGAAACTCCCCTTGATGATCGTCCACACCCCCGGCTATGCGATGGTGACCGATATCCTGACGGAAACCCTGTACGAGGATACGCCCCGGGCATCATCGATCCGGATTTGAATGCACGCTCCCCTCGAGGCAAGCGATTTGACCAACCGTGCGCCGACCACGCCGATTTGCGGCAGAAATCTTTTCGCGCTCTGGAGATACCGGCCCACTCCGCGTAGAATCCCCGCCTCATCGGGAGAGGTGACCGAGTGGCCGAAGGTGCAGCACTGGAAATGCTGTGTACGGGCAACCGTACCGCGAGTTCGAATCTCGCCCTCTCCGTTATCGACAATTCGCGCGCCCTTTTTGTTGTAGCCGGCGTACACGAACACAAACTCCCCGACCATTCAGTCATGGTTCCATTGCGGCTTGCTCAGGCCCCCTTCTTGCCCGTGCGCGATAGCAAATTTTATTTATAAAAGACAGCATTCTCTTGCCTGAATCCTGTGACGCGATACCATGCATCCCTGCGTCTCAGTCTCTCGGGCATTTCATCATTTCCCATCCGGAGGATCCGCTCATGCGATGGCACTTCATTCAATTTACGGCGTTTACGTTAACGATGGCCGTGCTTGGGGGCGTGACTGGATGCGGAGATGGCGGGGAATCCTCATCATCGCCGACTTCCACTGACAAGCCGGCCGAAGGCAAGGCGGTCAGCAAGGCCTCGCAGTTGCTCGGCACATGGTTCTCGGAAGCCAATCATGAACTGGTTGGCATCGAGTTCCTCGAGGGCGGCAAGGTGATGCTGATGTACGGCCAGCGCGGCCAGGATATCGTCACGATGGACTACAGCCTGCTCGACGGCGGACGGCTCAGTGTCGTGGGGCCTGGTGGGCTGACCATGCTCTTCGATGTGAAGATTGCCGGGGATCAACTCCAGATGGCCGAGGCGAACAAGGAGGAGACGCAGCGGCTTCGCCGATTAACCGGGGACGAAACCATCGCGTCGGCACTGCAGGAAAAGGCGGAGCGCCGGCGTCGTGAAGCCGCGGAACAGGCTGAACGCAACCGCCATCAGGCCGATGCGCTGGTCCAGGCGGCGGCGAAGTTGCTGACCGGCGGGCATGCGACGGTCAAACCCAAAGACCCGCAGAAGGTCACCACACCGCACGCAGCATTGGAAATCGAAAGCGTGGAGAACAATCAGATCACGGGCTTCGCTTATTTCAACATGCCCGGCCGTAAGCACGCGCTGACCGGCCGCATTGTGCCCAATCCGGGGAATGGCATGGCGCTCGTGCAGTTGCAATTTGGCAACCAGGTCGAGCCGCCCCACAGGCCCATGCCCGCATTCGCCAACCCGTCGGGCTTTGGCCAGTCCAGCGTCGCCACCGGCGCACCGGATCCCGCCAGGCAGACCACGAAGCTTACCATGAACTTCGAAGTCAGCGGCGACCCGAGCGACCCGGCGCTGGCGACCACCGTTGGTTTCGGCGGCGGTCAACCGGTGGAGATGGTCCTGACCGACGATCAAACACTGCACGCCAACCTCGTCGAGGCGCTGGCCAACGAACTGCGCATCCGCGAGAAAAGTATCGCGCCCATTGCCAACGTGCTCAAAGACCGGGCGTACCTGACCGCCTCCTATCCGATGCCGTCCTTTCCCAAGCAGGTGGAGACGCTTCACGTCATCCTCCATCGCGGCGACGCCAATAATGATTTCACCGGAGAATTGTGGACCGTGGGAAGCTGGAGCGCGACGCCGGGCATCGAAACCGGCCGAAACGTCAACGCGAACATTCACGCCTCCACCGGCTTCCCGCGGTTGCTTTTAACGGCGTTGATCCGCACCAACGACTCGCGACAATATCTTTTTGACCGCGTTGACGAACAGACCGGCACGCTCACCGGTCAATGGCGCCAACACAACAGCAACCAGTGGCAGCCGATTGAACTGCACACCAAGCAAGCCTGGACGGCCGACGAATGGCAGGCCGAAGCCGATGCTCGCAAAACGCTGCTGTACGAAAAGCTGACCTCCAACGCCCCGCTGCGCGGCGCGATCGTCGCCAACATGAATAGACAGTATGTGCATCTTCCGGTCGAATTGTCGCTTGCGGTGTCCGCTGACGGAACGATCACCGGCGACGCCTCGTTTCCCTCGGTCGTCGCCACCGGTGAGGTCAAAGGCAGCGTCGAGGACAGTTCACACGGCCCGAAGCTGGCACTCCAAATCGGCGACGGCAAGGGCACGCAGGACATGGGCATTCCCGCCCTTCAATGGTTGCAGTCAGGCCTCATCCATCTGACCCCGCGGGGTGCGGATGAACCGGCGGCGCTGACCGGCTACTTCCAATATCATAAGGGAGCGGCCGCAGGCTC
Organism: uncultured Tepidisphaeraceae bacterium; assembly: GCA_964446155.1. GTDB lineage: Bacteria > Planctomycetota > Phycisphaerae > Tepidisphaerales > Tepidisphaeraceae > CAYUNS01. The sequence continues at coordinate 4,471 of CAYUNS010000095.1, read as the reverse complement.
GAAGATGGACGCCTGCCTCATTGCCACCGACACCCAGCGTGCGACCGATCTCCGCCGGCGCATCGAGCGGAAAATGGACGAAGGCGTCACGTTCATGTTGAGCGCTCCTCTGGCGACGAATCGGCATGATCACGCCCGCGTGCAACTGAAACGCGATCCCACAAGTGGACGAATCACCGGCCAGTTTGACGACCACGGCCGCGTGGTCGGCGCGGCCCCACCCGCCACGCTCGTCGGTGAACTGGGCGAGGACGATGGCTGGGCGACACTGACCATCCAGGTCGTTCAACCTGAAGGCACTCCCGGCCCGGCCAGCGGCTACAAGCTCCACTTCGTCGAATATGGCGACGAGCTGCGCATGCTCGGTGTGTATATCTACAACAATCAACGCTACAGCCTGTTGGAGTTTGTCGAGCCAAGGGAATGATTCAGCCATTGTGCATACATCGAAAACGAGGTTGAGCGCACATACAAAGGAAAGCGTGCGCAAAATTCAATCAGGACGCCCGTCGCCCATCGTGATCAAAACCATGCGCGGGCACATCTGGCGTCCACAAGGCGGCATTGTTATGATTCCGCTCGTGGACTGCTTACGCGGCCCTTGTGCTTGAGTGAAAATCGGACGAAACTCCGATGTTGCAAGCATAGCCCCTTGTTAAACAAGGGCGGCAATGCGGGCGTAATTCAGTGGTAGAATGCCAGCTTCCCAAGCTGGACGTCGTGGGTTCGAATCCCATCGCCCGCTTTTTTCCCCGTCCCCGCCGGACGGGGTTTTTTGTTGTCGGCGCTTATCGGCTTGGAGATTATGCTCGTCCGTCTTCCCCGGCCATCGAGCGATTTCGAGTGACATTCTTTTTCAGCCAACCCGATCAACGATATGTCAACCAGACGGCCATCAATCCGGCGCGGCTGGTGACGTTGTATTTGCGGTAGATTTCCTTCACATGGGTATGGGTGGTGTGGAAGCTTTGGCCCAGTTCGGCCGCGATCTCTTTTTCCGATTTGTCGGACAGAAGCATTTGCAGCACCTCGCGCTGCGTCGGCGTCAAAGGTTCCCGGGCCACCAGCAGACCGTGGCTGTGGAACATCTGACGAAGAAACCAGCCAAGGCCCCGCAGCACGAAGCCGGCCAGTTCCGCATCCGCTTCGCTGAAACGAGCCGGCGTCCGGAGCCGGTTGAACACGAAATACGATTCGGTCTCGGGACTGACCGGAGAGGCGACCCAAAGCTGGTCATCGATGCCGAAGGTCTCATAGTGCGCGCGGTAATAGGCTGTTTCGCGGAGCTTCTCCAGATCGACAAAGCCGTCGTGCAGCCGATGCACACGAAAGGCGCCGCTGCCGCGAACCGCAGCGATCGTCGTCAATCCCGGGTCCTGTTGACGATTGCCGAGGGCGCGCTGTGCCGCGAGTCGTTCCTGTTCCGTGGGCGGATGAAGCAGGGTCACCACCTTGATCCGCCAGCCGTGCATGACATCGCGCGCCGCCTGGTCGCCGGTGAGAAACCGAACCGTGCCGACCCAGAACACCGTGTCGGCTCCGATCCAGTTCCCGATGGCTTGGGCCAGATGCCGCCACGCTGAATCCGTCTCGGCCGCGGGAAAAGCCGCCAGCTCATCCCAAAGTTGAAAAACCCGCTCGCTGTCAACAGGGTTCATATCCGGTCCTCGACTCGACAATGCGTAAACCACGGCGACATGGAACTGCGAACGTCGCATCGAGCCGCCACCTCGAACAGCCCAACAAATTCATTTCTACCCTAATAAGGCGATGCCGTCGCCTTGCCGGCCTCATTAAAATCCGGCCCTCTGATCAAGTCGTGGCAGGAGGTGGTTGATTCCCGTCCACAACAAAGGCCGCCGATAAAACGTCGAGAGCCGTGCGCGAAATGGATCAATGGAGATCATGCGTCAACCAATGGAGAGGATGCGACAATGAAAATGCAACTGACGTGGCCTATCGGATATGGGGTTGTTCTATGTTTCTCGCCGCACACCGCCTCGGCGGCGGTGATCACGCCGACATCGGCGTTTGCCAGCACGTACTTCGAGTCCGTGCAGCATCCCAACAACCTGATCAACAACTCCGGCCTGAACACTGGTTCCGGCAACGTGTTGACCTACACGCACGCGAGCGATGTCAGCGCCGCCAACATGTGGGTCGCGGGCGTGGGACAGGGGATTCCCCCCAGCAGCGCGCCGGTTGTCGCCAATCAGTATCTCGTTTTCGATCTCGGCGCGAATTACGATCTGACAATCGCCTATCTCTGGCAGATGCTTCAGAGTCATTCTCAGGTAACCTATGATCGAGGGATCAAAGAGTTCGAGCTGTTCGCTTCCCCCGTCGCGCCCAGCGCGGCTGACACCGCCAGTCCACCGACGACCTACGATCTGACCGGCTTCACCCAGATTCTCGGCCCGACCCAACTGACCAAAGGGTCCGGGTCGGCGACTTCGACGCAAAACTTCACGCTCAGCGATGCCACCGACGTTCGCCAGGTTTATCTCAAGATCAACAGCGCCTGGAGCGGCATGGCAAACGAATACGTCGGCCTGTCGGAGATCAAGTTCGAGGGCACGGCCGTGCCTTTAGCGCCCGCAACGCTCTTCAACTGGAACAATGCCTCGGGCGGATCGTGGCAGGCAGGCGGCAATTGGGATCCCGCAGGACCGCCGACCGCCGACGACAACATCGCCTTCAGTCTTGAGGACACCTACACGGTCACATCCGGGTCGAACGCCACCGCGCATACCTTGAACGTTTCGGCCGGCGACGTGACGCTGAATCTTGGCTCGACCACGCTCCAGACCAACACCATCAATCTCAGCGGCGGCAAGCTATCGGTACACTCCCTCGTGTCGGGCAGCGCGGCGGCGGGCCAGGCAGGTTATACAACCCTGAACTTCACCGACGGCACACTTGAAATCGACGGCGGCGTCTATCGCCAGCCCACGGCCACGATCAACTCGATCGTCCCCCACGTCACCACGCCGCTCACCAATTCACTGACGATCTCCGGCGCGGCCGGCACATCGGCTACGCCCACGCTGGAACTGGTCAACGGCGCGACGGCGACGAACACCGCCGCCAACGGCGTCATCACCATCGGCCTCGATGGAGGCAAGGCGGCTGTCAACGTGAGCGGCCCCGGCTCCACGCTCAACGCGGCCAACGGCGCCCTGTACTTTGGTCAGGGCGGCACGATCCTCGCGGGCGATTTTCATCGTGGCGAAAGTTTCGTCACGATATCGAATGGCGCGCTCGTCTCCGGGCTGGCCAACGTCACGGTCGGCAGGGAAGGCGCGCTGGGCACGGTCACCGTGGACAACGGCACGCTCCGCAGTCTCAACGCCAACCTGATTGTCGGGTGGAGCCGCTACAGCGCGGAGGCCAACAGGGAGGGCAACGGCTCGCTCACCATCCTCAACGGAGGCGTGGCCAGCGGGCCGCATGTTTACATTGGCAGCCGGGGCGGCGTGGGCGTCGCGACCGTGGACGGAGAAGGATCGTCCCTCACGGCCACCGGCGCCGCGGGCGGTCTTTATGTTGGCTTCGAACGCTTCCTCAACAACCCCGCCGGCAACAACCCCAACGGCGTTTCCTCCAATGGCTCGCTGACGCTCACCCATTCCGCCCACGCCGGCGCATTTGATGTCTATATCGGCACGCATGGCGGCGTCGGCGTCGTGAACGTGGAAGGCGGCGCCACCCTGGCCGCAAGCAGCAGCCTGGCGCTCGGATACAACCCCCACGCCACCTTCAACATCCCCGTCAACCAGCGCACCGTCGCCGGCCAGGGCACGCTCAACATCACCGACGGCGGGCAGGTGACCATCGGCCAGGCCACGCTCATCGGCACACATGGCGGCGGCGTGGGCCATGTCACCGTCACCGGCGCTGATTCCAGGCTGACCGGTGGCGCGGGCGGCATCAGTGTCGGCAGCGGCGGCTCGGGCACGCTCGCCATTGAGAACGGCGGCGCCGTCACCGGCAGCGGCAACGGCATGCGGATCGGTGACGCCGGCGCCGCCAACTTCGCGGGCATCGGCATCGTCGGTGTCGACGGTCTCGGTTCATCGCTGAATGTCACTGGCAATGTCGTGATCGGCTATGGCATTACCTCCAGCGATTCGCCTGGCAATGGCACGCTCAATGTCACCAACGGCGGATACGTCCGCAGCACGGCGGAGATCCAAATCGGCGCTTACGGCGGCAAAGGCGCCATTACCGTCGGCAAGAGCGACGGCTCCGACACCGGCGTCGCAAAAATCTCGGCGACCACCCTGACCGTGGGCCTCGGTGGCAGCGAAGGCGCGATCCTTACGATCAACCCCAGAGGTGTCGTGGAAGTTGGCGACACACTTTCCGCGATGCCCTCTTCGGCTCCAGCCAATTCGGTGAAGATCAACCTGGCAGGCGGGACGATCAAAACCGGCAAAACCGACTTCCACAATGTCAACTATTTCAACTG
>CAYUNS010000094.1:13067-16018 GCA_964446155.1 uncultured Tepidisphaeraceae bacterium | reverse complement strand
TTCATCCACCTGTACGGAGTGATCGATCACCAGATCGACCGGAACCAGCGGATTGATCCGCTGGGGATCGCCCCCGGCGCGCTTCATCGCCGCGCGCATCGCGGCGAGATCGACCACGCAGGGCACGCCGGTGAAATCCTGCAAAATCACCCGCGCGGGCTTGAAGGGAACTTCCACCTGCTGCGGCTTTTCCGCGTTCCACGTCGCCAATCGCGTCACGTCCTGCTCGGACACCTCGAAATTGTCCATGTTGCGCAGGCAGCTTTCGAGAAGCACCTTGATGCAGAACGGCAGCCGGTCGAGTTGGCCGATGCCGGCCTCCTGGAGGCGGTTCAGCCGGAATATCTTTACATCGCCGGCCTTGGTGGAGAGAGTCGATTCCGATCCGAAGGGGTTGTTGACGCTTGCCATGGTCTCTTTCGTGTGTGGTGTCTCGAAACAGGTCAGAACAGGGCATCTTATGCGCAGGGGGTATCTCTCTCAAGCAGCCGGGCGGAGTTGGACCATCGCGGCGCTTACAGGAGCCGCTCACCCTTCCCGCGGGGAATGAGGGTGAGGATTTTCTCGATGATCTGCTCGACGGTGATCCCCTCGGCTTCGGCATTGAAATTGGGAATGATACGATGCCGGAGAACAGGGGAGGCGACGGCCTCGATGTCTTCGATGGTCACATACAACCGCCCGCGCATGAGCGCGCGGGCCTTGCCCGCGAGGATGAGATACTGCCCCGCACGCGGGCCGGCGCCCCAGTTCAACCACCGCCGCACGAAATCGGACGACTGCGGCTCATTCGGACGGGTCGCGCGCACGATGTCGAGCGCGAAATGAAAGACGTGATCTCCGATGGGAACCCTTCGGACGATCTCCTGCAACTGAATGATGCGGGCCGCGTCAATGATGCGATTCACGTCGGTGCTCATCGGACCGGTCGTTCGCTTCAGCACCTCAAGCTCTTCGTCCCGGCGCGGGTATTTGACCATCACCATGAACATGAACCGATCGAGTTGCGCCTCGGGCAGCGGATAGGTTCCCTCCTGCTCGATCGGATTCTGCGTCGCGAGGACGAAGAAAGGATTGGGCAACGTGAAGGTGCGGTTGCCCGCGGAGACTTCATGCTCCTGCATCGCCTGCAACAGGGCGGCCTGCGTTTTCGGCGGCGTGCGGTTGATTTCATCGGCCAGCAGGAGATTGGCGAAGATCGGCCCTTTCTGAAACTCGAACCGTCGCCGACCGGTGTCCGGGTCTTCCTGAAGAATATCCGTTCCGGTGATGTCGGAAGGCATCAGGTCGGGCGTGAACTGGATGCGATGAAACGACAGGTCCATCGTCCGCGCCAGCGTCGAGACGAGCAGCGTCTTGGCCAGCCCCGGCACGCCCTGCATCACGCAGTGCCCGCGCGCGAAGACGGCGATGAGAATCTCCTCGATCACCTCCTGCTGACCGACGATCACCTTGGCAAGCTCGTTCTGAAGAAGTTGGGAGGTCTCGGCCAGGAAGCGCGCCGCCTCCAGATCGGACTGCGAGGCATTGACGGCCTGTTCGGCATCCGCAGCGGAAAAAACGGACATGGCATTCCTCCAAAATCGAGCGCGAGACGAGAAAAATGAAACGTGAAACCGCACGCGGAAGCCGCCCTTGCCTCACGTTTTCACCTTTCACGGCCGCAGCAGCCTCACCGACTGCACGACGACGAATTCGCCCTTGTCGGCGCCGCGACGAAGAAAGCGAACACCGACATGGCGAGGTTTATCCGGGTCAAGCTGATGCGAGCCGGACCAGAGCTGTTGACCGGCGTGGTCGATGACGGCGTTGTCCCGGTCCAGCGCGATCCGCACGATCTGCGTCTCGGAACCGGCTTTGATCTTCTCCCCGGTCGCGCCGATGCGCCCCGACGGAAGCACCACCTGCGGTCGGGCGGACTGCACCCACCAGACAAGCTCATGGGCGCTGGTCGCGCGCTCCTCGCTGAACTCGGGTTGATCGGTCACAAAAACCTGGACGATCACCTTGTCATCCAGCCGCGGCATGCGCAGCGCCACCTCCAGCGCCACCGGTTGACGAGGCGGGATCGGCGCCGCGGACACGATCCCCCCGCCGCGATATTCCTCCCCGCCTTCCTCAGGCCGCAAGCCATTTTGAAAGTTGACCGGCAAAGCCCCGAAAGTGTTCCATTCCGGCGGCAGGGTTCCGTTGAAACTGCTGGAAAAGACGCGGGCGCCGAAGTACAGGTCCGCCAGGTTGGTTGCGGGCGGGTTCGTTCCGCGAAGGAGGACATACCCGACACATCCCAGAACCACGACGAGCACGACGCCCGCCGCCATGGCGATCAGACTGGCCAGGGGAATTGATCTTCCACGGATGGATTCCTCCTCGACGCCCTGGAGCACCCGCCGGGTGAACCCCGGTCCGGCCTGGACGCTGCGATACGCCTTGCCGCTCTCCAGTCGCTCGCGCGCCTCGCAGAGCAGGCGATATTCGTCCACCTCCGCCCCCCCGCCGCGCAGACGCCCCACCGCCTCGTGCCACTCCGGGCTGCCCGGTCCGGCGCGCAGCGCATCCGTGAGCAGCCGGAGCATCTGATCGGATTCAAAGTCAAGCGTGGCCATGGTCAATGCCTGAAAGATGAAGACATACAATATCCGGGAACATGAAACGTGACGACGTGAAAACACAAGGAGAATTCCCCCCTGTTTTTCGCGGCTTCACGTTTTACGTCTTCACGTTTCCTCCTCCCCTCCCATCATCCGTCCGAGCTTTTTCAGCCCGTGAAACATTCTCGATCTCAGGGTCACCGCCTTGGTTCCCGTGATTTCCTCCATCTCGGCATAGGACAAATCCTGGAACACCCCGAGGACGATCACTTCCTTCTGATCCGTCGGCAGGTCTTCCAACGCCTTGAGGACGCGGGCGATCTCCTCCTGTTTTTCCAGGTCGGTGGTGGCCCGGGAGGC
>CAYUNS010000094.1:12058-13057 GCA_964446155.1 uncultured Tepidisphaeraceae bacterium | reverse complement strand
ACCTGATACGGGTCGCCGCTCATATCAATACCCTCGAGATTCAATTCCGTGAGATTGCGAACCGGAGATCTTTTCTTTCTTCTCGCCTGGTTGATGGCGAGGTTGCGCGTGATCGTGAACAGCCAGGTCGAGAATTTCTGCGGATAGCGATAGGTGGGCGCGAAGCGAAAAGCCCGGAGAAACACCTCCTGCCCGATGGCCTCGACATCCTCGACGTTGCCCAGCATGCGGTAGAGATAGGACAGGACCGGGGCGCTGTATCGCTCGTAAAGCAGCGAAAACGCCTGCTTGTCGTCGGTTTGCGTGCGACGCATGAGTTCTTCGTCGGAGCTGCGCCCCAGCGCGACCGGCTGGAAGTCCTGCACCTCCGCCGCCGCATCCCGGGGTGCTGCGGGTTTGTCCGCGCGCCGTTGCTGCATCCGTGACTCCTCAGTCTCATCCTTGCAGGAAATCCTACGCCGGAAGAGATTGTTTTGTTGAACGACAATGAGCTTGTTAACCGGAAACGGCGTATAATTAAAGCGCCGCGGTCACAGTGGCGATCGCGTTGCGGGATTTCGGTCCCGTGATGAGGAAAGTCCGAACTGCGCAGGGCGACGGTGCTTGGTAACGCCAAGGCGGAGCGATCCGACGGAAAGTGCAACAGAAAGATACCGCCGGAGACGGTCACCGCCTCCGGTAAGGGTGAAATGGTGCGGTAAGAGCGCACCGCGCGGGCGGCGACGCCCGCGGCACGGCAAACCCCACCGGCAGCAAGACCAAATATGCGGAAAGCCCCGGCCCGGGGCGCTTGATCCGCGGGTAGGTCGCTGATGACGGGCGCTCGCGCCCGTCGCGAGGCGCGCGGCGACGCGCGTCCCAGAGAAATGGTCGCCCCCGTTCGATCTTCGGATCGAATCGGGAACAGAACTCGGCTTACACGCGACCGCGGCGAAAACAAGATCGGCGGCGGATCCGCAAGGATCCGCCGCCGACTCTTTTTGCCTTGCAGGGCAATGC
>CAYUNS010000094.1:0-12048 GCA_964446155.1 uncultured Tepidisphaeraceae bacterium | reverse complement strand
GAACCTGGGCTAATCCAGTGCATTGACCAGGCCGCCCTCTCCAGCCCGCATATTTCACAGGCGGTTGATTTCACCGGGGTGAGACACGCCTGGTGGGATTGGTGGCGGACTTTGCCAACGTCAATGCCAAGCCCCCCTCCCTGATTTCATAAACTATTGAAAATAAATTACTTAAAATGATTTTGCCGCATCTGATTCGCCCCAGACAAAGGGCGACTTCGGACGCAACCCACCCGACAACACCTACGAAGCCCGGCTCGAAGCCGAGCAGGCAATCGAAACCGTGCGCCGCTTGGCCGAGCGCGTCCCCAAGAGCCAGACCGTCCGCGCCCTGGCGACTCGTTTCTCAGCTTCAAGAAATCCCAGGCCGTCGTCGGCCAGAAGTCCAAGGGCCGATTCATCAACGTCCGTTTCCTCCTATGGCAACGGCGACAGGCCGAGTTCCTTCAGGAAGCGATTGTGCTTGTCTGTCGCCGCGCGAAGTCGATCGTCGATCGCGACGAGTTCACGGTGCGTTTTCGCCAGGTCAATTTCCTCTTCTTCCGTGGCCGTGCTGACGTACCGCGAAATGTTCAGGTTGAAATCGTTCTCGGCGATCTCCTTCATTTCCACGCGGCGGGAATAGCGCTCGATCTGCTTCGGGCGTTTCTGGTAGGTCTCAAGAATCTTCTCGATGTGCTCATCCGTCAGTTGGTTCTCCTGGCGCGGGCGGTCGGACGGTCGCACACGGTTGCGGATTGCTGGCAGGCCGGGGTTGGTTAGACTCCCGGTGGATCGCTCATCCGCCGCACGATCCAGCGTGACGGCGGCGTGCTGGTCTGTCACGCCGATCTGCTCACCATCGATCCAGCCCTGCATCGGCAGGGCATCGGTACAACGCTGCTGCACGAGATGGCGTCGGCGCTGATGGCCGTGGGCGTCAGCCGGATCGACACCTATGCCGCGCGGGGGCCGGCGATGAATGGGTATTACACCTGGCCGACGCTGGGGTATAATGCACCGTTGGCCGACGCGCCGACGCAGGTGCGGACCGCGCTGGAGCGGGCCGGATACCACATCAACGGCGACCTGCTCGACCTGCTGGCGAATCCCGGCGGCGAGGCGATGTGGTTGCGGATCGGCGACTCGATGCCCATGAGCTTCGATTTGTCGCCAAAATCCAAGAGCTGGAAGGTGTTGGCGGCGTATATCGCACGGGAGAAACGCAAACAACGGAGGCGACGATGAGCAGTGACCCCAAAAATCAGGACGACATCATCATGGGCGAGGAGCTCGACCTGTCGCCGGAGGAGATCGCAATCAGCGACGAGGTCTTCGCGGAGTTGCGGTCCGACCCGGAATTCCGCGACCTGCGCGTATCGCCCCCGGAGGGTCGCGACCCGGAGGAGGCCGCGGCGGAATGACAGAAAAAAAATCAGGATTCCCCTTGGCGCGAAGCGCATGTCATGTCGTTGCGGATTGCTGGCAGGCCGGGGTTGGTTAGACTCGGCAGTGCGGTGATCTGCGACACCGCGAAGTTGCGGATTGCTGGCAGGCCGGGGTTGGTTAGACTCCCAAGAAAACACAGTTATATGTACTGTATGGTTGCGGATTGCTGGCAGGCCGGGGTTGGTTAGACTCCTGACCCCAACACGGGGGAAGCCCGCCATGCGTCGCGCGATGCGCGGCGGCCTTGAAGAGATTGAGCGTGAGCACCTCGAAGCCGCGGGTGACGCGGTGCATGTAGACCTGCTGGTACATGTGCAGCCGTGCCATCACGAAACGCTTGGCGGCGTACACCCCGCGTCGATGATCGAGACAGAGCTTGTACTGGATGTTTGTCTTCCGCTTCTTCGCAATCCCCTCACCGTTGAGCTGGCCGACGCACATGGCGTGGATCAGCCAGTCGGCGTCGAACTCGCCGTAGCCGACGCCGGTGCAATAGGAGTCTCGCAGCAGGTAGTCCATGCGGTCGGCGTCGAGCTGGCTGGAGATGATGTCGACGGCGAGCTTGTCGGGGAAATCCATTCGGATAATCGAGGCGACGGACTCCGGTTCCAGGCCATGCTTCTCCAGCACGGTGCGGATCGGGCCGTTCTCCTGTTCGATCAGTTCGATGGTTCGGTCTTCGTGGTGACTTCTGCCGAAGGCGCGCTCGAGCATGTGGGAGAAAGGGGCGTGACCAATATCATGGAGGAGCGCGGCCGCCTTGATTGTTCGGGCATGCTTGTCCAGACGCCTGTAAACTTCGCTGCCCCACCCGTAACGGGTCTGGAGCGACTCGATGATCCGCTGGGCAAAGCAAAAAACCCCCAGACTGTGAACAAAACGGCTGTGCTCGGCGCCGTGATAGGTCAGCCAGGAAACGCCGAGTTGGCGAATACGGCGCATACGCTGCATCGGGGGCGTGTCGATCAGATCGAGAATGAACTCATCCTCCGGCGAGACACGAATCAGCCGATGCACGGGGTCGCGAAAGACCTTGCCAGGCGAGTGAATGCGCAATGAGGCGGGTTTCGTGAGGCGAGTGGAGGATTTTATCGCACGTTTTGCTTGAGCCATTCCACACCTGCAACCGCGTTTGCAAGAAACCATCCATCACAAGGCGTTCGATTCCAGTATCGCCAGCTTTTCCTGAGCGTCGATCTCCAACCCCTCGATCTCCCGCAACGACTGCCCCGCGATGCCCTGCATTTCGCCGTACATGCCGACGGTGGCTTCCATCACGCGCTCGATCTGCTGCTCGCGTTTGGCCCATTGTTTCTGGATGGCTTTCTTTTCCTTGAGCAGGTCTTCGCCCATCGTGGAGAACGCCTCGACGATTGCCTGCACGCGCAGGCGGAACTTCGGGCCGGTGAGGTAGCCGTACATCATTTCCATCTTGGTCTGCTGTCCCTCGGTGGCCGATCGTGCGCCGTTGACTTCGATGAGCATGTGACGCAGCGACATGGCCACGGGCAGGATGCAGCGCGGGTGGACGATCCACACGCTGTCGATCTGATCGAACGTCTCCACCCCGTCAGGCAGGATGGCGCTGACGATGACGGCGATCTCGGCCTTCGCCTGCCGCTGGTCTTCGCGCAGCTTGGCCAGCCAGCCGTTGGACCAGTTTTTGGTGCGTTTGGATTCCCAGAGGATCGTGCCGCACGCCGAGCCGGCGGACATGACGACGCGCTGAAGGATGTCGCCGCCGTGCTCACCCTTGGGGACGGGTTCGATGCGGTCGTGGGGAAATTTCAGTGAGAGGACGGATTCGAGTTGTAGTTCGAGCGCTTCGCCCTGCAACTGCTGCGATCCCTGCTCGGCCTTTTTCTTCAATTCCTCGATTTTCTGCTGCATCGAGGCAATCGTCTGCTCTTTTTCGATGACCTTGAGCGACAGTTCCCGCTCGGCCTCCTTCTTTGCCTGCTCGCGGGTTTTGCCGAGCGATTCCTGCACGCGCGTTTCGATGGTCAGGTCCATCTCGCGTTTGGCGTCGTCCAGCTCCCGCTGCTTGCGGATGAGTTCCGCCTGCGCCTTCTGCGCTTCGGCGAGCTTTGCATCACGCGTTTTGAGAACCGCGTTCAACTCGGCGATTTCCTTTGCTTTTTGCTCGATGTCATCGCCGATGGCCAGCTTTGCCTTTCGGGCTTCTTCGGAGGCGATTTTCGCACGTTCGGATTTCAGCTTTTCGGTGACGGTCGCCTCGACCGCTTCCTTTTCCTTTGCCAGCGCCGTCTCCCGCTCTTTCATCGCCTGCTCGCGTTTGGCTGCGTCGGCGGCGAGTTTGGTGCGCGCGGCCTTGAGCTTTTCCGCAAGGGTCGCGTCCAGCGATTCCTTTTCTTTGGCGAGGGTCTCTTCGCGCGCCTTGACGGCCTGTTCGCGTTTCGTGAACTCCGCGGTTTGTTGAGACAGCTTTGTCTCATACTGCTTCCGCGTCGCTTCAATAAGCGGGGCGGCCAGAGATTCGGTCAGCTTGATTTCGGTCTTGCAGCCTGGACACGTAATGACGGGTTCAACGCTCATTGTCCCTCCTTGGTGGCAAATCCGGCCAATGTTGGAAGATAAGAAAATGCCGGTGCAGAATAACGGGAGAAAAATCGCGTGGCAAATCACCCGCCGCGGGTGTCGAACAGGCCATCGGCGATCTCGTCCTCGACCAAGGATTTCCCCTCGATCCGCGGCTCATCCACCTGCTCGATGAAGCGGAGAATGTTGGCCTTTTTCTGTTCGGTGAGGTGGGGCATGGGGACGTATGACAAGGCAACGGGAGCGATGCGTCATGCGGCGGGTTCGATGAGGGCGGACATGGAACCTTTGCAGGTGGCGACGGCGGGATCGACGCCGTAGGCGTGGATCTGGTCGCGCTTCAGTTCCGCTTTTTCGCGGTGGGTGGTCAGCACGATGGCCCGGCCGGTGCGATCGACTTCGTCGGCAAGGCGATATCCTTCTTCGGCGGGATGACCGAACAGCGCCTTGAGCATCCGCATGACATACTCATGGCTGTGATCGTTGTCGTCGAGAAGAATGACGTGATAGGGAGGCAGCTTCCGCGGTCTAGAAGCGCTCGCGGGCTTTTTCCGCTTGCGTTTCTTCTTCGCGGGACGGGTGGATGGATCGGCATCGGCCATAGACAGCCCCGGCACGCCTTCGCCGGGGCTTCCAAAAGAACAAATTCGCCGTGAAAACGCAACCTTTTTTTGGGTTGCCGCACGGAATGGCCAGGACCATCGCGAGTGGACGGCGCCCGGACCATGCCGGACGCGACTCAGCGCGCATAGGGCAAAGGCAGCGGAATGCCGCCCTGTTGGCTGGATTGCTCCGCAAGGCTCAGGACCGCGATGACATCGCGCGCCGATTCCGGTGTCACCGCCAGCGGCTCGCCGAGCAGCAGGTGATTGGCGATGTTGCGATAGAACCCGTCCCAACTGCTCTTGAGCGTCGGCACGATGCTTTCGACGCGCTGCTCATTCTGGAAGGTGACCAGTCGCAGGCCTTGCTTGTTTTCCCAGTCCCAGTCTCGTTTTTCGATGCCGCCTTTGGTGCCGAGGATGCGCCATCGCGGTTTGTCGATGGCGTTGACGCTCCCCTGCTCGACGAAGGCGCTGCGGCCGCCTTCAAAGCGGATGTAGGCGTTGGAGTAATCCTCGTTGCTCACCTGCGGCCACTTCAGTTTCTTGAAATCGCCGCTGACCGACTCGATTCGATGGGGCATGAGATTGAGAATCCAATCGACGAAGTGCGCGCCCCAGTCGTAGAACGCCCCGCCGCTGGTCTCCTTGTAGCTGCGCCACCAGTCGACGCGCGGCTCCTGGTAGTTGCCGAAGGCGCACTCGATGTGAAACACCTCGCCGATGACGCCGGATTCGACCAGGTTCCTGATGGTCACGAAATCACCGTCCCATCGGCGATTGTGGAAGACGGTCGCCATCTTCTTCGCTTTGCGGGCGGTCTCGATGACGTGGGTGGCTTCGTCCACGGTGATGGTGTAGGGCTTTTCGGTGACAACGTGCCGGCCGGCATTGAGGCACTGAATCGAGAGCGGCGCATGCGTGTTGTGCGGGGTAATGATGACGCACATCTCGGCGTCGCTCCTGGCCAGCAGATCCTCGACGGTCTGGTAGGTTTGAATGTGCTCGCCGATCTCCGTCTTCGCCGTCGCGGCGCGCGCGGAATCGACATCGCATACCGCGACCGCCTTGAGGCGCGATTTTTCGCAGGACTGAAGATGGAGCTTGCCCATGTTGAACGCCCCGCCGTACCCGATGGCGGCGACCTTCACGGTCCCGGCCGACCAGTCCTCCCCGCTCGCGTAACGCACCGATCGGTTGAAGACGGTCTGGAACGACGGATCGCGCAGCACCTGCGTCTCATGCCCGTTGGCAAGATAGACGACCTTGCCGTTCCCTTCCTCCCTGCTGAATCCGACGGGCTGCGTCTTGCCGTCCCACCACGCGGTCAGAAAGGCGCGATGGTCGTTCTTCATCTCCAGTTCATAAATCTCATCGGTGACGCGAAAATCCTGAAGGCGGTGTGCGATCGGATGATCGCCGTCGCTGATCGACATTTTGTATTCGATGTCGAAGCATCCCTTCCGAACCGAGCAGCCGATGAGCTTCGCCAGCACATCGGATTGTTTTTGCGACGCGGCCGAATGCAGCGCCACCAATCCTCCGCCGGAACGAACGAACTCACTCAATCCCTTCACCGCCGCCGCATCGAGATATTCACCATCGACGTAGAGCACGACGCAATCCTGCCGCCCCTTGCTCACGCCCACGAGCGCCGCCGCCTCGTTCGTTTGCGTCACCACCATGCCGGAGGAAGTCAGCGCCGTTTTCAGAATGTCGGAATGAAGACTGTAAGGATGGGCCTGGCCGCCTGTTATCAGCAGAACACGATGCGCGATCATGTATGAATGCCTTTCATGGAAGGTTGGGGGGTCGCAAACAGTGTCCCGACACCCAATTGCGGTGTCAATATGACCGATCCGGGCGGTTGGAATTCCATCTCGCAGACACTTGCATGGCCTCGTATTTGCTCCCTTTTCTTCATGTCACACAAGCCCGGCTCGCGGCGGTTTCCGCCGGGGCCGGATCAGAAGGGAACTACATTTGCCCGAAGGAGCAACGTTATGACCTATGATGAACGAAAACCTGCGGACCCGATTGATCGAGGCGATCGCGACGGAACATCCATGTGGGCCTGGGTGGTGGGGATCGCGCTGGCCCTTCTGCTGGGTTGGGCGCTGTTCAGTGTCTTCAATACTGACGGTGAGAACGTCTACGACGAGGCCGTTCCGGCGTCGGGGATGGAACAACCGGCCGTTCCCAATGTGAATCCCGAGGTCTCCCCCATGGATGCGGAGCCTCGCTCGCCGGACGCGACGATCCCGCCGCTCTCTCCGGCCGAACCGCCTGTCCCATGATCGCACCGGACAACACCGCGAATGCTTCGATTCGCGCATCCAAACGCCCTCCGACGCTCCTGGGAATAAGACGGGGCGAGGTCTTTCCTCGCCTGCGTCTTTCTCCCGGTTCACCTTCCATCGAGCGGGTTGGACGACATGCGGCGGGCGTTCTACACTGTGGGGATGAATCCCCACACCCTGATCCTTCGCACCGCCGGCGCCAATTGTGACGCCGAGACCGCTCATGCCTTCTCGCTCGCCGGAGCCGGTGTCGAGTTGATGCACATCAACCGGCTGCTGGAGAATCCCGGCGTCATCGATCGATTTCAGATTCTCGCCCTGCCCGGTGGATTCAGTTACGGCGACGACATCGCCGCCGGACGGATCTTCGCCAACCAGATCGCCCATCATCTGCGCGATGTTTTCCGGCGATTCATCGACGCCGGCAAACCGATCATCGGCATCTGCAACGGATTCCAGGTGCTCGTCAAAACCGATCTGCTCCCCGGCCCGGTTGCCGGCGACGATCGCACCGGGCAGAACTGTACGCTCGCGCACAACGACTGCGGGCGGTTCATCGATTGCTGGGTCAGCCTGGCGCCGCAGGCTTCCCGATGCATCTGGACCGGCAATCTGCCCAGTGTTCTGGAACTGCCCATCGCACACGGCGAAGGCAGGTTTGTTCCCGGCAGTGAGACGATTCGCCGGTCGCTGTGGGACAATGGACAGGTCGCCCTCACCTACTCGCGGGCGGACGGTTCGTCGGCGGATGGCGAAACGCCATTCAACCCCAACGGCAGCGTCGATGACATTGCCGGAATCTGCGATGCCTCCGGGCTGGTGTTCGGGTTGATGCCGCATCCCGAGCGTTTCGTCACCTCCCTGCAACATCCCGCCTGGACCCGCCGCCCCTCGACGCGCGAAGAAGGCCAGGGTCTGCAAATTTTCCGCAACGCCGTGGATCACGTTAAAAACGCCCTTGGCGCCGGCGTATAGAGGCATCGAGAACGCGCCGATCCTCCCGGATCGGCGATTCATCCCCTATCATCCCTTCATTCCATTTTTTCTTCCCAATTTGTCCGTTCCGTCTTATCGCAGTCTGCACTAACTTGCACCCGTCGAGTCCTGTTGCGACTCGCGTGGACCTCGGATGTTCCGATGGTTCAATCCCGCAGGACGGTTGAAAACCTCCGGCCTGCGGCGGGTCAACGAACCGCAACGACCCGGGGCATTCGCCCAATCCTGTGTAGCCGGATTGGTCACCAGGAAAACGCCACATCCTTTTGTAAGGAGGTACATTATGTTGCGGACATTTTCATGGCTGACCGCTCTCGGTCTGGTCGTCTCTCTATGCGCCACCCACGCCCAGGCGCAGGGCTTCGAGGAAGGCGACTGGGAATTCATCCTCGTCGGCAGCGGCACGAGCGACAATGACTTCGACGCCACTGTCTTCAGCGCCAGCGGCAGTCTCGGTTATTTTCTGACCGACTCCTTCGAGCTGGGCGCCCGGCAGACCGTGGGCATCTCGGAGAGCGACGGGACGGACATCAACGGCGGCACGCGCATCTTCGCCGATCTGCACATCCCCTTTGACGGCATCGTGCCCTTCATTGGCGTGAACATCGGCTACCTCTACGGGGACAATATCGATGACACCTTCATCGCCGGTCCCGAAGCGGGCCTGAAGTGGTTCGTCAACAGCACCACCTTCCTGTTCGGCCAGGTGGAATATTCATTCCTCTTTGACGACACGGACGACGTGGACAGCAACTTCGACGATGGCGCTTTCTTCTATTCGCTGGGTATCGGTTTCCGATGGTAAACCGATCCATGGCGGAAGGAAAAAATCAATCGCCGGGGGCGGCCTCCCACGAGGTCGCCCCCGGCTTCATTATTCCGACACGACCCGCGCCGTTTCGGCGCCGCGGGAGGATTGATCCATCCGTTTGACGACGGAGAACATCCCCACCCCGATCAGCACCAGCGCCCCCGACAGGATCAGCGTGCGCGTCAGGTGCTCCTTGCCCAGCGATCCAAACACCGTGTATCCCGCGACATAAATCAGGATGAAGCCGAACACCAGTTTCAGCGCTTCCTGCGAGATGCTCGTCGCGATTTTCGCGCCGAGATAAGACCCGATCAGCATCCCCGGCACCACGAACATCACCAGCCGCCAGTCGATGAATCGCCCCTGGTGGTATTTGTAAATCGCCGGCAGCGCCGTCGGCGAGAGGATCATCGCCAGGCTCGTGCCATGCGCGGATTGCTGATCCATGCCGAACAGCAACACCAGGATCGGGATGATCACCGCGCCCCCGCCCAGGCCCATCAACCCGCTGAAGACTCCGACCAGCACACCGAACGGCACCAGGAATAAAGGCGTATTCACAGACTCTCCCTTCATGAAACGATGAACCTTGCCGTCAGGTCATTATGACGGCAGATGCCGCGCCTGCCGCGACGGAACCGGCGATCGCTCCCTGCGAATCGTCCGGGTGTCCGCCGGTGCGACGTAGTCGCGCAGAAACGCCGGCCGGTCGCTCCGCCCGACGCGCTGATAGTCCCGCCAGATTGCCTGTGCCGCCTCCGCCGCGTCCACCCCCTGCTCATGGACCAGGAAATTGAACAGCAGTTCCGCGAGCCTCTGCAGCGCGATCCCGTGCGTCTGTCCAACCCTGTCGAACAGCCAGTCCGTCAGCTTCAGGAACGACTCGAACGGCGATCCCTCCCGCCGGATCAGACGAGCGGTCTCGATGAAATTGCCGCTGTTGGAGATCAAATCCCAGAACCGCGAAAACCGCCGCATCCGCTGGAGCGAGTTGAAATCCATCGCGCCCGTCTGAAGAATTTCATACGGCGCGTGCGGGCTGTAGACCATGTGCCACTCCATGTCATGGCGCGCGATCGGCGCGCCGCGCAGCCGCTTCAGAATCCCCACCTGGATTTCCTGCGGGTCCAGCGCCACCAGCCGGTCGAACCCGCGCCCGAAGCTCGCGAGATCCTCCCCCGGCAATCCCGCGATCAAATCCGCATGAACATGCACCCCCGTCTCGGCGCGCAGAAACGCCAGGTTGTCCGCGAGCCGGTCATTGTCCTGCCTCCGGCTGATCCGCGCCGCGACCGCCTCGTTGAAAGTCTGAATCCCCACCTCGAACTGCAACGTGCCGGCGGGGAATTTCGCGATCAGCTCGCGCAATGCCGCGGGCAGCCGATCCGGGATCATCTCGAAATGCAGAAACAGCCCCGGCACAAGCCGATCGAGAAAAAATTGCAGGATGGCCCGGCTGATGTTCAGGTTCAGGTTGAACGTGCGATCCACGAACTTGAACTGCCGCAGCCCGCGATCGAACAGCTCCCCCATCGCCGAGAGAAAGGCATCCAGCGGCACGTTGCGCACGGGCACATCGAGAGACGACAGGCAGAATTCGCACTTGAACGGACACCCGCGCGAGGCCTCGACATAAATGACGCGATGCGACAGATCATCGTCGTCATAAAGATGATAGGGCAGCCGGAGCGCCGCTCCGTTCTTCGCCTGAAACTCCGGCAGCGCCGCCGGGATGATCTTCATCAGCGGTCGTCGGCCGGCCAGCAACTTCTCGCACAGCTCCGCGAAAGCGAGATCGGCCTCGCCAGTGATGACAAAATCCGCGTCCCGAACAATCTCCTGCCGATCGGTCTCATGGCTGACCTCCGGCCCGCCGAGCACAACCAGAATGTCCGGCCGAACCCGCTTCAACAACGCCACCAGCTCCGCCGACGCCTCCGCGTTCCAGATGTAAACGCCGATCCCGACGATCTTCGGATGCCGCGACAGAATCATCTCCAGCACGTCGATGACACGCTGGTTGATGTCGAACTCGAGAATCGCCGCGCGCGACTGCATCGCGCCCAGATTCGCCATCAGGTAACGAAGCCCGAACGACGCATGGGCGTAGCGCGCATTGAGGGTTGTCAGAACGATGTCCGCCACGACGGGCATTGTAGCGCAAGCCAATCGAGGAAGCGAAATTCTCTCGGGTCGTCGGAATGAGACGGTTCACGCCGCGCAAGCGCGCCCAGGCCGCGACGCTCGCGAACGGAAATGGACAACTGACGAATGCGGCAGGATGATTTGAGGCATCCATGGATGGCGACTAAGATGAACCGGCAAGGACGTTCACCCGCCGAGACACGGATGTATCGATCAAAACGCTGGACCATCGCCGACCCCCATCCCGCCGCCGCGGACCTCGCGAGCCGGCTGAAAGTGTCGCCGATCGTCGCGCAGGTGCTGCTGTCGCGGGGCATAAGCGAGATTCAGGATTGCCGGGATTTTCTGCAACCCACCCTCAAGGGGCTGCACAATCCGACGGAAATTCCCAACCTCGCCCCGGCGGCCGAACGCATCGCACGCGCCATCCGGGATGACGAGCCGATCTGCATCTACGGCGATTACGACGTGGACGGCATCACCGCGACGACGATCCTGTGGCACGCCATCGGCATCCTCGGCGGCAAGGTCCGCTATTACATCCCGCATCGCATCGACGAGGGCTATGGCCTGAACAGCGAGGCCATCCGGCAAATCTGCGACGACGGCGCGCGGGTGATCGTCACCGTGGACTGCGGCGTCACCGCGGTCGAACAGGCCGCCATCGCGCGGGAACGCGGCGTCGATCTGATCGTCACCGATCATCACGAATGGCGCGAGACCGCGGGCGACTCCGAAAAATCACCTCTTCTTCCCGACTGTTACGCCATCGTCCATCCACGCCTGCCGCATGATGGAGCGGTGTATCCCAACCCGCACCTGTGCGGGGCCGGCGTGGCGTTCAAGCTGGCGTGGGGGATCGGCATGGCCGTCAGCGGCGCGACGCGGGTGAGCCAGGCATTCCGCGCGTTCCTCGTGGAAGCGACGGCGCTGGCGGCGCTGGGAACGATCGCGGACGTCGTGCCGCTTGTCGGTGAGAATCGGATTCTCGCGGCCTTCGGGCTGAGCGGACTGAAATCGAGCGGCCTCACGGGCATTCGCGCCCTCATCGCCTCCGCGGGGTTGACCGGGCAGAAGCTCGACAGCTATCACGTCGGTTTCCTCCTCTCGCCGCGTCTCAACGCGGCCGGCCGGATGGGACACGCGCGGCTCGCGGTCGAGATGCTCACCGAAGCCCCGGAGCAGCGGGCGAACGAAATCGCGGCCT
>CAYUNS010000093.1:7923-16248 GCA_964446155.1 uncultured Tepidisphaeraceae bacterium | reverse complement strand
GCTGCGGCAGCCGTAGGGAGGGGCGCAGCCCCGACCGGAGGCTGCCGCAGCGACGCGGCGAACTCCGCCGGGGTCACGTACCCCAGCGATGAGTGCGGCCGACGATGGTTGTAGTCATTCTTCCAGCGATCCGCCAGCACCCGGGCTTCTTCCAGGTCGGCGAACAACTCGCCGGCCATGAACTCGTCACGCACGCGGCTATGGAAGCTCTCGGCGTAGCCGTTCTGCCAGGGAGAACCCGGCTCGATGTACAGCGTCTCCACACCCGCCGTCGTCAGGAACCGGCGGATCGCATGGGCGACGAACTCCGGCCCGTTATCCGAGCGGATGTGCCTGGGCACGCCTCGGATCATGAACAAGTCACGCAGCACGTCCACGCTGTCGCCATCGAGGTCCAGCTCAAACCACGTCCGCTCCTGCCGCCTCGCGTCGTCGTACTCGAAGTGCGTGACCAGGCCCGTCTCACTCTCGGTCCAGTCGACCCGGCCGTTGGCGTCGTAGTGCGTCTTGGTCGAAGAGAGGATCGCCGAGGAGTTGTAGCCGGTGTCGAACGCGGTCTCGTAGATGCCCGCCGCGGGATTCGTGCGCGTGATTTCCACGTCTTCGAACGGATCGCTCGTCGCGCATTGCATATGCGGCTATTCCTTTTTCTCTTGGAATGCGTCATATCCAATCAGAAAGACATGAGTAAACCATACGGGGCCGGCCCAGTGGCTATTGGAATCAGGTAATTTGTCAAGCCACTGTTTCAATTGCTCGGCATCAGCACTCGTGGAATAGCCTGAACGTGTCGCCGCCTGCTCCTCAATGGCTGTAGCGACTTGGTCGATATCGGCTCCGCCAGTTCCAAGAAAGTCTTGGTTTTGTTCGGCGATTGAGAGAATTGGCTCTCGCAAATACGAGAGGTTCTCCGGGAGGGATTCTAACGATTTGAGAAGACGCGCCCGAGCTTTTCCTCGCAGGCCAGACCGCTTTCTGCGAGCGCCGCGTGTTTTGACCGTGGCTTGTTTGGCTGATGGCATGTCTACGTTGTGTATCCGAATGCTGGACGCGATCGCCCGGCACAGCGTCTCGAACTCCTCGATCTTGCCAGTTCCAACAAAGCGGACATAGACATAGCGATTCGCTAGCGGGAAGACTACGTCGTACTGATGAACGTCGTCGCCCGTAGGAACCACATGAGTCGACGCCAGCAAATCGAATCCGTCTTGTAAATAATCAGCATTGCCAACGCGGAGTACCCGGGACTCCACATCCGGCTGGCTGACTAGGTTGACGGCAATCCGCATCGTATCTTTGAATATTTCTGCACCTTCGGCATCCACAAACTCAATGGCCACCAGCGACACCCCTGGCAGTTTCTCTTCTCTTGCGGGCCTGCTGAAATAACATTCCTGCCTCGCCTTGAGGTATCGCGGCAATCGAAGCGAGACCTCCGCGCCCTTGTACTTGTAAAAGTCGGGCATTGGATTGGATGGACGGGCCATTTGATTGTTTTCCTAAATTGGAACTGGAACCACCAGGAAAGGCGCACGCGGGATCTGTTTAAGCGAATAGCGGTAGAACAGTCCCAAGAGAGCACCTTCAGAGAGATTCTGCGCCGCGGGAACGGGCGTGGCCATCGCTGGCCGACCTCCCTGTGTTGTGGAAGCGTATGGGAATTCATGAAGCTGATAGAACGGCGGCGCGGTCTGCATCTTCCATCCATGAAAGCCCCAAACGACCCTTCTGTTTGCATCGTGGAGCACTTTGTTCGGCCCAAGGTAGTTCAACACGTACCAAGCAGGATTCGCAGCGAGAGCGGATACGTTGAGCTTGTATACATCAGGCGTCGCACTCCTGAAGACCGGGAAGAACGGATACTTCATCAACTGCGACAGCGTCGCGCGACCCGCACTGATGGCTTTGGAAATCGCGTCGTTCATCGCGTTGGCCACTTCCAGCGTCCGGCCGATCATTTGAACTGCGGCACTGGTCAACGCCGCCTCACCCGATGAGATCCAGTCATTGATTGCTCCTTGAACGGCGGCCGCCCCGCCGAGCGCCTGCACGGTTGCGGTTGCGCCCAGACCCAAGGCCGCGACACCCGCCGCATATGGACCAAATGCCAAAACTCGCGCTCCCACGCTCACGAGTACGTCAACATTCAACGACAGCCCGAAACCCATGCTCAACGTCATAAACCCGTCGGGGTCCGTTCCGCTCATCGGATTTCCGTGAGCGTAGATGCGCTTGTGGAGTGTCAGCGGTTCTTCGAGTCTTCCTTCATACCGATCCGATTGCGTGAACCTCCCCGTCGCCAGGTCCAGCCACCGGTCCCGGTTGTGCGACAGGCCCGTGTGCCCGTCGATCCACTGCCCCGCGTACTGAATGGGCGTCAGCACCGACCCGTTCGTGTCCGTCTGGACGCCAAATGCGTCGTACGCCGTCACGCTGCCGCTGGCGATCGCACCCGTCGCGTCAGCGATCGCACGCATCGAGCCGTGCCCGTCATACAGTAGATAGCTAACTGTTGATCCATCCGCTTGGGCGATGATCTGCCGCCCAAGGACGAAGCTGTTCCACAACCTGCGGGCATCGCGTCAGACGGAGCTTGCCGAGACTTACCCTATGCAGCCCATTTGTGATTGGATTGGCAACACGGGAGCGGTGGCGATGGAGCATTACCTTCAGACACTGGATGCACACTTCTCGCGGGCGACGACGGAAAAGACGCCACGAAATCCGGCACAGAATCCGGCACAGCACACGACGGAATGGAGCGGAACAGAGCAGAACGCGACAAAAACAACGAGCGAAAAACGCCGGAAATTCCGGGCGATTCCGAACAGTGCCGCTCCTTGCAAGACAATCCAGTGGCCTCTATCGGAGTCGAACCGATACTCCCGTAAGGGAAATGGATTTTGAATCCATCGCGTCTGCCAATTCCGCCAAGAGGCCGTTCGTTGCGCGTCGGCTCTGTTCAGCCGACGTCATCGTCAACGCGGGAGCATAATACGCAAGAAACCCCGCGGCGGCAATCGCCCGACGGGAAGCGGCCAAACCCGCTCATCCCATCGCCGGCGTGCGCGCGGCGAGGCGAATGTCGAAACGCTCGGTTCCCATCCGCATCACCTGATGGCCCAGGGCGTCCACCCTGCCGTTCAACTCATAAAACACCTGCTTGCCATTGCGCCGATTTCCAATCAGATTGCCCAGCCGCAACAACCCCAGATGATGGCTGACCGTCGGCTGCGGAAGGTTCAATTCGGCACACAGGCTGGTGACATTCCGCTCGCCCTGGGCGAGCAACAGCAGAATGCTCAACCGCGTCTTATCGGAAAGCAGTCGAAACAGCGCCGTCAACTGCTCGAGGTCCTGATCCGTCGCTTCCATCCCACGCATGCGCATTCTCCGATGGAGTTTGATCGCTTCACCGTCACTATAGTCCCGCCCGGATCAGCTCGTCAAAATGGCCTTGCGTGGATTTCGGTTTGCGAGGGGCAAAAGCAAAGCGCGCGGAAGAGGTGGCGCCTTGGCCGGGTGTTTTCGCAATCCCCTTCATCCCCCGTTATGAAACCAGTGCCAGTCGCCGCCGATGACGATCAAGGTCATGCCGGCCCGGCTGTTGTTGTGGATCAGTTTGGCGACATCGTATTCCAGGCGAACACACCCATGCGACGCCGGCTCATAGGGAATGTCCTTGTGTGAATGCAAGCCCACCCCCCGCAACAGATGCACCCATGTCACATAATGGCAACTCCGCACCGTGCGAAGTTGATTGGCGAATCCCGCGACGGGAAACACCCCCTTGGGCGTACACAAGGAGCCATCACGGTTGCTCTCCTCGACGTCATTGCAGTTGTTGGTTCCCGTCCCCTGCCCCGGATTGGAATGAAACGGCCCCTTCGGAGCGCTTTCGGCCAGCGGACCCGTCCAGACAAGATGAACCCAGTGAAACGGGGAGGTGACATCCACCTGAATCGTCTGGATATAGGTGTTCGGGAAATCCGGGTTGCGCATCTCGAGATCAAACCCCGGACCGACCTTGGCGCCGTCGCCGACCCGATACCCCGCCAGCAGTTCCGGCTCGCGATCCGCATCGACGGCCGCCGGCGTCCCGGTCGGTGGCAAAACGTCGCCCCGCGCCGCATGGGGCATCGTCATCCAGTCCGCCCACGTTCGCCTCGAAGGCTCGCGCCCGGCACATCCGCTCAACAGCAGGATGAAAATCAGAATGAATCCGCGCGCCCGACACCCGTTATCCATGCCCGGTCCTCCGCCCGCCCCGCGCAATTATCCTTTTGCCTGTTCATCGATTCCACGAAAATTCCCGGCCAACCGAAAAATCCGGATTTGAAGCATCCCAGGAGAGGTGAAAAGCAAAACCGCCCGGGAATGCCGGGCGGTTCTACAGCTTGCGATTCCCTGCAAGTCGGGCAAATGACCCTGACGGGATTCGAACCCGTGTCGCGGCCTTGAAAGGGCCGTGTCCTAGGCCTCTAGACGACAGGGCCAGTTGTTTCAATAAACGACCGGTCAGCCCAGGAAGTGGGAACAATATGCAGATGAATTTCAAATCGTCAATAGGATCACAGAGGTGAAACGGGCGAGTGAAATGTGAAAACATGAAAAGGCGCGCCTCTCGCGCCTTCACGTTTCACATTTCACGTTTCCTCATCTTCCCTTACAGTTCAGCCATGCTCCACTATTTCAAGTTCCGGCAGAATCTGTTCGCGCCGCAGGCGGCGCGTGATGTTTACGTCAAGCGCGGTTCGGGAAAAGGCTGGCCGGAGGAGTGCCCGCCGATCCGGGCGGCCAACGGGTTCGGGTTCGACCTGCTGGCGAATTTCAATGTGACGTTCACGCAGTCGCGCGGGCGGTGGAAGGTTTCACCGGATGTCGTCATCGAAAGCGATTTCGACTACGCCGCCGCCGAAGACGCCCCCGGCGCGCCGCTCACGCAGCAATACGCATGGTTCTGGGAAAAGGGACAGAAGCTCCCCCACGTCATCACCGACAACGTGTATGAGCGGATCAGGAACCAGGTGAAGATCAGCAGCTTTCTTTTCTTCAAGACCGATCCGAACGAGTTGCTGATGATGACCGACATCCCCAACTTCCCGCGTCCCTTTCGCGCGATGACGGCGGTCATCGACACCGACTGGTATCCCGCGAGCTATCCCTGGCATTGCGTGCTGGAGCTTGATCCGAAATCCAGGCGCATCGACATCAAAAAGGGCGACCCGCTCTGCCGGATCATCCCGCTGCGGCGGGACACGTATTTCGCCCGGCAGATGGCGACGCCGCAATTCGACGACTTCTTCACCCGCGGCCAGCAGTGGCTGACCGCACACGGCAAAATGCAGCACGAAGACACGGTGGACATCACCCGCACCTATGTGAAACAGCAGATCAAATCGAAGTTCGCCGTGTTGGAATGAGGTGGACGCCGGCAAAAACCGCTCATGCCCGCAGTGTCGCATTCAACTGCGTCTTCGCGGATTGCACCACACGTTGCACGGCATCCTCGACCTGCTCGCTGGTGAGCGTGGTGGTCGCGGAGCGGAAGACGAGCGCGATCGTCACGCTCTTGTGCCCCTTCTCCAGCGGTTTGCCGCGATAGGTGGTGACGTACTCGATCCCCTCGAGGTTCTGAAGCTCCAGTTCCATCACGATCGACTCGATCCGCTCGTAGCGCGTGCGCTCGGTGACGACGAGGGAAAGATCGCGCCGGACCGACGGAAATTTCGGCAGCGCCCGAAGCTGCGGGACGGGCTGGGCGCCGCGAAGCAGCGCATCGACCTCGATCTCGGCCGCGGCGGGGATGTCGCGGAGGGAAATCTTTTCGGCGATTTTTCGATCGATCTTCCCGATGAAGCCGATCGTCTCGCCGCCCCATTCGATCCGACCGGCGGCGGCGACGGCGAAGCCGGGGCGCTGATCGGGAACCACGCGAATCGGGCGCGAAGCGTCGAGCCGTGTCAACATCGTCTCGACCACGCCACGCAACGCGGGCAGATCGCCGCCGGCAAGACCGAGGCGCTGCCGCTCGACGACCTTGTCGCCGGCCGCACCGCTCCAGAACGTCGAGCCGGTCTCGAACAACCGAACGCCGTGCGTGCCGACGTTTTCATTTCGGCGGATCGACTCGAGCAATCCCGGGATGAGACTCGGGCGAAGGCGCGCGTCGGCCTTGCGGACCTGCGATTCCACGCGCGGCAGCGACGGTGATTCCACCGGCCGGAAGTCGTCGGCGAGCGCGTCCGAGACGAACGTGAACGTCAACGACTCGAACAATCCGCCGGCCACGAGGGATTCGCGCACGAGGTTCATCGTCTTCGCATTCGGGTCCGGCGGGGTGAGACGGATCGCAATCTCGTCCCTCACCGGAATCCGGTCATAACCCGCGACGCGCGCGACCTCCTCGACAAGATCGATCTCGACGTTCACATCCAGCCGATCGGTGGGAATGATCACCTCGACGACATCGCCCTTTCGCACCGGCGAGAACCGCAGGCGCTCCAGGGCGTCGAGGACCGTCTCCACGGGCAATTCGATCCCGAGAATCGCCTTGAGCTTCGCGAGACGAAGCGACAGCTTCTTCGGGGACGCATGGGCGGCGCCGGCTTCGACGACGCCGGCGAGCAGTTCTCCACCGGCGGTTTCGAGGATGAGCTGCGCGGCGCGAAGGCTCGCCTTGAGCGGCAACGCCGGATCGATGCCGCGCTCGAAGCGATAGGAACTGTCGCTCATCATCGCCAGCCGCCGCGCGGTCTTGCGAACGGACAGGGCCTCGAATCGCGCCGATTCGAGCAGGATATTGACGGTGGCGTCGGACACTTCGCTGTCGCGTCCCCCCATCACGCCGGCGAGGGCGACGGGGTTGTGCGCGTCGGCGATGACGAGCATGTCTCCGGCGAGCACGCGCTCGTGCCCGTCGATGCTGACGAGCTTTTCACCGGGAACGGCGTTTCGGACAACGACGCGCCGGCCGTCCAGCTTGTCAAAATCAAACGCATGAAGCGGCTGGCCCAACTCGTGCATCACATAGTTGGTGACATCCACCACATTATTGATGGCCCGCAGCCCCACCGCTTCGAGGCGGCGGACCATCCAGCCGGGGCTGGGGCGGACCTTCACATTGCGAATGATCCGCGCGGTGTAATGGGGACAGAGATCGACCGCTTCGATTGCGACGCCCGCCGCTGACGAAGCGGCGACCGCCGATGCGGCCACGTCCGGCGAAACGTCCTTGAATTCACGATTCAACAGCGCCCCCAGCTCGCGCGCCACGCCAAGATGGGACAGGCAGTCGCCGCGGTTGCTGGTGACTTCGACATCGATGACGGTGTCCTCACCGACCGTCTCGATCAACTCGACGGGCAACCCGCCCTGGGTGAGCGCGTCGGCGGCCACCTGGGCATCCAGTTCGCCGGGAAAATATTGGCTGAGCCATTCAAGGCTGATTTTCATGAAGAAACTCTTTTCGTTGCAAGGCGCAACACTTTATTGGATGGAGGGATGGTGTCAAAGAGCGCCGCCGGCACACCGGCGTCGCGGCGCCTCGATCCCCGTCGCGAATCCGGTCTCCCACGGCTTGAAAACGTTCGCCGATCGCGAGCCTCACGGATATTTTTTTTCGGCATCTCATGGACAAGTCCAGATATACCGATATAGTCATACCGACAACTGCCCGCCTGTCCGTCACGGATTTCCCCTGCCCAACCCGGCAAACTTCCTGATCGTCTGAGCACCAGTTGTAGCGCATCGACGGCTTGTTTCTCGGCATTCGCCGTTTGGCCTTTTGGTGCGCATTGTCACCAAAAGCGCCTCCGTTGCGCCAAAGGGAAATGTCCATGCAGTTTGCTGATCTTCGGCTCGCCGAGCCGATTCTCCGTGCCCTCGTCACCGAAGGCTATACCACCGCCACGCCGATCCAGGCACAGGCGATTCCCCATGTTCTCGAAGGCCGCGACGTTCTCGGCTGCGCCCAGACCGGCACCGGCAAGACCGCCGCGTTCGCCCTGCCGATTCTCCAGCGTTTGTCGGCCGTCACCAGGCCCGCCGGGCACGCGCCCCGCTGCCTCGTGCTGTGCCCGACGCGCGAGCTTGCCACTCAGATTGGCGACGGTTTCCGCGCTTATGGGAAGAATCTTCCGCTCAAGCACACCGTCATCTTCGGCGGCGTCGGTCAGAACCCGCAGGCCGCGGCGCTGCGCCGCGGCGTCGATATCGTCATCGCCACCCCCGGCCGACTTCTCGATCTCATGAACCAGGGACTCGCCGACCTGCGCGCCATCGAAGTCCTTGTCCTCGACGAAGCCGACCGCATGCTCGACATGG
>CAYUNS010000093.1:1019-7913 GCA_964446155.1 uncultured Tepidisphaeraceae bacterium | reverse complement strand
CATCAACGATATCCGCAAAATCACCGCGAAGCTTCCCGCGAGCCGACAGAATCTGCTGTTCTCGGCGACCATGCCGTTCGAGATCCGCAAACTCGCCGACACGCTGCTGCACAAGCCCGAGACGGTCCAGGTCGCGCCGGTCGCCACGACGGCCGACGGCATCGACCAGTCCGTCTACTTTGTCGAAAAACGCCACAAGCCCGTCCTGCTGGCGCATCTCGTCAACGAACTGCCGATGGCCCGCGCGATCGTCTTCACCCGCACCAAGCACGGCGCCGACAAGGTCGTCCGCCAGTTGCATGTGCGCGGCATCCGTTCCGAGGCGATTCACGGCAACAAAAGCCAGAACGCGCGGCAGCGGGCGCTGGATAATTTTCGTAAGGGTAAAATCCCCGTTCTGATCGCGACCGACATCGCGTCGCGCGGCATCGACATCGACGACATCACGCACGTCGTCAATTACGACATCACGCATGAGCCGGAAACCTACGTCCATCGCATCGGCCGAACCGCCCGCGCCGGCGCCAGCGGCGCCGCCGTCGCCTTCTGCGACAAGGAAGAACGTTCCAATCTCCGTGCGATCGAGAAGCTGATCCGCCGGACGATCCAGGTCAGGGAAAATCATCCCGACTACACCGTCGAGGACCAGCGCATCGCCGCGACCGCCACGGCCCAGCGTCCCCAGCACGCTCCCCCGCGCCCCGCGCATTCGCATTCGCCGCATTCGCGTCAACCGGCGCACCCGCGTTCGGTACAACCACAACGCGGCACGGCGGCGGACTCCCGCAGACCCAAGGGCGCCAGGCCCGCCGGAGCGGTGTCGCAGGCGACCGAGGCGCGCACCGGACCGACATCGGGATTGAACCGCCGCAAGCCCTCGGGCAAACGCCCCCGTTTCCAGAAAGCCGCCCGCTGATCCCGCTCAGCGCGCCGGACAACCGGACATCATAGAACGGTCCCTGGCCGACCTTTCCACTCGGCCAGGGACCGTTTTTCATAGGGATCGTGTTTTCGCATCCTGTTGTTTGCGTGCCTCGTTTCCGACGATTAACCTGCTCACCAAATGAAAACCGGCAAGCGCCCGGGCACGAAAGCCGCGCCTCCGGCTGATGCGGGTGGGCAATTCGGGATGGGTTATGGGTAGGTCCGAATCCCATCCCGCGCGATGTGTTATCCGCGACTCCAACGGCAAAGCATGAAGGACAACATCCAATGACGCTCGCCGAATCCATCAACATCAGCGTTGACATCCGTTGCCCCTTCGATCGCGCCAATGACTTTCTCTCCCGGCCGGAGAATTTTCCCGCGTGGGCTTCCGGGCTGGGCACATCCCTGGCGCGCCGGGGTGAAACATGGATCGCGCAAACCCCCGAAGGCCCCGTGCATGTCTCCTTCACGCCGCCCAATGCGTTCGGAGTGATCGACCACACCGTCACGCTTTCGTCGGGGCAGGCGATCCGGATTCCCCTTCGCGTCATTCCCAACAATGACGGCTGTCACGTCGTCCTCACGCTCTTCCGGCCACCCGGCATGAACGATGACCGATTCACCGCCGACGCCGACTGGGTCCGACGCGACCTCGCCAAACTGAAAAGCGTCCTCGAATCCCCCGCCTGAAAGCAATGTCGCGACAAGACAACGACGGTCGGCGAGGATACCAGTGACAGCAGTGGCAGGCCGATCCGGTTCGGTCTGGCGAAAAACGGCCGAGTGCATGATTCTCTGGCGGACGATTTGACAGGGAATCGGCGAGGTCGGCGCAAACAAAGTTCCAATCGCCACTCATCGTCTGGCCGGAATCAAATCAAATATCTTCCCGCCGTGACGAATGCTCACAACCAACTCCCCGCCCATGGACCTGGCCAGAGCCTTGAGGGTTGACAGTTTAAGGTCATTTTGCCTTTCAAGGCGGGAAACGGCGGGTTGGCTGATGCCCATCGCCTCGGCAACAACAGTTTGCGGTATTTGTTGCCCCTTGCGGAAACTGCGAAGAACTTGCCCCAGGACAATCTCCCGGGCACGTTTCTGGCCGGCCTTGCGAACAGTCGTGGGCGCCGTCTTCAGAAATCCTTCTCGTGTCTTTGTCATGTTAACGACCTTTCTCCAATTGGTTTAAGTGTTCCTGAAACAGATTATCCGCCTTGGCGATGAGCTTTTTGTAAAACGTTTTTTCACTCACTCCCGCCTTGTCCCCGCCGCATAAAATCCGCGCTACCCGGCGGGGATCAAAAGCAAAGGCAATCCGTAGCACCGAACGATCCGTCTTGCCTCGCAGTTCCTTCATGTTCGCGTGCCTGGATCCCTTGAGGGTGTCGGCATGAGGGCGGCCCAGCCGTGGCCCCAGCATGGCAACCGACTCCGGCAAACCGATCACCTCGATCTTCTCGGCTCGGTTCAACCCTTTGAACCAGACTTCAAACTCGCCGGATGTCTCATATTCCCATGCCATGCCATGCCATGCCGGAATTATATCATTTATGTAATATGTTTTAACTGATATATCCAACAATATATTCGCCTTCGTGCGGCATTGCCTGCGCGGGCAGGCTTGGTGGGATTTCCGCGAAACACGAAACATCTCGAAAAACCGGCTGTTTTGACTGTGATCGTGGGTTGGGATAGCATATGGCAACGCCCCGGAGGAGTGGCAGAGCGGTTGATTGCGCCGGTCTTGAAAACCGGTAGGCCCGCAAGGGTCTCGTGGGTTCGAATCCCTCCTCCTCCGTTCACCCCGCAGGCCGAGCATGATTTTTCTCTTGGCCGACGCCTTTGTCGTCCATCCGGCCACTATTCAGGATCAGGTTCCTTGCACAATTCAAAACCTTTCTATAATCCGGCCCTCACCGGAGAAATATGATGGCCATGGACATTCCCAAACTGCGCAAGCTGGTTTCCCTCGATGAATCCGACCCGTTGAGTCGTTTTGCACTGGGGAAAAAGTTGTTTGAAGAAGCATCCGGCGAAAAAACGCCCACCGATGAGACGATGCTCATCGAGGCCGTCGATCATCTGCGTTTCGCCAATGTGAAAGCGCCGGAGCATCTCGCGACCTATCACATCCTGGCGCAGGCGCTGATCCGCCTCAAGCGCGGAGAGGAAGCCCGACCGATCCTGGAGGAGGGCATCCGGCGAGTCGCCGAAATCGGCGAAGGCATGGGGCGCGATCTCGGCCCGGCGATGCGGGAGCTGCTGAACAATCCGTGAGGACCATCGATGGGCGTGTTGCTGACGTGTCAAAATCTCGCCAAATCCTACGGGCCGCGGCAACTGTTCAAAGGAATCGGCTTCGGGCTGAACGACGATGAACGCACGGGATTGATCGGCCCGAATGGATCGGGCAAATCCACCCTGCTCAAGATTCTCGCCGGTCTGGAACAGGCCGACGAAGGCGAACTGACCGCGCGGCGGCAGGCCAGGCTCGGGTATGTCGCGCAAGAGGACGTGTTCGACGCCGCGCACACCATCGAGCGCGCGATCACGGCCGCAATGGACGATGCGCATCTCGACGAGCACGAGCGCTCGATCGAAGCCGGCATCCTGCTCGGCAGGGTCGGATTCACCGACATGCGGCAGACCGTCGGAACACTCTCCGGTGGATGGCGCAAGCGCCTCGCGATCGCCCGGCAGCTCGCGCGCAAGCCCGACCTGCTGCTTCTCGACGAACCGACGAATCATCTCGATCTCGAAGGAATCCTCTGGCTGGAAAAACTGCTCAAGGACGCATCCTTCGCGTACCTGCTCATCAGCCACGACCGGCAGTTCCTGGAAAACGTCACCAACCGCACGATCGAATTAAGCCGCGCGTATCCCGACGGATTTTTGAGCATCAACGGCCCGTACAGCGAATTCCTGGTCAAACGCGACGAATTCCTCATCGCCCAGCAAAGCCGGCAACGGGCGCTGGCGAGCACGGTGCGGCGCGAGATCGAATGGCTCCGCCGAGGCGCCAAGGCGCGCACCACCAAGGCCAGGGGCCGCATACAAAAAGCCGGCGAGATGATGAACGAGCTTGCCGAGCTGAAGACCCGCAACGCGCAGGACGCCACCGCGCAGATCGACTTCAGCGCCACGGAACGCAAGACGCGCAAGCTCCTCGACGTAAGGCGGATTTCCAAGCACATGGGCGATCGCGCTCTGTTTGCGGACCTGAGCTTCACGCTCGGGCCGGGAACGACGCTCGGCCTGCTCGGCCCGAACGGCAGCGGGAAATCCACCCTCCTGCGCATCCTCGACGGGCAACTGTCGCCCGACGCCGGCGAAGTGGTCCGCGCGGACGGGCTGCGCATCGTCATGTTCGACCAGAGCCGCGCGCAACTGGATAAAACCCACACCCTTCGCCGCGCCCTTTCCCCCATGGGCGACACCGTCGTCCATCGCGACGGATCGATGCACGTCACCGCGTGGGCCAAACGGTTTCTCTTCAAAACCGAGCAACTCGATCTCCCCGTGAGCGAGCTTTCCGGTGGCGAGCAGGCCCGCCTTCTCATCGCGCGGCTGATGCTTCAGCCGGCCGACCTGCTCATCCTCGACGAGCCGACAAACGACCTCGACATTCCCACGCTCGACGTACTCGAGGAAAGCCTCGTGGATTTCCCCGGCGCGGTCGTTCTCGTCACGCACGATCGCTACCTGCTCGACACGCTCTCATCCGAATTGCTCGCGCTCG
The DNA here is from genome assembly GCA_964446155.1 of uncultured Tepidisphaeraceae bacterium. Taxonomy (GTDB): domain Bacteria; phylum Planctomycetota; class Phycisphaerae; order Tepidisphaerales; family Tepidisphaeraceae; genus CAYUNS01. The sequence goes on along the minus strand of CAYUNS010000093.1, from coordinate 3,247 downwards.
ATGGCGAGGGCGGCGCCAAGGTCTATGCGGACCTGTCCCAGTGGGAACAGGCCCAGGCGCGTGCCGCCAGGGAAAAAGAACCACCGGCGAAAAAGCCCGCATCCACCGCGCCTCCGCCCCGTCCAACAAAGAAGCTGAACTGGAACGAGCAGCGTGAATGGGACGGGATGGAAGAGAAAATCCTGGCCGCCGAGACGGAGGTCGAGCGTCTTCAGCAGGTCGTCGCCGATCCCGCGGTCATGGCCGACCGGGACCGGATGCACGAGGCGTGCGACGCCCTCTCCCGGGCGCAACAGGGGGTGGAATCCCTTTACGCCCGCTGGTCGGAGCTTGAGGCGAAGAAATCCTGATGCCCCGCGACGGCCTCATCCCCTGTCGCACCGGCGCGTCGTCATCTTGCCCCTCCTTTCCCTGCGGTTATCCTCTGCCGCGATGAGCGTTTTCAGTGCGAACTCCGACTCTCCCGCCGCGCAAGATGCGCTGGCGGTCGTCACGCGGCTTCGCGAGGCGGGGCATGTCGCCTACCTTGCCGGCGGGTGCGTGCGCGATCTGCTGCTCGGCCTGAATCCCAAGGACTACGACATTGCCACTGACGCCCCGCCGGATCGCGTGCGGTCCCTTTTCTCGCACACGCAATCGGTCGGTGCGGCGTTCGGCGTGATTCTTGTGCGCCATCGCCGCAGCATGATCGAGGTCGCGACCTTTCGCGCCGAAGGCGCCTATCTCGACGGTCGCCGTCCGACGGGCGTGCGATTCACCTCGGCCGAGGAGGATGCCCAACGCCGCGACTTCACCATCAACGGGCTGTTTCTCGATCCGATCGAAGACCGCATCATCGACCTTGTCGGTGGGCAGGAGGATCTCCGCGCCCGGCGCCTGCGGGCGATCGGCGATCCGAACGAACGGTTTGCCGAAGATCATCTGCGCCTGCTGCGCGCCGTCCGTTTCGCGGCACGGTTCGGTCTTGAGATGGACCCGGCCACCTCGGCCGCCATCAGGTCCGAGGCGCCTTCCCTGGCGCGCATCAGCCCCGAACGCATCGCCGGCGAACTGCGCCACATGCTCATCCCTCCCACGCGCGGCATCGCATGGCGATCGCTCTGGCGCCACAGGCTGGCGGATGTGATCTTCCGCATGATTCCCGGCGCGGATGCCCCCGTCGCCGCAGGCGAATCGTCGCTGGTCCGGCAGCTTCCCACGGATCGACCGGTCTGCTTCGCCGCCGCCCTCGCCGCCGCCGCCCTCGACTATCGCCGCGACGCGCACGCCCCCGATGCGGACCTCGCCGCGCTTCTGGAGAATCGGGATATTCGTGCGGTCGTGCAGGGACTGCGAAAATTGTTGAAGATCAGCAATGAGGAATCCGGGCTGCTGGAACAGATTCTGCGAAGCCTGTCGATGCTGCTCGCCGATCGGATGCCGGGCGTCGCGTCGATGAAGCGTTTTCTCGCCGCTCCCGCCTCGGGCGCGGCGCGCGATCTTCTCGAAGCGGCGCGGCGCGCGGGGGTTCGGCCGGAGCGGATTGAGTCGCTGCAATCGAGGCTGAATGAATTGTCCAGGGAAGAAATCGCACCGACGCCGCTCATCACCGGGGACGATCTGACCGCCGCCGGGCTGCGCCCCGGTCCGCTGTTCAAGCGCGTCCTCGAGGCGGCCTACGACGCCCAACTGGAAGGTCGAATCACCACCCGGCAGGAGGCGATGCGGTTCGCCATGACCTTCACCGCCGATGATCCAACATCGGCAAGCTGACCGGGGGAGCTAACGGACGCCTACCCATCCCTCTGTTGTGCCCGCATCGCGCTGATGATCTCCTTCACATCGCCAATCTGCGTGATTTTCAGGCCGAAATTCTCCCCCACCTTGACCGCCTCCCCCACGCCGATCACCTTGTTGTTGATGAGCAGCTCGAGCGGTTCATCATTGCTTTTGAAAAACTCGATGATCGCGCCGGTCCCCAGCCGCATCACTTCCGAAAGCGGCAGCTTCCGCTCCGCAAGCTTGACGATGACCGGAACCTCCAGGCGCAGAATCCGCTTCAACTCGTCCATGGACGTTGCGGCAGGGGGATTCTCTCGCTCGGCGTGTAATACAGGCACGGCGCCTCAGGATAACAGGGGTCCGGTCGTCATCGATATTATCGGCAATCCCCTCCGCTTCACAACAGCCGGCCGAGATGAATCCAACCGGCGTTCGCCCTTTCCGCGGTGGCCGTACATCATGAAACG
>CAYUNS010000093.1:0-1009 GCA_964446155.1 uncultured Tepidisphaeraceae bacterium | reverse complement strand
GAAACGTGATATAATTTCAATCAGCCGTTCGCGCCGCGTGTCTGAGCGTGTAGGCTCTCATTGGTGAGGACGTGATCATGCCCGACCAGGATAAACCCCAAAAAGCCAAGGCCTCCGAAGGCTCGACCGCCACGAAACCCAGGCGGTCCCCCCGCAAAGCACCTCGAAAAACCCCTTCCCAGCCGCTGCCGCCATGGAAAGTGCTGCTGCACAATGACGACAAGAACGAAATGCCCTTCGTCATTCTCACCATCGTCGAGCTGACTCCGCTCAATGAGCAGGATGCCAAGCAGCGGACCATCGAGGCCCACGATTCCGGGGTGTCGCTGCTCCTCACCACCCATAAGGAGCGCGCGGAGTTGTACCAGGACCAGTTCCAATCGAAGGGGTTGATCGTCACGATCGAACCGGCCGAAGGGGAATAGACGCCGGCCCGCCGCTCATCAGTCGAACACGCACGTCCGCGCGATCGCGCGTTTCAGCCGATCGGCATATTCCTCCTGCGAAATCTCGATGCAGCCAAACCGCTTGAGATGCGCGGTCGAGGCCTGCGTGTCCAGCAGCGTGAAATCACGATCGCGCAGGCGATCGACCAGATGCACCAGCGCCACCTTGCTCGCATCGCGCACCGTGTGAAACATGCTTTCCCCGAAAAACGCCCCGCCGAGGCTGACCCCGTACAGTCCACCGGCCAATTCGCCCGCGTACCAGCATTCGACACTGTGCGCAAAACCGAGATCGTGCAATTGGGTGTAGGCCTCGATCAATTTCTCGCTGATCCACGTCCCGCCCCGCCTGGCGATCATGCAGCCGCGCATGGTGGCGGCGAAGTCGCAATTGATCCGCACCTCGAATTTTCCCTGCCGCACCAGCGCGCCCAGCGTCGAGGAAACATGCAGCCCATCGAGGGGAATGATTCCGCGCGGGTCCGCGGTGTACCAGCGGATGGCCCCATCGGGGTCGGCCATCGGAAAAACGCCCTGTGCGTAGGCGGACAGAAGAAGCTCGG
>CAYUNS010000092.1:12240-16519 GCA_964446155.1 uncultured Tepidisphaeraceae bacterium | reverse complement strand
GCGGGGGCGATCATCATCGAGGGGGATGTGCATGGCAATCTCACGGCCGCCGATCGCATCGAGATGAAGCAGACCGCCCGCTACGAAGGGGACATGCGTGCCGCCAAGCTGGTGGTGGACGAAGGCGCGGTTTTCAGCGGGCATGTGTCGGTTGGTCCGGAGGCGGTGAAGTCCCGCCCGCCGCAGCAGGCGCGTCCGGCCGGCGCGCCGGGCAGCACCCCGTCGGCGGTTCCGCAGAACCAGCCGTTGAAGTGATGGACGACAAGGCAACGGCAGGGGAAGCGCCTCTCGCCGGCGAGGGATCGGTGAAACACACCGGATTTCACGGATCTCCCGCCTTCGTCGGGGCGCTTTCCATAACCAGCAGGGATCATGGCGCTCAACAGCGGCTACAACCTGTCCGACGATCGCGTGTCGATCGCCTGCCTGCACTGCGGCAAGGTGCAGGAGGTCGGAAAGAAAGCGCTCAGCATCACCTGCAAGTTTTGCAGCAAGTCCCTTCGTCTCGAGGACCAGCGGTTTCAGAAATACGAGGCGCGACGGGTCATCGAGACCTGCGGGATCGTCACCGTCGAAAAAAAGGGGCAGGTCATCACCGACCGCATTCACTGCGGCGGGTTGATCGTGCGCGGGAAGGTGAAGGGGAACATCACCAGCCGCGGTCCGGTGCTGGTCGGACCCGACGCCGAGATCAAGGGGGACGTGAACGCGCCCACGCTGGCGGTGGGATCGGGCGCGGTCCTCGAAGGCCGCTACGCCATCGGGCAGCCCGCCGACGCCTCCGCGTGATCGTGAAACAGGTCGCGGGCGATGGGGCATTCGCGTCTCCCGAAAGAACCTGAATCCATGTCCATTCACGTTGGTCCGTGATCGCTCATTGACCGATAATCGCCGCAAGCCGGTCGGCGAGGGCCTGCCCGGTGATGCCGCGGACCCGGATTTCCTTGCGTGGCTGCGTGTGGCCACGAAGGATGTCGAGGCTGTGCCGGGGAAGATCGAGGGCGTCGGCAAGGAGGCGGATGACCGCCTGGTTGGCCGCGCCGGCTTCGGGAGGCTTGCGGACGGCGATCTTCAGCGCGCCGCCCAACTCACCCATGATCCGGTCGCGCGACGCACCGGGGACCACCTTCACCGGCAGCCGCAGGCCGTCCTTTTCCTGTCGCATCGCAATGGCCATGATGCTCCACTTGCGGAAATTGGAACAGACCCGTACCGGTCGCCCGTCACCACGCATAAGCCGCGGGCGCTTCGCCTCCGGGTCCGGGCCAGATCTCGTCGAGCTTTTTCATCGTCGCCTCATCGAGCTGGATGTCGGTGGCGCGCAGGGATCCGGTCAACTGCTCCATCGTGCGCGGACCGATGATCGGCGCGGTCACCACGGGGTTGTGCAGCAGCCACGCAAGCGCGACATCGGCGGGAGATTCGCCCAGTTCTCCGCACAGGGCTTCGTATCGTTCGAGTTGGCTTCGTTTTTTCTCAACGGTCTTCTCGAAGTTCTCTCCGCTGCGTCGGCCTTGGGCGCGCTTCTGCAGCGCTCCACCGAGCAATCCACCCGCCAGCGGACTCCAGGGGATCAGTCCCAGGCCGTAATGCCGGCACGCGGGGATGACCTCCAGTTCCACCGCCCGCTTGTCGAGATTGTAAACGCTCTGCTCGCAGACCAGTCCGAGGAAGTGCCGCTGCCGGGCGATCTGGTTGGCGGTTGCGATGTCCCATCCCGCGAAGTTGCTCGATCCGACATACATCACCTTGCCCTGCTGGATGAGCTTTTCGAACGCGCCCCACGTCTCCTCCCAGGGAAGCGATCGATCGATGTGATGCATCTGGTAGAGATCGATCCAGTCCGTCTGAAGTCGGCGGAGGCTTTCCTCGCAGCAGCGGATGATCTTGCGCGCCGACAAGCCGCGAGCGAGGTTTGGATCGGGCCGGGTTTCGGGGTCCATGTCGCCGAACACTTTCGTCGCCAGCACGACCCTTTCACGGCGTCCATCGCCCTGGGCGAACCATCGCCCGAGGATGCTTTCGGTAACGCCCTCGCCGCGCTTCCAGCCATAAACGTCGGCGGTGTCGAAAAAGTTGATGCCCAGCTCCAGCGCCTTGTCCATGATGGCGAAGCTGTCCGCCTCCGTGGTCTTGGGACCGAAATTCATGGTCCCCAGGCAGAGGTTGCTGACCTTCAGGCCCGTCCGTCCGAGAGGAAGATGCCGCAATGACATGATCGGTCTCCTTTTCCTGTGTAAACCCCGTTTTAAAGCATACAAAGGCTGATTTTATGCCATTATGACAGGCTTGGGTTCGTTTTTCACATTCCGTATTTCGCGGTGATCCGCACCGTCCGGTCCACCTGGAATTTCACATCCTTCAGTTTCATGTGTTTGGACGGGAATCGCACCAGGGGCGATTCCCGGCCTTCATATTTTTTCCGGATGTCTCCCCCGGCCAGCATCACGACAAGCTTGCCCAGGATGCCGTTGCCGTTGAACAGCACACCGGATGTTTTGGCGTTCATGTTCTCGTCCACCTCGATTTTGCCATTCAACTGAAACCCCGTGCCCAGCGACCCCCTGGCGGAGATCTCCACCCACAACGCGCGTTCCTCCAATGCCGCGAGATGCACGGTGGTCTGGTGGATCTTCACCCCATATCGCCGGCCGGCTTTGCGCGCCTGCTCCCGCATGAGCGTCCGCAGATCGTCCAGCGCCACCTCGAATTCCAGCGTTCCTTCCCGCGCCTCGGTGACGATCATGGCCGGGTGACCGTCCTTGTCGAGATTATAGACGAGCAGAGCGTCATCCGCCTGAAGATTCAGGGTGATTTTGCATCCCTCGAACAAAAAAGGCTCGCCGCGCACCGCCAGCCGCTCGACGTGCATCGTGGCGCGCGGTTTCTTATAGCTGGGGGTGGCCTGCTTGCGCGAGGCGTCGCCGCGCGCGTGGGAAAGATCGACATCAAGGCGCTCGACATAGGGATAGACCCCGCCTTCGATGGAGATGGGATCGGCGCCGTCGGGGAATTCCACCTGCCGCTCGAATCCCTTGCGCATCGCGACCTTCATTTGCTCCGCGTCGGGGGGCATGTCGGGGCAATGCAGGGGAAACATGAACAGGGTGCGGGCGTCGAACAGCGCCTTTTCCTCCTTCGCATGCGTCGTCGTCGGGAAGGCCGCGACGATGCACGCGAGGGCGATCAGCGCCGTCACCGCCCGGCCGGGGATGAGGCCGCGACTGGAAGCGGGATCGTTCGCGCGACGATTGATCGGTTGCGTCTTCATGTTTCCCTTCCGGCGTCGGTGAAGCGTCGCGGCGAGGATGAAGCGACGCCTATTCGCGATATCGCCTTACGATGATCGTGTCGTTCTGCCCGCCGAAGCCGAAGCTGTTGGACATCGCCACGTCCACCGTCGCGGCGCGGGCCTGATTGGGAACGTAATCGAGGTCGCATTCGGGATCGGGATGCTCGAGGTTCATGGTGGGCGGGAGGATGTTGTCGCGGATCGCCAGCACGCAGCAGATCATCTCGACCGCGCCGGCGGCGGCGATGAGGTGTCCCATCATGCTTTTGATCGACGAGACCGGAACGTGCCTGGCCTGCTCTCCAAACACCTGCTTGATCGCGCCGGTTTCGTTGCCGTCGTTCTCGCGCGTTCCCGTGCCGTGGGCATTGATGTATTGAATGTCCTTCGGGGAGAGCCGGGCGTCGTTGAGGGCCTCGGTCATCGCGATGACGGCGCCTTCGCCTTCGGGGTCCTGGTCGGTGATGCGGAAAGCGTCGGCGGTCGAGCCGTATCCGACAATCTCCGCGAGGATGGGCGCGCCGCGTTTTTTCGCGTGTTCGAGGGTTTCGAGGATGAGCATCCCCGCGCCTTCCCCGAGGACGAATCCGCCGCGGCTGTTGTCGAAAGGACGGCTGGCGGCGGGGGGATTCTCGTTCAGGGTCGAAAGGGCGGTGAGGCGGTTGAAGCCGGTCACGCCGAACGGATGGATCATCGAATGCGCCCCGCCGGAGATCATCACGTCCGCGTCGCCGCGACGGAGGATTTCCATCGCCTCGCCGATCGCCTGCGTCGATGCCGCGCAGGCGGTGAGGCAGTTGAACGCCGGGCCGCGCGCGCCCGTCAGCAGCGCCAGATGCGACAGCGGCATGTTCGGCTCCTGCTCCAGCTCTCGCAGGGCGTTCATCCGCTCGAGGGCGACGGCGATCCATTTCGTCGTGTCCAGCTTGTCCGACGCGTCCGACCACCCGCTCAGCGCCGCCGCGGTGTATGCCGCGAAGTCGAGCG
>CAYUNS010000092.1:9573-12230 GCA_964446155.1 uncultured Tepidisphaeraceae bacterium | reverse complement strand
GAGCCTTCGCCGCTGCCGAGATACACCCCCACGCGATCGAGATCGAGGTCGGCGCCTTCCAGCCCCGCCGCCTTCCACGCCTGCGCGCAGGCGCCGAGCGCGAAGCGGCTGTTGCGTCCGGCCGTCGCGTGCTCGTCGGCGGTGGCGATGTGATCGGCGAGATCGAAGCGCTTCACCTCCGCTGAAAAAGTCGTGGGGAAGGTGGAGGCGTCGAACAGCGTCGTCGGCGCGATCCCGCTTTCCCCGGCGAGCAGCCGCTTCCAAACCGCCTCGATGGAATCGCCCATCGGGGTGACCCAGCCCATGCCTGTGATGACAACTCGATGCATAATTCGCTCGAAATAAATCCAGATCGTTCCAGCCGTTTGGTCGCCGGGTTGTTTTGTCTCACACGCGCTTGAACACCAGGGCCGCGTTTTGCCCGCCGAGGCTGTAGACGCTGCTGACGGCGATGTTGACGTTCGCGTCGCGTGGTGTCGGGCACAGATTCAACGCCGCGGGGTCGATGGCGTTGGGGGTGTTCACCGCGCCCGGGATTTTGTTGTGATGCAGTGCCAGGACCGCGGTGGCGGCGTCGACGCCGCTGCCGGCGGCCAGCGCGCCGGTCTGCGCCTTGATCGGAGCGAGCGGAATTCCCGGCAGGGCCTGACCGAAAGCGAGCTTCAGTCCCGCCAGTTCCGCGCGATCGTGCGAGGGGATGCCCAGCCCGTTGGGAACGACGCATCCAACCTCCGACGGATTCGCCCCGGCCTCGACGAGGGCCTTGCCGATGGCCTTGCCGTAGCTGTGCCCCGTCGGCGCCGGTTCGGTGAGCTTGTGCGCATCCTGCGAAGCGGCGAATCCGACCAGTTCCGCATAGATTTTAGCGCCCCGCGCCCTGGCGTGCTCATATTCCTCGAGAATGAGCAGCCCGCCTCCCTCGCCGACGGCCGAGCCTGCCGCGTCGGCGTCGAACGGACGAATCGCGCGCTCGGGGGCGTCGTTCGAGGTCGTCGTGCAGCGATCGAGCAGGCATTGCCTGGTCAATCCCATGCAGTTGACCTTCGATTCCGCGCCCCCGCAGATCGCGAGTTCCGCATCGCCGCGCTGGATCGTGCGAAACGCCTCCCCGATCGCCAGGTGCGAGCTGGCCTCGGCGCAGGTGATGGTGTTGCTCGGGCCTTTCAATCCGTGAATGATCGTCACGTGGCACGCCAGCATGTTGGGAAGATATTTGAGCAGCCAGAGCGGGGTGAGCTGGTTCAGCCCCTCCCGTCCCCATTTTCGCAGATCGAGGCGGTCGCCGTCGCGCGCCACGTGCATGGCGGCGGTCAGTTCATCGAGATCGCAATTGATCAGCCCCGCGCCGATGTTGCAGCCGAATCGCCGTGCGTCGATGCCCGGCGAGTCGGTGTAGGCCTTGCTTTGAATGCCGGCGTCCTTGAAGGCGTCATCCGCCGCGACGACGGCCAGTTCGATGTCGCGCGCCATCACCTTCGTCGCCTTGCGGTAGCTCTTGGGAACGTAATCGCCGATTTTGAACGTCGGCGCCTCCCCGGCGATCCGCGACGCGAATCCCGACGGATCGAACGCCGTGATCCGCCGCACGCCGACCTGTCCCGCGAGCAGGTTTTCCCAGAAGGCATTCACGCCGATGCCGATGGGGGAGATGATGCCGATGCCGGTGACGACGACTCTTCGCATGGGGTTATCGCAGTTGCCGGCGGTTCGTCGCCGGCCATCGTTTTACAGCGTGATCGCCGCGCTGGTTCGGTAGGTGTTCAGCAATTCCGTGAACTGCTCGGTAAAGACAAAGTTGTGATCGGGAAATTCCAGCCCGGCCATGTTCTGGTCGATGTGGCTGAACATCAGCTCGATTTCGGCGACGAGTTCGGCGTCGACTTTCACCGTTCCGCCGGCCGACGCGCCCTGTTCGGAAAGCTGCTCGATCCTCGCCTCGAAGACGATCGTCTCTCCGGGCCTCACCAGCCGGTGAAACGTCGCCCGGCCGATCTTGGCGAGAATCACCTTTTCCTTGAAATGCCTCGCCTCGCCCACCAGGATGCCCGCCGTTTGCGCCATTCCTTCGATGATCAGGCTGTGCGGGACGATCGGAAACGCCGGAAACAGGTCGTGCAGATGCTCCTCGGCCAACGAGACCGCCTTGATCGCGGTCGCCGAAACGCGCGGTGTGAATTCAGTGAACTTGTCGATCCAGATCCAACGCATTGGGAAGGGGCGGTCACCGGTTGCCGGTGGTTGTCGGCTGGCGCTTTTTTGCCGGTCGCCAGCCACGATCAACCAGCCACGATTCAAGCATTCACTTTGCCTTCAACATAGTTCACCACCGTGTTGACGGTGAACTGCATCTTGTTGATGTCCGGGTCTTTTTCCAACTCGGAAAAATCCATGTGGGGCATTCGCCGCTTCATTTCGGCCATGCCTTCGGGCGTGATCCGCCCCTCCTGGACATACTGGGCGTTGGTGAACAAATCCTCGGGGAACATCTCCCCGCGTGGGATTTTGATCCCGAAGGCTTTTTCAAGACGGAACACAATGTCGAGAAAGTCGATGCTCTCGGCGCCGAGGTCTCCGCGCAGGGTGGCGTCGGGGGTCACTTCCTCCTCGTCCACGCCCAGGGCGTCAATGAGCACGTCCTGAACTTTTTTGTAGATTTC
>CAYUNS010000092.1:8196-9563 GCA_964446155.1 uncultured Tepidisphaeraceae bacterium | reverse complement strand
CTCGCGTCATGGCCATATCGAGGCTCCTCTTCCCGGGTTTTTTCAGATCGCTGGGGTTGCCGAGTCCGTCCGGGGCGCGATCAGGCTCCAGCGGGTCTGGTTATGTTTGTGCAGGCGGATGTCCAGCTCCTTCAGCGCCGGACGCTTGTCCGACAGATTGAAATAAGCCAGCTCCACGCGGGCCTGAAGCGCCTGGGCCTGGTCGATGGTTCCCGTCGCCTTGAACGTCGCGCCCGTTTCCGTGAGCTGGTTCAGCTCGACGTTGACGCGGAGAAAATGCCCCGGCGCCACGAAGTGCCCGTATTTCACGTTGCGTGCTTCCTTCAGCACCGCCATCGAGCAGGCGAAGCCGCGCCGGTGGTGCAGCAGCCAGCCGGCCGCCTGGGTGATCGCCTCCAGCATCATGACACCGGGCAACACCGGAAACGTCGGAAAATGATCCGCCAGGTATTCCTCGGCCAGCGTCACATGCTTCACGGCGACGATGCGTTCGTCGGAGAGATGCTCAATCTTGTCAACGAGATTAAACTTCACGCCCAGTCCCAAAACCAGCCGACAAGCCGGCACCGCCGCCGCTTGAACTGGCAGTTTGTATCGGTGATGACGGCGGTTTTCAAGGGAGGACGAGGCATCGGTACGCGCGGGAGCGTATCGCGGCGGCTGGAAGACCATCGCGATACGCTCCGGATCAAACGACGTTGACGGACCCTGCCAGGGGTTAATTCGTATCGAACACCAGCACCAGCGGGTGATCGCTGAGCGTCAGGTCGAGCGATGACACGTCGGCTTTTCTGCCCACCGGCTTGCTGCCGGTGGTGGGGTTGTAGATCGTCACCGAGGCGTGCGGCTGGCCGAACTTCACCGTGACCTTGTCTTCACCTTCCAGGCGTTCACCCCAGACGACGAGTTGGAACGCTCCGCTGCTGTGTTGAAGCAGCAGGTCGTGAACCGTTGGCGGCTGATTGACGATTGTGTAATCCAACGAGCCGGGTTCGCCTTGCGACGTTCCCTTGTCGGCAAGGATGGTCGTGAGGTTGTGCAGGTAATGGGCCGCCAGGCGCGGGGTGTAATCGGGAGCGTAGAAACCGTATTTCTGGTTGCCGCCTTCGTCGGTTCGATCGCGCAGCAGGTAAACGGACGTGTGGCTCCAGCCGCGGGCGAACTGGGCCAGGTAGAGGTTCATCAGGTTCAAGCCGTGCAGTTTCTCCGGCACTTTTTCAGAAATCGTCGTGCCGGTTTCGGTCGTCACGCGCGGCAGGGTTTCGAGCTGATCGCGCGTGTAGCCCGGGAATTTTTTGGCCCATGTCACGCCGTAGTTGCCGTACAACCCGTCCACCCGAGTGTCGGGTGGACGGGTTGTACGGCAA
>CAYUNS010000092.1:0-8186 GCA_964446155.1 uncultured Tepidisphaeraceae bacterium | reverse complement strand
GCGTTCCATGTGCGGTTGTCGATTAGACCTGGGCTACGCGGGTGATAGACGTAGTTGTGACAGTTGGCGGCGTCGGCGTATTTGGTGCCGGCGGGCATGAGCGTGTCGGCGTCTTCCGGGATTTCCAGGAACTGCAGGCCGACGTTGTCCGTCTGCGCGCCGTTTTCCGACAGATGCCAGACCGGGTATTTACTGAGAATCGGATCGGCCTTCACGGCGGCATACAGGTCGCGCTGCAGCTTGGCGACGGGTAGCCACGAGTTGTTGCGGCCTCCCTTTTCACCTTGATAGGTGATGGCCCAGTTGTTCGGTTCGTTGTTCCCCTCGATCGCCAGCAGCGCGCCGGCTTCCGCCAGCACGCGGGCGCCTTTCAGGAGCTTTTCGAGGTTCGAACCGCCGCTGACCAACCCATAATTCAGTTTCACACCGGTGGCCTGATGCAGGTCGAGGAAGGTTTGAAGGGTTGTCGGTCCGTTGTCGGTGACACCCTCGATGCCCGCACGCACCCAGCGGAAACCGCAGTAGTTGACCATTTCAATTGTCTTGTCCAACGGCTGCCCACGATCGGGGAAGGTCGTGACGATGCCGATGCTGTCCAGAAACTCGTTGGTCGTCCGGGCGGGCTTGGCCTGGGCATGGGTGGCTCCAAAACCGCCCATGCCGGGCATGGCCAAAAACATCGCCAGCGCCAGGCACGAACCGACCGTCTCCGTCATTCCAAAAATGAATCGCTTCACGTTGCATCCTCCGGGAAGATGGCGGATCACGAGTAGAAACAGAAATTGTTCTAAAATCCTCATTTCCGCTATTCAATGTACAATATGTCTCGGGGTTTGTTGTCATTTTGATATAAATCGCGTCCAGTCGCGTTCATTGTGCGGAAATCGGATATGGAATCAGTGGAGGGCGGGTCATTAAAAAACGCGCCGGTGGCCTTTTGATATCCGCGGCGCTTTCTGTCAGAATTGATTCCGACGTTTGTTTCGCAATCCATCCAGGTGCGTGGCACTTCATGCAGATCCGAAGGGGAATGATGGCGAAACGGGAATTGAATCGCGCAGCGCGCGGCGGGGCAGTATGAAGAAGGAATCCTTGCAATCCATTTACGAGCTTGCCGAGCAGGTGGGCGTTTCCGCGAGCACCGTCAGCCGGGTGCTGAACGGGCGCGAGGGGATCGGCGACGCGACTCGCAAGCGGGTTCTTTCCGCGGCGCGGGCGGCGGGGTTTCGGCCGCGCATGACGGCGAGGCAACTCACCGTCGCCGTGGTCATCGATCGCAATCGGTATACCACCTTCGGCGGATTCATCTCGACGCTGCTCAGCCATGTCGTCCAGGTGCTGTCGCACCAGGACGTCGCCGTTGAGCTTGTGACCGAGCACAACTTCGAGAGTCTGCGCGACACCCTTGTCGATGGTGTGCTCGCGATGGCGTGGGACGATGTGACGATCGAGGAGCTTCGCACGATTGCCGACGCGCCCGTGGTGACGATCAACCGCATGGACACCTCCGATTTTTCCGCCGTCGCGACCGACCACCGCCGTCAGGGCGAGATGGCGGTCGAGTACCTGTACGGCCGGGGGCATCGCCGCATCGCGATGATCGGGGAGGAGCGCGACAACTGGGGATCGCAGCAGCGCACCGAGGGGTTTCTCGCCGCCTTGCGGAAGCACGATCTCGAGCCCGCGAAGGACAGCATCGTCTTCACCGACCATCAGCCGATGTACGGCGTGCTTCGCCGGCTGATGTCGGGCTGGAGGCCGACCGCGATCTTCGTCGCCGGCGAGGACATGGGCCTCGAGGCGTCGTACATCCTGCGCGATGTGCTGGGGATGAAAGTCCCCGATGAGATTTCGCTGATGGGCATGGAGTCCGCGCGCGTTTCACAGTTTCTGGCGCCGCCGATGACCACGCTGTGCCAGCCCCTGGATGAACTCGCCCAACGCTCGCTCGAAGTGCTGCTTCGCCAGATGGGGAAGGATCGGCCCCAGCCCGAACGGGTGCTCCTCGACAGCACCATCATCGAACGCGAGTCGGTCGCGACCCTGCCGGTGACATAGCGCCGCGCGATGTCCGGGGACAGGCGCGATCCCGGCCACATCCAGGCTGACGGCATCCAGTCGATGGGGGGGAATCCACCCGTGTTGAAGCTTCGGCAAGTGAAACGTTCGATTTTCATGCAACTCTTGTGAATCCATTCGGCCTGGAGATTTTTCACCCAAATATCCCCAAAATACGCGATATTTCGGCGAGGAGGGGGTCGGGTTCGCAGTGGTCCCCCATTAAAAAAATGGCTTTGAATTTGACTATCGCCCAGGCCGGGGTATATTTTACGAAACAGTTGCATATCGGGGGCGCGTCGAAAATGAAGGTGTTCGGATGGCAGGGAAACCCATGCAATCGATTTATGAACTGGCCGACCAGCTTGGCGTATCCGCGAGCACGGTCAGCCGGGTTCTGAATCAGCGGGAGGGCATCGGTTTGGAAACGCGCCGCAAGGTGCTGGCCTCCGCGCGGGCCGCGGGCTTTCGGCCGCGCATGGTGGCCAGGCAGATGACCATCGCCGTCGTGGTCGATCGCAACCAGTTCGCCACCTTCGGAGGGTTTGTCTCCTGTCTGCTCAGCAACCTTGTCCAGATTCTTTCCAAGCAGGATGTCGCCGTCGAGCTGGTGACGGAACACAGCCTGGCGCGTCTGAGCAACCGGCTCATCGACGGGGTATTGGCGATGGCGTGGGACGACACCACCATCGACACGCTCCGCAAGCTCAAGGACACGCCCGTCGTCACGCTCAACCGGATGGATGTCGAGGCGTTTTCCGCGGTCGCGACCGATCATCGCCGCGACGGCGAGATGGCGGTGGATTATCTCGCCGGCCGGGGGCATCAGCGAATCGTGATGATCTGCGAGGAACGCGGCAACTGGGGTTCCCTGCAACGGGTGCGGGGGTTCACCGATCGCCTTCGCGAACTGGGGCTGCCCTGCAATGAGCAATCGGTCGCCTTCACGGAACATCAGCCGATGTACGGCCTGCTGCGCCGGTTGACCACGATCACCCGGCCCAGCGCCTTGTTCGTCGCCAACGAGAACATGGGCCTGGAGGCATCATACATCCTGCAAAATGTGCTGGGGATTCGTGTTCCCCAGGACGTGTCGCTGCTGGGCATGGAATCGCCGCAGGTGTCCCAGTTTCTTTCTCCGCCGATGACCACGCTGAGCCAGCCCCTGGATGAATTGGCCAGCCGGTCGCTGGAGCTTCTGCTCAAGCAAATCCAGGGCAACGGCGGTCCGGTGCAACTCATGCTCGAAAATCGTCTGGTGGAAAGGGAGTCCGTAGCGAACCATCCCGCGGTTCTGAATGAGCGATTGTCCCAAATCTGACGGCCGATCCTTCTCACATCGTCGGCCGTCAACGAGGAGATCCGCAATGAGAACGTCACATCCGCATCGCCAGGGTCGAATCATCGCGGCATCCCGGCGCGCCGGCGCTTTCACGCTGGTCGAGCTGCTGGTGGTGATCGGCATCATCGCCGTCCTGATTTCGATTTTGCTGCCCGCGCTGAACAAGGCGCGGTCGGCCGCGAATCTCGTCGCTTGCATGAGCAACCTGCGGCAGATCGGCCTGGCGTGGGTGCAATATGAAAATGCAAACAGAGACTGGTTCCCGGCGATTGTAAATGATTCCGTGACGTCGGGTTCCGGCAACCCCATCGGCAGCAGTCGCCGATGCAATGAGGGGTACGCTCTTGAATACCTGCTGTCTCCCTATACCGGCAGGCAGATCACCTGGTCGTCCAGCAACGGTGGGCGTGAGGTGGTCGGTGGCATCTGGATTTGCCCGGCCTCGGGTGTTTACACCAAAGACTCGTCTCCTTCTCCCGGCTACAAGCTGGGATACGCCTATGCGGATCGCAATTCCGACGGCAATACATATCAGGGGTTGTATTACCAGGAAGTTGAAAGCCGGCACTATCTGAACAGCTCCGGTGTTCCAATGAATCCCAACAATGAGATTCGTTGGAAGAAGGCCTTTTATCGCCCCTTCCATACTTCCATGCCCATGCAATGGTGTTCCATGCGTCTCTCGCCCGGCTGGCCTTTGGGGCTGTCGGCTCGTAGCTGGCACTTTCCTGATGGTCGTCCCACGCTGTTCATGGATGGGCATGTCGCCGTACTCAACCATCCGCGATACAAGGGGGATTTTCAGGATCTGACCAACGCCAAGGCGACAGGCACTCCCCATACGGTCAAAGGCGCGACGAATGGCGATAAGTTTTCAATGAGCGAGTACTGATTCTCATGAATCCGACGGATTCAGAATGATTTGGATTCATGATTCGGCAAGGGCAAGTCGCATTTCTTTTACGGAGGCAGGCAATGACAGTGCTGGAGACGATCATTTCACGGAGGCGTGAAGTTATTCTGGTGGCGATCGGCAGTATCGTCGTGACCTTCTCATCCACGTCCTCGGCGGCGGAGTATACATGGCTGCCGACGGGTGGGGGCAACATGGACTGGAACAACGACGACAACTGGAGCCAAAGCCCCGATGCCGGATATCCCAATGCGCCCGGCGTTGTCGTTCATCTCAACAACGACATCACGGGCAATCCGAATCTTCGCCTGAACCAGGACACGACGATCGGAGTCCTCAATGTCGGGGATCCATCTGGTGGAAACGGGTTTGGCATTCAACCCGGCGTCGATGGAAGCCGGCTGATATTCGAGGGCGTGAACGCCGCGATCAATGTGCGATCGGACGGGACGGCGGAGCCGAACAATACGATCAGCGCGCCCATCGCATTGAAGTCCGATCTGTCGATCAACTTCGGAACTCCCACTTCCAGCACGGCCCAGGACCTGACCCTGAGTGGCGGCCTGTCGACAAACAGCGGTGTCGCAACGACGGATTACAATGTAACCGTCACCGGCGGGCTGGTGGGCGAGTTGCAGTTGAACCTGTCCGGCGACCTGTCCGGCGACGGAACATTCACCACCAACAGTTCGTCCACGGTCAGCATCAACGGCGTCAAGAGCTTTACCGGCACATTCATTGTCAATGCGTACGCTTCGGGCAGCAACCAGGGCGGCATTACCCTGACGGACGGCTCACTGATGAACGCCGCGAACCTGGTGATCAACGGCGCGCATAGTGGAACGGGCAACACCAATGGCAATCTGGGGGGGTATGTGCATATAGGTACAGGCGGCAACAGGGCGCCGCGCACGGAGCAGGCGTTGCCGACGGAACGAATCACGTTCAACGGCGGGTATCTCAATAATGGTTCGAGTCCCACCTATACGGGTGAGGAGGATCGCGAATATCCCTATACCGATTACACACAGATCGACAACGTCGACGTCATCGATTTCAACAGCGGCTCGGCCTACGTCAATATTACAGCCAGCGACACCAACGCCGGCACGCTGCTCCATGCCAACACGATCGAAAGGAAGCAGGGCGCCAGTGTCTTTTACCGGCATAACGCTCCGAAACCTCAAATCGGCGATCCTGAGCTCGAGTCCACGGCGGAGTTTCACGCCGACAACGCCGACAGCCTGATTGTCGGGCAGTCGGCAACGTCCGGCACGAGCATGCGGATCATTCCTTGGATGGCGAGTTCGACGAATGTGAGCAATCTCGGCCTTGGCGGATTTGCCACCTATGACCCGGAAGAAGGATTCCGCGTTCTCCGTTCCGGCGAGTACACGGGTACCGCGGCGGCCGACGTGAATCTGAATGTCAACGAGGTCGGAGCTCTCAACGAGGATCTGAGCATCAACTCGCTCAAGCAGAACAACAGCAACAGAACCTCCGTCATCGGGGCCGGCCGCATCCTGACCGTGCAGAGCGGCGGGGTGATGTTCACCGGAACCAATAATCACTTCGGCGCGGCCGGCGATGCGAATGGAAATGCCGGCGTCCTCAATTTCGGCGATGTCGAAGGCATCGTGTGGACGGCTGGAACAAACGTGAACGGCATCGGCGCCGCGATCACCGGCGTCGGTGGATTGACCAAGGCGGGAACCGGCACGCTGGTGCTCACCGGCGACAACAATATCACCGGGGACACGCATGTCGGCGGTGGCATCCTCCAGGTCGGCGATGGCGTCTACAACTCATCCATCGGCGATGGCGATGCGGTGGTGCATAACGGCGCGTTGCTCGACATTCGGGTCGCCGGCGCCGGTTTTGATGATGAGATCGACGTGATCAACGACCTTTCGGCGCTGAGGCTTCTGGCCGACGGAGTTCTCAACGGCAGGATCAGCGTCGCGGACGGCATCGAGACCGTTGGCGCGTTGATCGTCGGTGGGCAATCCCTGGCGGCCGGTTATTACGGATCGACGACCGCCGCATCATTGTATGACGGCTTGTATGCCGTCAATTCGAGCGGTGAGCTTGATTCCTTTTTCGTCGGCAACGGGCTGATTCACGTTGTTCCCGAGCCTTCGGCCGCCGGTCTTCTCGCCCTCGCGGGCCTGATGGGGCTGCGGCGACGGAAAAGGGGGTAATGCGATTGCGGATTGGGGTTATGCCTGCACATCCAACAGAAGGGAGATGGTATGAACGAGTCATGGAGATGGAGCGGTGTTTTGGGAGCGGCGGCGCTGCTCGCGGGGGTTTCCGCGTCGAACGGCGCGCTGGTTGGGATCACTCCCATCGCCGTCGGAAGCAATGGTTACAACCCACTCGGGGCGTTCGACGATCAGCCCGCGTCGCTGGATTTCACCTATGACGCAACCAAGCAGATTTACATCAACGAAGGCGGCGGCAAAGGCGCCGGTGTGCCGTCCTATACCTCGGATCGAAGTGCCTGGTTTGATTTTGGAGAGGATTGGGCGAGCATCCGCATCCATGAAGTGTGGGTCAGCTACAACGACTGGGCGGGCGGAACCATTCAATCCAGCCTGAACAACGACGGCGTTGCGGGCTATCCAAGGCTGTGGTGGGATGATGACACCGACAACGATCACACCGACGCCGGCGCGGTGGCTTCAGCGCTGACGTTCTACAATTCCGTTCCCAGGAACACGGGCGAATTCCAGTGGGTTCTGGACAGTGACTTCAGCGGTTCACCCTACACGCCGCAAGGACGGTATCTGTTGGTGGGCACGACGGATGTGTCGCCCGTGGCCGCGGGGCGCGCAATGGAGTGGGTCTTCATCGGCGAGGTGATTCCCGAGCCTTCGACCATCAGCCTGCTGGCCATGGGCGGGCTGATTGCGTTGCGTCGTCGCCGATAAACGGGACAAGAGGAAGGGCGTCACTGCGGCAGGAAGCAGGCGGTCGGGACAGTCTCCCGGTCCGTCTTTGAGGCATTGGAAGTCGCCTTGGGGAAATCACCCTGGAAGCATTGTCCTGGAAATTAAAAAATGCGGGGGGTTCGGCCGGGCCGCTTTACGCGATGCCGGCTCAGCGCTAGGATAGTTCCACTTATGAATCAACCCACTCCCGACGCCCTCGGTCGGCTTGCCGCTGCGCGCCCCGTCACTGAATTGATACAGGCTCTGTCCGCATCCAACACGGCGTCGGCGTCGGGTCTGTGGGGCAGCAGCCTCGCCGTGGTGACGGCCGCGCTGGAAAAGCAGCTTGACCGGCCGGTGCTGGTGGTGTGCGGGCATCTGGATGAATCGGATGATATTTCCGACGACATGGAGTTGTTTCATGGCCATCGCCCCGAGGCGCTGCCGGCGCTGGAGCTGGGCGGCGGCCTCGGACGGGTGAGCGAGGAGCAGGTCTCGAACCGGATGCAGTTCATCGCGCGGCTCGCGGAAGGCGGGAAGAAGACCTCGGAACAACCTGTGGGCAACCGCCTGATGGTCGCGCCCATCCAGGCGCTGATGCAGTCGGTGCCGTCGCGGGACCAGTTGCGACATCTCATGTGGACGCTGGAGCCGGGGCAGGCGCTGGAGCCGGAGAAACTGATCGTCTGGCTGTCGGATCACGGATACAACCGGCTGGATCAGGTGGAGGTTCCCGGTGATTTCGCGGTGCGCGGGGGGATTGTCGATATCTATCTCCCCGGCGAGTTCGAGGGCGCCGGCGATCAGGTGGGGCTGACGGTGCGCGTCGATTTCTTCGGGGATCAGATCGAGTCGATCAGGCGATTCGACCTGGACTCGCTGGGATCGCAGGCCGCGATGCGGTCCGTGCGGGTGGTGGATCTCAAGGGGCAACTGCCCG
>CAYUNS010000091.1:8502-16528 GCA_964446155.1 uncultured Tepidisphaeraceae bacterium | reverse complement strand
CCATGCCCGGACGATCCGCATCCCGGTCCACATGATCGAAACGATGAGCAAGCTGCGCAACATCAGCAAGCAGCTCATGCAGGAGCTTGGTCGGGAACCGACCATCGAGGAAATCGCCAAGCGCGCCAAGATGAGCGTCTCCGAGACCCGTCGCGTGCTGAAGATATCGCGTCATCCAATCAGCCTTGACCGACCGGTCGGCGAATCGGAGGACAGCTACTTCGGTGATTTCATCGAGGATGAGAAAGCCGACAATCCCGTCGAGTCCGCGACGCAGGAAATGCTCAAGGACAAGATCGAGCAGGTGCTCAAGACGCTGACCTACCGCGAGCGCGAGATCATCAAGCTGCGCTACGGCATCGGCGACGGTTACACCTACACGCTCGAAGAGGTCGGGCGCATCTTCAAGGTGACGCGCGAGCGCGTCCGGCAGGTCGAAGCCAAGGCGATCCGCAAGCTCCAGCACCCGGTACGGGCGCGAAAGCTCGAAGGATTCCTTCCCGGCGGCGTCGGCTCGTAATCGCGTTTCCCCCTCAAAAAGCCCGGCAAAGGCATGGTCATCCCCTCGATGACCATGCCTTTGCCCGCGCCTAAGGGCGGAACATCCATCGACGAAACCGTTTCAATTCCGCTACACTGCCGCCATGCCCGCTCCAGTGGAACCGAATTACGACGAAGCGAAAGTGCCTCCCTACGAATTGCCCGACCTGATGCGCCTTTCAACAGGATCGCGCGTCACGACGATCGAGCAATGGGCATCGCGCCGCGCGGAAATCATCGAGCTGTTTCGCGAGCATGTCTTCGGGCGCTCGCCGGGAAAACCCGAACGGCTTCGATTCGAGCTGATCGAAGAAGACCCCGTCGCGATGGACGGCGCCGCGACGCTCAAGCGCATCGCCATCCACAGCAGGCACGGGCCTCGGTCGCATCGCTTTGAGGTGGTGCTGTTTTTGCCGAACGCCTCCAGGGAACCTGTTCCTGTTTTTCTCCTGATCAACAATCGGTCGACGAGCCACATCGATCCCACCCGCGCGGTGCGTTCCGATTTCTGGCCGGCGGAGATGCTGGTCGCGCGCGGATACGGCGCGGCCGCCTTCAACTACGGCGAGCTTGCGCCCGATGACCCCGACCGCTTTGGCGAAGGCGTCATCCAACTGTTTGAAGGCGATGCCGATTCCCGTCCCCCCAACGCCTGGGGGGCGCCGGCGGCGTGGGCATGGGGCGCAAGCCGCGCGTTGGATTATTTCGAGACCGAGCCGCGCGTGAACGCCGATCGCGTCGCCGTCGTGGGACACTCGCGCGGCGGGAAAACGGCGCTGTGGGCGTCGTCGGAAGATCCGCGCTTCGCCCTCACCATCTCCAACAACTCCGGTTGTGGCGGCGCGGCGCTCAGCCGCCGGTGGTTCGGTGAAACCGTCGCCCTGATCAACCACAGGTTCCCCCACTGGTTTTGTGGCAATTTCAAGAATTACAATGATCGCGAGAACGATCTGCCCATCGATCAGCACATGCTGCTCGCGCTCATCGCTCCGCGCGCGCTGTATGTCACCAGCGCCACCGACGATCACTGGGCCGATCCCACCGGTGAATTTCTCTCCCTTGTTCACGCCTCCCCCGCTTATGCGCTCTGGGGCCACGCCCCCGTCGCCTTCGAGCAATCCCCACCGGCGGATGCGTCCCTTGTCGTTCCGCCGCGCGCCTATCACATCCGCACTGGAAAGCATGGAATGAAGCTGTTCGACTGGAACCGCTTCGTGGATTTCCGCGATCTGCACAACGTGTGACGAAGCGATCCCTCGATGAAGCATTCAACCGGAAGGCATATACTCCCATTATGTCAAAGCAATCCCTCACGATTCTGAATGAGCCGCGCATGGAGGGCGCCACGCTCCTGCTGGCGCTGACCGGCTGGATGGACGGCGGGCTGGTTTCGACCGGAACGGTAAAGCACATGATGCAGGGGCGCGATCTCGTCGCCGTCGCGCGGATCGAGCCGGCCGGGTATTACATCGACAGCATCCCCGGATCGATGGAGATCGCGGCGCTGTTTCGACCGCACGCGAAATATGAAAACGGCCTCGTCACCGAATTCGAGCTGCCGGGAAACGATTTTTACGCCGATCCGCCCGCGAACATGGCGTTCTTCATCGGCAGTGAGCCGCACCTCAACTGGCCGGGCTTCGCCGAGTGCATCTTCGATGTCGTCGATCGGCTGGGCGTGAAACGGATCATCTTCATCGGCAGCTTCGGGGGAACCGTTCCCCACACGCGCGAGCCGCGTCTCTATGGATCGGTCTCGGAGCGCTCGCTGCTCCCGCTGATCCAGGCGCACGGGATGCGTCCCAGCGACTACGAAGGCCCGGCGAGCTTCGCGACCTATCTTCTCACGCTCAGCCGCCGCCGCAGGATCGAGATGCTCAGCATTGCGGCGGAAATTCCCGGATATCTCCAGGGCGTCAATCCCCTCAGCATCCAGGCCGTCTCACGCCGGCTTTCGCTCATCGTCAATCAGCCCGTCGATTTCGCGTCGCTCCGCGAGGCGGGAACCGCATGGGAAATTCAGGTCTCCGAAGCCATCGACAAGGACGAAGACCTTGCCGAAACCGTTCGGAAGCTCGAGGAGCAATACGACAATGAGCTGATCGGCATCGCCCCGAAAAACCATGAAGAGGAGGAGACGGACGAACCGTGACCGCAGCCGTCACGACAACACCCACGCCAGCACCCCCAGCATTGCCAGGACCGCGCCGATCATCACCCATATCGGATATCGCCGGTGAGTCTCCTCGAACGAGATGAAGTTGTGGCAATATGGGCAAACGTCGGCCTTCTCATAGACGGCCTTGCCGCAGAATGGACAGGGATCGGTGTCCACCGAGGCGATGCCTTCGGCATCCGATTCATCCGGCCATTCGTGCTCGTCGAGGTCGGCGTCGTCGTCATAATCATCATCGATCGGTTTCGCCACACCTCAATGTGTAGATCGAACCCCTCTCCGCGTCAATCGACGTTTCCGCATCTTGCGGATGGAAGATGGGGGAATCGTCTTTGCGATCAGGCGAAGCGAGGTCAAAAATAAATGTGCAGACCAATGCCCAGGTACTCGAGATCACGGTCATAGAACTGGCCGTTGGGGGATTTGCCGTTGAAGTATTCGATGAGAATCTGGATCAGGTCATCGGTGCGCGGGCTTTCAATCTGGAAGCCCGCCCGGGCGGAGATGTCGGGTTCCCATCCGTTGGCTTCGCGCGCGCTGAAATTGGCGGCGGCGATGGGGCGCACATAGTCATTGAAAAACGTGACGGGACTGGTCAGTTGAAAGCCATACTGCACCCCCCAGCTTTCGAGGTCGTCCGGCTCCTTGTTGATCAGCGCCCCGCCACCGACGTAGATGCGGATCGCGTTGGACAGATCATAGGAAAGATGCAGATCGACCGCTTCATAGCTGAGGTTCACACGCTCGATGTCCTCCCGAAGCAGATATTCATCGCCGAGATGCGAACTTTGGTGAAGGACGCGGAACATCGAGGAAAAGGCGCGGTAGCGATAGCTGAGATATCCGGCGACGAAATAGTCGGCGTTGATGAGATCATTGGACGGTCCGTCGAAGTCGAAGATGGCGAAGACGGCCGCCTGCGGGCCGAATTCGATCTGGCCGTATTTCGTGGGCCTGGATCGCCAGAAGCTGTAGGTCTCACCAAGTGACGCCGAGCCGACATTCTCAAGCTCGTCATCATTCATGAAGACCTGGTAAGCCACGGAGAAATGCGGCCAACGCGGGTCGGCGATCAGCGGCTCGAAGATGCGCCTGCGTCCCGATGGATATCGCGACGGCGCGGAGACCCGCACATAGCCGAGATTCAGCGGATCCAGCGCCGCCGGCGCCGGCGTCTCCTCGGGATCGGCGAACGCTTCGGTGCGATGTCCATCCGTGACGATCTGCACCAGCTCGACGCCTTCCACCGCCAGCAACAGCTCGATGATCCGCGGGTGCTCGTCCTCGGGCGTGCCGGACAGATCAAGCGTGACCGTGCCCGTGTCCACCCTGACGCGCGTCGCGTCCAGTCCGAACTCGCGCGCGATCAGTGCGGCGGCATAGCCTTCGATGAAGCGGCTGTCTTGCGCCACCGCCATGCAGGGGAGCAGAAAAACCACCGTCACAACCATTGAAAAGATGCGATGCGATTTCACGAATGTCTTTCCTAAAAACCGGCGAGCCGCCGGCGGGCATTGCCAGGGCGGGCATCAGAAAAAAACGTGCAGACCGATGCCGATATATTCGATTTCCCGATTGAACAACTGCCCGTTGGGCGAATGGCCGTTGTAGTATTCGACCAGGAGTTGCATGTTGTTGGGCAACCGCCCGCCTTCGAGCTGCACGCCGGCGCGAAGGGAAACATTGGCGTCCCAGTCGGTCTCCTGCACATGCTTCACATCGGCGGCGGCGACCGGCCTGAGCGAATCGCCCAGGAATGCGCGCGGGGATCGCAACTCGACGCCGTATTGAATCGTCCACGGATCGAGGCTCCCCGGATCCCTGCCGATCCAGTATTCACCGCCGCCGTAAAGGCGCACCGACGGATTAAGGTCGTAGGACGCGAGCAAGCTTATCCCTTCATATGCCAGATTGATGCGCTCAATATCCGGATTTCGCAGGATGAACTCATCGCCGAGATGCCCGCTGAGATGCAGGATGCGGCCGAGAAGGGAGAAATCGCCGCGGCGATAGCTCGCGGCGGCGGCGACGAAGTAATCGGCGTTGATGAGATCCGTCGAATCCGCATCCATGTCGAAGATCGCAAAGACACCGGCATGCAGGCCGATGTCCCATTCCCCGCCGGCGCCCTCAAAGCGAAGGAAGGAGAAAGGGTATCCGAAATTGGTGGCGCCGACGTGATCGAAAAGTTCCTCGCCGTCGCCGTCATAGACGAGATACGAGACGGAAAATCGTGGCCAACGCGGATCGGCAAGGAGCGGATCGAACACGTGGGCGCGTTCAATCGCGGGCGCGTCCGGCGGCGCCGAGGCGTCCGGTGGCGCGGCGGACAAAACGGTTGCGAGACACAGGACACACAACACCCCCAGCCAACAATTGCTCACGATTGCGCAATCCTTCCCGGTTGCCTGCGTCATGGAATGATCCCATCCGCGCGAACATCATCCGGCCGCGTTGAAAACGAATGGATCATCTCCCGCAGAGAGAATACAGAATGGATGAAACGGCGGCTACGAACGAAAACATCCAGATCATTTCGTCGGCGAGAGCTGAGAATGGATGGACTCACAGGCTCATTTCTCCCGATGCCGGGCGCGCACACCGATCAATCCGAGGACGAACAGGATCGCCGCGCCAACGAGGAACATCGCGATGCGCAGCGTGCCGGCCGAGGCACCCGACGCGCGATATCCCTCCCACGCCAGAACGGCGGCAAGGATGATAAAGGAAAAGCCGAATCGTGCCAGCCAGCGGTTCATCGAAGCGCCTCGTTTGCCCTGTGTCGCGGACCTTGTGCCGCCGGGATGGAGATCATTTCCCACGTCCGCTTCGCGAGGTGGGCGGGCGCTCCGGCCAATCCCGGGCATCGCGGATTTCATGAATTTCATCCAGGCTGAACTTCCGCCCGTGGTTCATCCCATGACAGCGCCGGGAAAGATGATCCCATTCCTCCTCGCTGGTGAGATTCTCCGGCCAGAACGGCCAGGTGCGGCATTGCAACGGACGCACCGGATAGACCGGGCATCCGCGACGGGTGAGGACGATCTTCTCCCCGTCGGTGGTACGCTTCTCGACCTTTTCCTCGGTCAGAAAGATGCAGTCATACTCGCCGCGCGAGTTGCGATGTTCCTTGAGCGAAAACCTGCCGTTGATCTTGCGGCAATATTTCTCGACGGTTTCCTCCGGCGTAAGCTTGAGAAACGTCGCGAGCCGCCGAATCTCCTCTCGCGTCAACCAGACATATCCCGGCCCGCCGGTGCAGCAATTGCCGCACTGGGTGCAGGTGAACTTCAGCCCGCCCGCATACCAGGGGGCTTCGGACTTCTCGCCATCGATGATCTTCAGCTTCATGCTTTTTACGACCCGGGTTAAGGAATCGGCCGATCTTAGCATGTTTGATCGGAGGAAAAAATCGACCACGTCGTTCATGAATGAGAAATCATCCTGTATGCTGTCCTTCTCCGATATCGATTCGAGACCACAAATCCATGTTGAATCCAAATGTCTTCGCAATCCAGTCAAAACCATGAAGCACACGGAGCATGAACGCTTATCGTCCGATCCCGTGAAGCGATGTTTGAATTGCTTTTATGTGCTCGATCATCTGCCCTCCGATCAATGCCCCGAGTGCGGCCGGGCATTCGACCCTTCCAATCCATCGACTTACACCACCAAGCCGCCGTTCATCTGGTGGCGCTACTGGCTGCCCGGATACCTGCTGGCGGCGGCTCTGGGACTTGCCGCGTATGCGATGCTGATCCCGATGATGGGATTCGGATGGGCGGTGACCCTCGCCATTCCGGTGATGATCGGCGGCATCGTGGGCTATACGGTGCGGGTAGGCAAAGCGGCCGCCATTGGTGTGGGATGGCTGGCAATAATCGCCTGCCTGATTGGCGTCACCCTGGGCGGTGGAAGCGGGATATTCTGCATGTTGATCCTGTTTGCCATGGCGATCATTCCCCTCGTCGTCAGCGTGCTGGCGGGAATGATTCTGAGAACGGCGTTGAAGCGCTCCCGCTGGGGTCAACGTCAATGGCTGCCGATCGTGCTGTTGTTTCTTTTTCCGGCGGCGGTGGCCGGCGTCGAATTGCGCCTGCCGCAGGCGCCGGTTGTCGTCGTGGAGACAAGTCGAACAATTCGCGCGCCGCTTCCGGCGGCGTGGGATGGCGTGATGTTCTATGAGGAAGTGACGCACGATCCGCCCTGGCTGCTGTGGGTGGGCCTTCGCCGCCCGCAATACACCATCGGACAAACCAACGCGGTTGGAGATCGCAAGACGTGCGTCTACTCGCGCGGCCGACTGACCAAGGAGGTCACCCACCGGCGGCCGCTCGAAGTCCTGGAGTTCACGGTCGTCGAGCAGGAAATGTTTGAAGATTATTCGGTGCGCCTCATCGACGGTGGATTTCGTTTTAATGCCATGGATGACGCTCAGACGCGCATCACGCTCACCACCCGCTATCGCCCGCTGCTCCATCCCCGATGGGCCTGGCAACCCGTGGAAGAGCATGTCGTCCATCTGTTGCACGGGCATGTGCTGCAAGGAATGGCTGCCAAGGCGGAGAGATATAGGGCAACGGCCCACGACACGGACACGATATCGCCCGGCCGCCCCAGCATCGCCGCGGCCGACTCAGAGCACCGTCAATGATCATTCACGCGGAATCCAATGGACGGGTGCATTGCCAGGCGACAATCCCGCTGGCGCTGTCGATCGGCAGTGCATGGGGACAGTTGCGGGATTTTCGACGATACGCATCCCATGATTACTTTCATGCCGCCATCCATGTGAGCGGGATTCCGCGACAAGGCGCACACCTGCGCCTGTTGCACCGGTACGGATGTTTTCACGTCGAGCGAATCGGCCGAATCCTGCGGTGGCGTGAGGGAGAGGGATTCGCGTTCAGTGATCTTTCCCATCGTGGCCCTCGATCGGGATTTCCACATATGCTCAGCCTGCGCCTCGAGCCGATGGGCGATAACCGGAGCCTGCTGCATATCGCCGTCCGGGGACAATGGACCACACGGTGGATCCCGATTGTCGTGAGGCGGCTATGGCTCGGATGGGTGTTCGCCTACATCGTTTCCCGAACGCGCAATGAGCTTATGGCATATCAAATCGCACGGGAAATCCGCCGGCGGACGAGTTAAGGAAGAATCCCCCCGTCCGCTATTGCTCTGCGAGCTTTCGATAATATTCCTTCAGCGCGTCGGACCACGCGGCCGGGAGGTCGGCGTTGATGGCGTCGGAGAGGTCGTCCTCGAGTTTTCGGCTGAGGGGGGGACTGGTGTCCTGCTGGACATGGA
>CAYUNS010000091.1:0-8492 GCA_964446155.1 uncultured Tepidisphaeraceae bacterium | reverse complement strand
GCTCAGAAGAAGATGGCTGGTTTCCATCGCATCGAGCATGACATCCCGCCGGCGCAGGGCGTTCTGGTAGCGGTTGGATTTCACGTCGGATTCGACGCGGCGCATGAGGGCGATCGATTCAAGGAGCTTGAAGTTGTCATAGCGGCCAAGCTGGTATTGCAGATTCAGCCGCTCGGCGGCATTGCGAATCTGGGCCTGCTTCTGTGCGAGGCGTTGCATTTCCTGCTGGAGCGCGGGAGGGACGGGGCCTTCGAGACCGGCGCCGCCCTGCCCGGAGACCTTGCCACCGCCGGTGGCCCCGCCGACGGGATCGGTGCTTTGGTCCTTGATCTGACCCTGCTGAAACGCGGTGGGATCGAGACGCGTGGGGGTGTTGCGGCCTCCCTTGCCGGAGGCGGTTTCTTCGACGAATTCGCCCTGGGATTTGCCCGATCGCCCTTCCCCGGCACGTCCGCCCATTTCGTTGTTGTTGGGAAGCTGGTTGCCGGTGACGCCCTTGGCGCTCATGTTGGCGATGGGTCCATCCATCGCGTCCCAGCCGGCGCCTTTGTCGAGACTGTCGGTCCAGTTGGCGTTGGCGTCCTCCATTTCCTCGAAAAGATCCTCCTGTTCCTCCATCAGTTCACCGATCATGTCCTCAAGCTCCGCGGGAAGCTCGGCCATCGGCGTATCGACCTTCTCCAGCGGATCCTCCATGGTCCACTTGATGCGGTCGGGATCCTCCATCAGCCATTTCTCCAGGTTGCTGCTGATTTCCTTAGCCAACTCCAATCCCGATTCCTCGTGCGCGACGGCGATCTCGATGGCGTCCTTCTTCAGCGCGTCCCTGGCCATGGTGACTTCGCTGTAGACTTCCATCATCTCCTTCAGGAGCGATGCGTTGGCCATGTCCTGCTCGGCGAGCTTCGAGAAATCGCTGACTTTCTCCTGCATGAAGGCATCGAGTTTTTCCTGCGCCATCAGCAGATCCTCGAGCAACTTTTTATCCTTGTCGGAAAAATCATCGACGGGCTTTTTCACGAGTGGCGCGGATTGATCGAGGATGCGCTGCTCCTCCTTCATGAAATGCTCGAGGGTGTCGGCGAGTTTTTTGTAAGCCTCGGCGGGAGTGGGCATGTCGCCGCCTTCGCGGACGGCAGGCCGGGTTGCCGGCGGCGCGGAGGCGTTCAGCATCGCCAGCAGGCTTTCGATCGTGTCGATGATGCGGCGCTGACGGGCCTGAAGCCGGGAGGAAAGCGCCCGGCGTTCGGTTTCAACGGGTTCGATCGCGGCGGCGGCGGAGAGATCGACGGCATCCCCGGCGGTGTTATGCACCAGCAGGAGCAGGGTTTTCTGAACGATCCTGTCGGATTCGTCGAACGTGAACTCTTCCGCGGTTGTCCGCATCAACTCGCGCAGCTCGGATTGACCGGTGGAGATCTTCTCCATCGGCGCGGGGTCCGACATTTTCCACGCGATGGCCTGCGTGTGCAGTGACTGCTGGCGCTTGAGCATGTCCATCAATCGTTCGCGAAGCTGGTCGAAGCGATCTTTCCGCTCGGCGGCGATGATCTCCGGATCGCGGAACCTGATTTCATGGACGCCCGATTGCGTCGTTTGGGCGATGCCGTCGGAAACGACCGGCCGAAGGTCACGGTTGTCGCGGGCCTCGACGCGAATGCGAATGGATTGCCCATGCCTGCGCTGGGCGGGTTCGAGATTGAGCGGCGTCGAAATCGCGTGTTCCTTTGGAGAACCGTCCAGCACACTGGATGCGACCGGAAAAACGCGCCCCTCCTCGCCGATGATCTGCACCGAGGACCACGTCAACCCATGATCGTCATGCAGCATGGCTTCGATGGTCAACTCGCGATCCGGCGGAACGACGACATCCGATGTCGGCCACTTCATCTCGATGCGTGGCGGAGCATCGGTTGTGCTGTGAATCCGCAAATCACCCTCCGGCAGGCGCGCGAGAATCTGCCCGGATTCCGACGCGAGCAGAATCGACACGGATGTGTCGCCGGCGACGGTGAACTCGCCCACGAAACGATGCGCGCCCGACACGGAATTCATCGCGAGAGGCGGTGCGTCGTCGACTTGCAGCATCGCGGCATCCACGGGCGCATCGACCGAGGCCGCGATCTCGATCGCGCTGCCTTGCGGCACGTCGATTCGCGTCGCGGCGACCTGGTCCTGTTTCAGCGTCAGCACGCGCGGTTCCTGCCGCGTATAAGGCGGGGAGACGATGCGCAGGGACATCTCGGTGAGATTGATCGTGCGGACAACATGAACGGGATACCACGGGCTTTGGCTTCCGCCGACCTCGACACGAAAACGCAACGGCGCGTCGAGATGATCGAGGCGATAGGCGTAGCGCCAAAGCCCCTCGGGCGTGGCCACGCCGGTGACCTCCGCGGGGGGAATGTCGTTGTCAAAGAAGATACCGGCCTTCGGCGCCGGTGTGACCTCGCCGCGCGCGAGGATGAAGATTTCAAGCGGATGACCGGCGATGAGCGTGGCGTTTTGCGGCTGGACCTCCACGATCTCCATGACACCGACGCGCGGAACAAAGCTCCGCGGCGAGAAGAGCTGGTTCGCGCCGTGCGCGAAGACGCCGGAGAAAGCAAGAACGAGCAGCAGCACGGGGCCGACGACCGCGCCCAGGCGGATCGCCAGCGGGCGCAGGTCGCGCCACAGGATGGCCGAGTGAATGTTCACCGCTTCGGTTCGGCCGCGCACTTCATCGAGAATCTCGCCCAGCCAGGGATTTGTCTGAAGATCATCCGCCCGCGCCAACAGCACGCTGTTGGTCAACCCGTTGTGCAGACCGGGGACGCGCGATTCGATCAGCCGGGCGACTTCAACCGGCCGGGGCCGCATCAGCAGCGGGCGAACCAGCCATGCCATCGCCGCGAGAACGATCGAGGCGATCCAGGCGATCAGAATCACCGTAAGCCATGCACTACGTCCTTCCGTCGCCACTCCGATGAAATGAGCCAGCATCGCCGCGGCGGCGGATGCGACGATCGCCGTCGCGGCCCACAACATCGCCCCACGCGCCATTTGCTGCACGCGATAGCGCTGCCCGACGGAATCGAGACGGTCCTCGATGAGCAGGTATGAAGATTGATCGGCAATCCGGGTCATGCGGGCTTCCAGTGATCGGCTCCATTCATTCTATCGCATTTGCGGGACAATGTTGCCATGGAACGCAAACCGGCAACTGGCAAAGACGAGGTGATTCTGCACAATCGGGGGTGATGGACGGATCGGCGTGGGACACATTTCAGCCGTTTGGGCGCTTTCATGCGGGCGTGCTGGCGGTGTTCGGTTTCATGATGATCGGACTGATCGCCGCGCGCCGAAGACTCGATGCGCGAGGGCAGGCGAGAACGCTGGATCGGGCGCTGGCGGCGATCGGGATCGCGGTCGCGATTCTCACCAACGGCTACTGGCTGCTGCCCTCGAACTTCAGCAAAGAACACTCCTGGCCTTTGCACCTGTGCGACCTGGGGTCGATCATCGCGCCGATCGCGATCATCACCGCCCGACGGCGCTGGAGGGCGCTGCTATATTACTGGGGCATCGGATTGAGCGCGTGGGGATTCCTCACCCCCGACCTGAAGGATGGACCGGGACGCATCGGATTCTGGTTGTTCTGGGCAACGCATGCGAGCGTGGTGGGCAGCGCCCTGTACGACCTGATCGCGAGGCGATTTCGCCCGGGCTGGGCGGAATGGCGCATCGCGAGCGCGGGAGGATTGCTCTATGTGCTTCTCATCCTGCCGATCAATCTGATCTTTGGATTCAACTATGGATACCTCGGCAGGGCATTGCCCGGCCAGCCGACGATCATCGACGCATTAGGCCCCTGGCCGGGACGGGTGTTCATCCTGCCGGCAGGCGTGCTGCTGCTGTTTGTCGGGATGACGCTTCCCTGGGTGATCCATCGATCTCCCGGAACACGCATGCCTCTCCTTCCGCGCGAGGACCTGTAAGCCCCCTCCGGTGAATACGCCATTTTTCATGATTGAAGCAGCGGGATCAGGTAAAGCACCGTCGCGAACGCGCAGACGAGGCATTCCTTGCTTCGGGTAACGGCGTATGCGAAAAGGGACGCGCCCAGCATGAGTCCAGCGCCCAGCAGTAATTCGGGGCTGTGGGCGGCCTGGGGAAACGTATCTTTCACGAGGAAAATCAGATCGGTCATTGGCTCATCCTTCAGAAGAACTGAAGCCAAACTTTACCACCGCGCGGAACACCTTGAGGAAATATCCGTCGTGATTTCGCCCGCGGAGGAAAAGATCGCATCGGCCTGTATCGACGGCGCGGCCTTTGACGAATCGCTCGCGGATTATCGGACACCAAAGCAAGCCATGGTTGCGGGCGCGCGAAGACGCCTCCGCACAACTGTTGGACGAGATCGGACAATGCCGATGAATACCCTCATCCATTCAAACCATACGGGAGAACCTTCCCATGATGATCAATTTTCTGAAGAATAAACCACGTGGCGTGTTCATCGGCGGAGTCCTGTGCGGGATCGCGATTGGAGTGGCGATCGACACGATGCGATCGCGGAACATGACGGCGGCGGAAAATGAGAACATCGCGGAAACCACGGGCGGGGAGACATCGCCGCGCATTGCCGGCGCGACGCCGGAGGAGGCCGGCCGATACCTCGTTCTGGTGGCCGGCTGCAATGATTGCCACACGCCGGGCTTCATGCAGCAGGGGCTGAGCATTCCTGAAAGCCAGTGGCTGACGGGATTGCCGATCGGATTTCGCGGACCCTGGGGAACCAGCTACGGGTCGAACCTGCGCCTTTTCGCCAGGGATTTCGACGAGGATATGTGGACGGCGGTGCTGCGGGCGCGCATGTCCCGTCCCCCGATGCCCTGGAGCACGCTCCATTCGATGAGCGATGCGGACCTGCGGGCGGTTTATCGGTACATTCGGAGCCTCGAAGTGAAAGGCGACCCCATGCCGGCGTTCGTGCCTCCCAGTGAAGAGCCAAAAACGCCTTACTTCGTGATGGTCCCGCAGGCGCCCGCCGAAGAAGCGCCGGAACGGCGGTAGAGAAGCCTTGAACCTGTCCGAATCCGTCGCGCGGCTACCTGCGCCGACGATGCCTGCGATTGATGGGAATTTTGCTGCCGATGGTGCGCGGAGGAAGGGGCGCGGGCGCTTCGGCCGAAACCGCCGAGGCGGTGGCGCCGAACGGACGCTCGAAGCGGCTGATGATCGGCTTGGACGGTCCCACCGGCAACGATCCGGGAGGAAGATCGGTCCAGTCCGATGGAGCCGGTCGAGGCTCGAAGCCCTCGATGGTGGCCTGCGGAACCACCATGTTGATGAGCGATTCCACCTTGGTCAGGGCATCCCCCTGCTCGTGGGTGACGAAAGTGAACGCCCGTCCGGCCGCGCCCATCCGGGCGGTGCGACCGACGCGATGGACATACACCTCCGGGTCGTCGGGAATGTCGTAATTGATGATGTGGCTGATGTCCGCGACATCGATGCCGCGACTGGCGAGATCGGTGGCGATGAGCACATCGAATTTCCCGCTGCGGAACCCCTTCATCACGCGATCGCGCTTGTTCTGCGCCAGATTGCCGTGAATCTCGCGGCACTGGATGCCGTCGGCATGAAGCTTCTTCGCGAGCTTCTCGGCGCCGCGCTTGGTCTTGCAGAAGATGATGGCCAGGTCCGGGTTCTCCTGCTGGAGAAGCATTCGCAGCAGGTGGTATTTGTCCCACGGCTGCACCGAGAAATAAAACTGCTCGACCTTTTCAACCGTCGGCTTGTCATCGGCGCCGGGCGCGATCAGCTTGACGACCGGCTCGCGCATGTAGCGCCGGCCCAGCCGCTCGATCTCATCGCTGAACGTCGCGGACACGAAGATGGTCTGATGCGTGGTGACCGCGACATCGGAGGAGGAATCGCCCGCACCGTCGGTTTCGTTGCCCGCGTCCCGCGGCAACTGCCGCCGCACGCCCCTGACGCGCGACAGGATGTTGCGGATGTCGTCCCGGAACCCGATGTCGAGCATGCGATCGACCTCATCAAGCACGACGAACCGGATGTTGTCGAAATGGATGATGCGGCGCTCGAGCAGATCGATCACCCGTCCCGGCGTGCCGACGAGAATCTCCGGCCCGTGCTTGAGGAACTTCATCTGGGCGGCGATTCTCTGCCCACCGAAAACGGCGAGGGTGCGGATCGGCGTGAACTGCCCGATGCGCTTCAGCTCCGCCTCCACCTGCACCGCCAACTCGCGTGTGGGGACCAG
This sequence comes from uncultured Tepidisphaeraceae bacterium, assembly GCA_964446155.1. Lineage (GTDB taxonomy): Bacteria > Planctomycetota > Phycisphaerae > Tepidisphaerales > Tepidisphaeraceae > CAYUNS01. The sequence goes on along the minus strand of CAYUNS010000091.1, from coordinate 2,218 downwards.
GATGATGGCCTGAAAGGCTTCTCCCTTGACCGCTTTCTGAAGAACGGGAATCCCAAATGCCGCCGTCTTGCCCGTCCCCGTGCGGGCCTGCCCGAGGAGGTCGCCCCCCTCCAACGCCGGGGGAATGAGCAGCGCCTGAATCTCAGACGGCGTGACGAAGCTCGCTTCCGCGAGTCCACGAAGAATGGAAGGACGCACCCCGAGTGCGGCAAAGGCTTCGGGGATGGGTGGGTGTTCGGCTTTATCGCTCATGAATGTCGCTTTTCTCCCGGGCAGGCGGGGCCGGATTGTATCGGCGATCCGGGAGCAACTCAAGGGAAGAGAAAACCGGAAAACTTATCTCGACTGGGCCAAACGGATTTCCGCCCCGCGCCGGGCGGATTCAGTTCAAGGCTCTGTCGCCGGCGAGGATGCGCTTCACGATCACGATGAACACACCCGTCAGCAGCAGATTCAGCGCCAGTGACAGCACGGCCACCGTGAGCGACAGGCCGCCCAGGCCGTAGCCCAGGCTGACGACCAGCACGCCGGCGCCGACCTCGCCGCGCGGGAACATGCCGATCGACAACGCCAGCCGCTGACGAATCGACACCTCCCGCCGATAGCAGAATGCCGGGAACATCTTCCCGAGGTTCGACAGGAACGTGATCGCCACGACATGCGCGGCGACCATGCCCCATCCGGGGAACGCACGTTTCTTCGCCAGCGCTTCGAGGGATGCGCCTTCGTATGACAGCATCTTCGGCGTTTCCGATGGCGTCACTTCTGCGTGCGCCTCGCCCGCCAGCGCCGGATCGACGGTCGGCGTGTCCGCGAAAATCGGCGGCATCGACAATCCCACCAGCACCATGAAGCAGGCGGAAACGATCGTCGAGACCCGCTGCTCATTCGGCGTCTCCGGGCCTTCCTCGACGCCCTCCTGCGCGTCGTCGGCGTGCGGATCGGCGCCGGCCGGCCGCGCCAGCACGCACCCCAGGACGAACGCCGGCAGCAACACCTCGAGGTGGATCGGCACTTGCGCGTCGATCGCCTTGCTACCGATGTAAATGACTTCCGACATTGTCGTGAGCGCGATCGAATACAGCATGACCCAACCCCATGAGATCGGCCACCTCGCCATATGCAGATAACGCCACGCCAGCCAGAGCAACACGAGAATGAAAATGACGATCACGCCCAGCTGCCACTTCGGGCCGACCATCATGATCTTCAGCGGGACCATCAGCAGGATGGTGTCGAGGTCGTCGAAGATCGCCAGCACGCGGGCCTTGCGAAAAACCCACGTCGCGCCCAACCCGGCGGCGGCGAGCATCGAGAACAGAATGCCCGCCGAGGTCGGAGAGGCGAATCGCGCCTCGAGCAAGGATTCACGCCACAGATCGCCGTGCGTCCACAACTCCGGCGGGGCCATCACATAGACGAAGTACAGCGCGCAGAAAATCCACGGAAACGCCGCGGCGGTGCCGGCGACCACATAATCCCACACATATTGTCGCGGCCTAGACTTGTCGATCTCGAACTCGTAACCGACATGGATCATGATGAACGCCAGCGCAACCATTGTGAGCAGGCGAATCGGCAGCAGGATGGATTCCTGCCGCGGGAGAAATTGACTCGCGATCAATCCCGCGACCAGCAGAAGCGAATAGAGCAACACCTTGCGCATCAAAAAACCTCTTCGATGATTTGGAAGCGGAAAAGACGATCGAATCCATCGGACGATTCAGGACACATAAAGGCCCGAATCCCGACGGCGGCATGATGGAAATGGAATGAGGAAAGCTTCGGAATGGATCGATCATGGATCGAGGCTCGTCACCCGCGGCCTGCCGGAAAAACGGCTGACGCCACGTTCGCAACGAGATGATGGCCCGACCACCTCAAACACCTGCGAAGCCGAGCGGCCTTCGCACCCGCAATTCACTATACACAAAAATCCCCCCCCACTCAAACGCGGCCGCCGCGCTCTTGCCAACAACCCCTTTTACTCCCTATACTCCCGCCCCTGAATCTCCCGGGCGTGTACCGAAGTGGTCAAACGGGTCAGACTGTAAATCTGATGGCTCTGCCTTCACAGGTTCGAATCCTGTCGCGCCCAATGAGTCTCGTAACTGCCGATCTTTCCAGCCGCTTGCGCCTTCACTGATTGTGGCCGGCCAGGGTAGTTTGGATTTCGGGACACGCACTTTAGACGAGAGGCCGGCGCAGACCGATAGCC
>CAYUNS010000090.1:0-16558 GCA_964446155.1 uncultured Tepidisphaeraceae bacterium | reverse complement strand
TGGCGACGGCAGATGTCGGGCGAGTTCCCCATGAGCGAACTGATTTTGTAGAGGCTCTCGCCTTTCATCGCGAGTTGGCTGCCGAAGGTGTGGCGGAAGTCGAGACATCCCCATGGAAGATGGGCCGCTTTGTTGATCGCCCGCAGGGTCCGGCTGAAATTATCCGGATCCCAGCAATGGCCGTCAGGGCTGGGAAAGTACCAGCGGTCGGGGACGATGCGGGGGCGCCAGGCATCAAGATGGCGGCGGAGGGTAGAGCTGATGGGGATTACGCGGTTGATCCCGGTCTTGGGTTGCCAGCTCTCACCGTTGATGGTCTTGGCACGGATGCGGAGCATGCCGAAGGGGCCGGTCTTGAGATCCACGTCGTCCAGCGTCAGCCAGAGCAATTCTTCCCGGCGAAGTCCAGCATAGATGAGCGTCGCCCCCATCGCCTGGATCCGTGGATGGCTGGCGAAGGCGTCGAGTTGCTCGCCGATCTGCTGGAGCGTGAGGAAGCGTATATCCGGCGCTCTTTCCTTGTAGCGTTCGACCGGTGCGGCGGGGTTGCGTTCTCCTGGCAGTCGCACGCCGCGTTGCTCCATCGACCAGTTGAACAGCCGACAGAGGATCTCGCGGTAGCGGTTGGCGGTCTTTGGCGCGAGGCCACGGCTGGCAACCTGGCCGGAGATGAAGGCGGCGATTTGGGCGGTGGTGATCTGCTCGAAGCATCCTGCCTCGATGACCGGGGCACGCCGGCGGCGGTCCTGGCCGGGCTTGGGTGGCCGCTTCTTCGACTTCGCCGACACCACACGACTGGTCACCTGGAGCGCTTCGCAGATCGGGCCGAAGGCGTCGCGGAGGTAGTAGATATCGGTCTGGGCGCTCTTGGCCGTCTTGACCTGGCGGATGTGCCGAACATACGCGGTGACGACGTCGGCGATGGGTGTCTTTGTCGGCAATGGGTTGTCTTCGCCGCGCAGCTGCGCGGACTCGAACTGACGGAGTTTCTCCTTCGCCAGTTGAAGGGAATTGGTGCCTGTTGCAACACGTTTCAGCTTTCCCGAAACGTAGTATTGGATTGAATAGTTATCGCCTCGCCGAATCAAACTCGCCATGACCAAACCTCCGGGTGGAGATCCTTTCGTGTCTGGCAAGTCCTCTCGATGTGCCGGTGATGTACAAACCGGTGCCGGCAGGCAAAAAAGAAAGGACTCGCATTGCTGCAAGTCCTTTTCCCTCAAACAGTAGCGGGGGGAGGATTCGAACCTCCGACCTCCGGGTTATGAGCCCGGACACGACATTGACAGCGAAGGACAACAGGGGACAGAACGAAACTTGCAAAAATAAATGCAGAAAACACTTGACGGCAATGATACCGTCATGTATACCGTTACTAAAGTCGTCAAAGAAAGGATGGAGTGTATGGGAAAGAAAAAGGCAGGGTCGGGCGATGCCGGCAAGGCTCGCGTTGAATTGAGACTGGACAAATCCGTTGCGGATGGCATGACGAAGCTGGCAAGCGATGTTGGGGTAAGCGTGAATCAACTGATGCAGGTCATCACGGGTTGGCTGGTCGAACATGCCCATGTTGGGGAAGCATTATTCCTGCCGGATGACACCATTGGCACGGCTGAAGCTCCCGGACTTGTATGGTTCGGCAACGCTGATTTCATCATGGGCGAGAGTGAAACGGGTGACGTTTTTATTGTTGATCCGCCGAATTTGGCGTTTCAGTTGGATTTCAGCGATAGGCGACATGTGCGCGATGATATCCGCCGACGACGAAAGGAAAGATCGTGAACGAGCATTTTTCGATGGGTGTCAGGTCACCGCAAGAGGATCGAAGCGGGAACCGAAAAGAGCCTCTCCAGTCTTTTGCGCGTCGCGATAAGCGATCTCGTGAAGGGGCTGAGGTCGTGCCGGTCTTCGTCACTCTGGAAAATGTCGCCAAGCTGCTCGGTTACAAGAGCGTTAAGAGCGTGCGGCGAAAGATTGATGTCGGTGAGCTTCCGGGATCGACGGTGATCGGTGGTCGGCTGTGTCTCGTCAAGGCCGAACTTGATCGGTACATTGCCGATCGTCTCACGCGCCGGAACCAGTACGTCGAGCAATTTCGTAAGCGTCGGGGTGGTCGGCTGCCAATTCATACGGGAGAGTATCAATGAACCGAGTACGGGCGCACGCCTACAAACCGAAGCGTTTGCGCAACGGCAAGCGTCAGGTCGCGAAGTATTGGCGGATGCGATGGCAGGTGGTTGGGGAACCCAATCGCCGCGACGTGTCCTTGGGGGTCGTGGACAAGCAGGTTGCGGAAAAGCTCGTCCGCGAATTCATCAGCGAGAAGGAACTTGAGTTGTCCGGCATCCTTCCGTCGCGTCCCCTGCGAGAAGGGGCCATCAAGCGTTTGGCGGATCACCTGGAGGATTTTTTGGCGGATATGGCCGCCAGAAAGCGCGACGCGGATTACGTCCGGCATCTGCGGTTGCGAATCAACAAGCTCATTGCTGAATGCGGCTGGATATTCCCGGCTGATGTAACGCCGGACAGTTTCATTTCGTGGCGTTCCATGCAGACCAAAGCGGCGAAGACGTTGAATGAATATCTCAACGGCGCTTCGGCCCTGCTCAACTGGATGACGCGCAAGGGGCGCATTCCCGCCAATCCGCTTGGGATGGTCGAGAAAGTTCAGTCCAGCGGGGAAGCCGTCCGCATCCGCCGCGCCCTGGCGGATGATGAAGCCGAACGGTTGCTGTTGGCTTCCGGGCCGCGTCGCGTCGTCTACATGGCCGCGATGCTTACCGGGCTTCGTCGTGCTGAACTGGCCGCTCTACAGTGGGGCGATGTGCATCTGGACGGGCCGCGTCCCTTTCTGGCCGTGCGGGCGTCCACGACGAAGAATCACAAGTCCGCGATGATCGGACTTCGGGACGATCTGGCCACCGAGTTGCGAAAGCTTCGTCCCGCCGATGCGTCCCCCGCCGATTGGGTGTTGCGGAAATTGATGCCGGGCATGGATCGGATGCGGGCCGATCTCAAGTCCGCAAGGATAGAAGCCATTGACGCGCAGAATCGCCGAATCGACTTCCATAGCCTCCGCAAGACGTTCAATACGAATCTTTCGCGGGCGGGCGTGTCCGAGCAGGTGCAAATGGAGGCGATGCGGGTGACGGATCGCCGGTTGATCGACAAAACATATCTGGATCGGTCATTGCTCGCGACCGCTGAGGCCGTCGAGTCCCTTCCTCGCTTCGGTGCGGGATTGGCGACGGCGGAAAAAGCCGCACAAAATCATGCACAGAGTTTAGTCCAAACGTGTCCAAACGTGTCCCCGGTTGTCCATGACGACGAAAGCCGTGATGAGCCAAAAGTGCGAAAAACCACTGAAAAAACAGTGGTTTGTCCGCAGTTGTCCCTTGTTGTCGGGGATCAGGGAAAAACTCGGCAGGTAGGACTCGAACCTACAACCAGCCGGTTAACAGCCGGCTGCTCTACCATTGAGCTACTGCCGAATGGTTCGCCGCATTGTATGCGGGAGGGGTAATTTATCGCTCCCCGGGGGCGTGTCAAGCAGGGGCGGGGATTTGGATCGGGTATTGGGTCGCGGGCCGCGGCCGACTCATCCTGCGTTTTCTTACGTTTGAATGGATCGGCGGGTTCTGTTGAAACGGGGATGGGGGTGGTTCAGATGGGGTGGTCGGTGCGGGCCTCCTGTCGGAGGTCGATGCCGGGGCGATAGTCGATTTTGAGGCTGGTGGTTGCGGCCGAGCGGACCCAGTCGAGGTATCCGAACCGCCAGAGGTAGGCGAAGCCGACCATCAGCACGCCGAAGAAAAAGAGCATATCGACGATCGCGACCTTGCGGACATCGAAGGCGGTCATGCCGATCGCCTCGCCGATGGCGGCGGCGTCGCCGTAGACGACGGCCCAGGGGTAGAACAGGGCGACTTCGACATCGAAGATCAGGAAGACGAGCGCGACGATGTAGAATCGCAGGTCGAACTGCACCCAGCTTGTGCCGATGCTCGGTTCGCCGCACTCGTAGACGGCCGCCTTTTCCGGGTTGGGCACATGCGGTCGGACGAGGGCGCCGATGGCGAGATTGGCGAAGACGAACATCGCGGCAAAGGCGGCGAACAAGGTGATGGACAGCAGCAGTTCCACGATCAATATCTCCCGATGCGAGAGCATCCGGTCGGACGACGACGGGAATTATGTCGCATCATGGTCGAGGCGTCCAGCGGATTTCGGGTGGAAATCCCGGTGAAACGGCTCGCATAATCCCCGGTTGTCGCGTATTTTCTTTGCCCCTCCGCGCGGGCGGCCGCGTGGGGGACTTGTTGAACCGAGGATGAATGGCGATTCACGGAAACTGGCATCGCGACACCCTGTTGTTGTGGAGCGACGACGCATCCGCCTCCGGAGACGATCCGGTGGGCGCGGCGGCGCGGTTGCGGGACAAGCTCTCGCTGATCTGCACGGACGAGCTGCTTCCTTCGGCGGCGCAGGCGACGACGACGGCGTTGTGGCTGCCGGGGGACGATCGCGGCCCGGCGCCCGCGCCGGCGCGCGGGTCGTCAGCCAATGGAACGACGGAAGCGCCCCCCGCGCCGCTTCGCCTTGGGCTGCATCGCCGGGCGGCGTTGCAGTTTTCCCCGGCGGAGGCGATGGACCTGCTGATTGCGGTTCCCGACCCTTTGCCCGAAGTCTGCGGCGACTCGATTCGATACTGGTCGAGGCTCGCGCGTTTCGTCGCCGAGCATCTCCGCCGGCGGCTGTTTTTCCCGACGGTGGTTCATCGCGATGGAGCGACGACGGCGACGTGGCGGTTGATCCTCACCGACCGCGCGGTTGTCGATCAGCTCGAGCGTTTCACGCAGGCGATGCCCCCGAGTTGCCGCGCGATCCACACGGATGCCGGCCCGCCGGACGCGCTGGAACTGGTCGAATCGTTTCTCACGGCGACGATCGACGCGCTGGTGCGGCGGTCGGTGTCGATCGATCCGTTCTTCACGCGCGTTCACGCGCTGGCGGGCGAGGCGGATGCGCAGTCGGACGTGCGATGGGTGTCGGCTTTGCTCGGGACGGACCATGCCGTTCGCGGTTCCGCGCGCGAGAACGCGCTGTTGTCCGAGCAGATTCATCTCTGGACGGCGCGCCTGGACGAGACCACCGCGGGGATGCAGTGGCAACTCGGGTTTGAGTTGATCGAGCCGGCGCTGTCCGACGACGCGGACACCGCCGCGGCGATTCCCCCGGACTCCGCCGATACCGGGGATGACGTTGCATGGCGGGTCGTCTTTCGGCTGCATCCGCTGGAAGACGGCGAGGCGATCGACGCCGCCGAAGTGTGGTCGGACGGTGGGGGAACGCTGCGCTTGCTGGGGCGCAACCTCGCGGAGCGCCGCGAAATGCTTCTCGCGGAGTTGCAGCGGGCGGCGGAAACATTCCCTCCGCTTTCGCGCGCGATCGGTCTTCCGGCGCCGTCGGAACTGTCGCTCACGACGGCCGAGGCGCACCTGTTTCTCCGGCAATGGTCGCTGGAATTGCGCAAGAAGGACTTCATCGTTCACCTTCCCGACTGGGCGGAGAATCGCGAGAGCCGGCTCTCGCTGGTGATGGCGCTCAGGCCGATGAACACGCCGGACGAGGACGACCTGGGCGATTCATCCCGCGAGGGCGGGCGATTCGAGATCAGCGCGGGGCAGTTGGGGCTGGACAGCCTGCTGCAATTCGACTGGAAGGTCGCCGTCGGCGGAGTCGAGTTGTCACCGGAGCAATTCGAGTGGATCCTGGGGCGGCAATCGTCGCTGATCCGTCATGGCGGGCGTTGGATCGAGATCGACCGCGACGCCGCGCAGGCGGCGGCCGAGACGCTGCGGAGGCAATCGTCGGGCAAGGTCACACTTGGAGAGGCGTTTCGATCCGCGTATGGATTGAATCGGAGCGATCCCCATCAGCCGACCGTCAGCCTGACGGGCACGTCCTGGATCAGGCATCTCCTCGAGCAGACGCCGGCGGCACGGCTTCAGGAGGCGCCGCAACCGGAACACTTCGGCGGGACGCTGCGCCCCTACCAGCTTCGCGGGCTGCAATGGCTGGTTTTTCTCGATCAACTCGGCATCGGTGGATGCCTCGCGGACGACATGGGCCTGGGCAAGACGATCCAGCTCATCGCCCTGCTGCTGCACGAGCGAAATCGACCAAACGATCGCGATGAACACCCCGCGCCCAGACCCGGGCCGACCCTGTTGTTCGCGCCAACCTCGGTGGTGGGCAACTGGGTGAAGGAACTGGAGCGTTTCGCGCCGTCGTTGAAGGTGATCCTGCATCATGGCGCGGACCGCCTGCGCGGTGATGCGTTCATCGAGAGCGCGGCGCGTCATGACATCGTCATCACCAGCTACGCGCTGGCGTATCGCGATATCGAGTCGATCTCGCGGGTGGGATGGCATCGCGTGGCGTTGGATGAGGCGCAGAAGATCAAGAACCCCTCGGCCGCGTCGAGCGTGGCGATCCGGTCGATCCAGGCGCCCCACCGCGTGGCGATGACGGGCACGCCGATCGAAAATCATCTGTCCGAGCTTTGGTCGATCATGGACATGCTCAATCCCAACCTGCTCGGCAGCGCGAGGGAGTTCCGCGAGCGCTTCGCCGTGCCGATCGAAAAGCTGTCGGACCAGGACCGCGCGATGCACCTCAAGCGGATGATCCGTCCGTTCGTGCTGCGGCGAACGAAGCTTGATCCCGAGGTCGCGGGCGATCTGCCCGAAAAGATGGAGATGAAGGTGTTCTGCACGCTCACACCCGAGCAGGCGACGATGTACCAGCGCGTGACGGGCGAGATGCTGGGACAGATCGACTCGGCGACCGGCATTCGCAGGCGGGGGCTGATCCTGGCGGTGCTGACGCGACTCAAACAGATCTGCGACCATCCGGTTCTGGTGGCCAAGGACGACGGGCCGCTCGATGCGCGCAGCGGCAAGTGCGAACGGCTGGTCGAGATGCTCGAGGAGGTCATCGAAGAAGGCGACTCGGCGCTGGTTTTCACGCAGTATCGCGAGATGGGACACCTGCTCGAGCGGATTCTGCCGCAGCGGCTGAATCAGCCGGTGCAGTTCCTTCATGGCGGCACGCCGCAGAAGCAGCGTGACGAAATGGTGCGGGTCTTCCAGTCGCCGGGAACGGACAAGCGAATCTTCATCCTGTCGCTGCGCGCCGGAGGGCTGGGGCTGAATCTCACGGCGGCGACGCATGTGTTTCACTTCGATCGCTGGTGGAATCCGGCCGTCGAACAGCAGGCGACCGATCGCGCCTACCGCATCGGACAGCAGCGGCGGGTGCAGGTCCACAAGTTCGTGTCGATGGGGACCGTCGAGGAACGGATCGATCGGCTGCTTTCGGAGAAGATGCAACTGGCCGACAACATCGTGGGCAGCGGCGACGAGTGGCTGACGAGCCTCTCGACCGCCGAGCTGACGGAATACCTGAAGTTGACGAATGAGGCGATCGGCGACTATTGAGCCTCGGCATGACCATCTTCGTTGTCACATCCCAGACTCTCCCACATCGCCGCCGGAAGGAATGTGAGTGAGGGTTCGCCTCGGATCAAATATTGCGGCCAGCGGTTGATCCAGACCGCGCAGTCGAACTCCTCGCTATTGCCCTGAAGCTCACCCACGCGGCCGATGTGCTTCCCGAACCGGCGGCCATCCTCGTAGAACCAGTTGGGCGAATAGTACGACAGATCGATCGTGATCGCTCGCTGGGACGAGGTCTTGGCCCGTGCGTTCGGCGAGAACAAGAAGCATTTGTACGATGCCGCCCACTTAAAATGATCCTCCGCTATAAAGGCATCACATCTGGATACGGCCCGAGGAATCGTTCGCCGTTGAAATGGATCATGTGATCGGGATCGTCGGCAATCCAGACCTCAGACTCCCAAGCGATATGAGAGACGAAGGACTGCATGGTGCGGCGGTTCTCGAAGGCGGTGACAAATACAAGCCCGGCATTACATCCAGCGAACAGGTCTTTCAGTTCTTTTCGGCGCTTGCCGTCCACGGGACCGGCGCTCGTAACCGCTTCGATCAACAAAAGCCAGTTCTTCTTGCGGTAGTGGACAATCACATCTGGAATCTTTGCGGCAGAATCCAAGGTGACACCAAGCGTGGCCAAGCCCGCGGTTTCCAAATGGACGAATTTGTTCTCGGTGTCGCCGATATAGAGGACCGTGCCACCAGGCGCGAAGGCGGAACAGAAGCGTTCTATGATGGCCTTGATAAGTGGATTCTGACCGCCGGGAGAAAGCGCTACTTTGGAGCCGTCAGGCAAAGTGACCGGGATCCGGGCCAGGTCACGTTTCCGGGCTATCTCGTGCTTTAGCTTCTCACGACTACCGATGTACTGCGTCAAGGCAGAAGACCATTGAGGAGTTCCGACCTTCCGAAAGAGAGCAAGAGCGGTGGGCTCGATCTGATAGACTGTCTTGCCGCTATTAGTTGGACGGTTCGGGTCGTCGGGATTACGCAGCACCAATCCCTCTTCAACGAAAAATTTCACCGCGTCGTCACGAATGGTTTCGCGGGTGTTGGGCGCATATCGGTTCCCATACGCAATAGCGATGAAGCCGATGATCGGAGTGATACCCCGTAACGGAGCCTGTGCTTCAGACCATGCGACAGCGGGCCGAAGGTCCAGCAGAGCGAGCAACGTATAGGCAGCGGTTTCGTTCCGCTGCTTCGGACCAAACTGCAAAGCGGTAAGCGCCTCTATGGCTTCGGCGAGTCGCGCCTTTCGCGCAGCGGCAATTGAGTTGGGGTTATTTGCGGACATAGAGATGTTGTGTAACGAGCCTGTCGATTTCATCTTGCGGTATTTCAAGCGATGTGATTGCGCGACCCATCGCTTGCAGCGTGTCCCTTCCGGGATAGAACAAGGTGCGGAGATCGGTGGCATTGACCTGGGTGTGGCCACTAAAGCGCCGGAAGTACTGGTCAACGGTCGTCGAGTTCAGGAATGCCCAGAGGCCCAAGGCCAATGAGCGTTCCAAGCCCCGACCGTTACAGTGAAAATAGTTCAGATGGTTCTCAATGCCGATTCGCTCGGTGGGAACTATGTCCGGGTCAAACAAGCAGGCGACGACGCGGCGACGTTCTTCCTTCGACGTGAATCGCTTGGTCAGGACGTACACACCAGAAGGCACCAGCCAAGGTTCTGTGTCATCGTTATCGAGAATGGCATTTGGCTTGCGTGCTCCGTGTTTTGGCCATCGGACGGTTCCGCCATTAAAATGGCAAGGGTACAGGAGCGGGGCAGTACCGCTTTCAGGTTGCTTGCGAAGCGCGTCTTTATGCCGGAAGTCCACAACCCGTCCGGTAGAGACGGTCAAACCTAGCGCGGCGAGATCGGAGTCGAGCCCAAGCATGACTTCCTTGGCCGACGCGTGGCCAGCAGCGGAAGGGATATGGATGAACTTCTCAGGGTCCAGTGAGTGAACTATCTCGGCGAAGGGAAACCATGACTCTGTTACGTCACCACCGCATTCCCCACTACTGCTTGAAATTCGCACGCGGTCTGGTTGGTTTGGACCTTGCACGGCGTGAAAGATGATGTTCTCCTGTAGCACGCTGTCGTCGCGAAAGGCCGCTTGACGCGATTCAAAGACATGTAGACGGCACAGTTCCAACCGGCTTAAAAAGTCTTCACGGAATGGGCGAAAGTACGGGCCATTGCAGAAGCTTCGAGGCGTGATACCGACGAGTTGCCCGCCGGGCACCAAGAGTCGGTGAATCAGAGAGATGAAGGCGGTATATAAGTTACTCGTTTCGATTCCAACAGAACGCAGGGCGTGACGCTCTGCCGAGCTGCTGCTGATCTTGCGATACGGTGGATTCGCAATCGCGGCATCGAACTTCGAAGCGCCTTGGCCGAACAAGCCACCGGTGATGCGCGTGGAGACTTCTTGAATGAAGTCGACAGATTGAACATTGAAGGTGAAGCGGATGCCCGCATCCCCGCAAGCGCGCTCGCATCCACACATCACCGAGTACAGTTCATCGAGAATCCCACTGTCGATTTCGTATAGTGTAGCCTCAATGGTGCGGACACCGTCGTACCCTTCACAGCATCGGGAAACAAATGCCTTGGTGAGCGCGCCTGCTCCAGCGCCAGCGTCGAGCAGTCGGACGGTTTTCGGAAGCGATCCGAACATGGACGCCATGAAGTCGGCCACATGGGAAGCGGTGAGGAACTGTCCCAGCTTCTCCTTTTGACTCCGGGCTTTTACGAGGCTTCCGGTTTTCATACGATCTAATTCCCCGCAGTCCTCTGAGTCTACCTCCCTGTTCTCCTCTCAACAATCACCCGGCGCCTCAGGTTCAGTAAATTGAAAGATCGCGCCGGCGATGCGCTTGTGGAAACCCGGTTGGTTCGGGCATAATCGGGGGCAAGCCATTATTGTCGACCGCATTTGAGACACATTATGAGTGAAGACGCCATCAATCCTCCCCCGCTTCCGGCGGAGCCTGTGGAGTTTTACCGGGCGGGTCCGGGGATCGACGCGCTGGATGCCGGCGTGTTGGACGGCGCCCGGCCGGCGCTCGAACGACTCGGGCCCGCGCCCTTCGGCAAGACGAAGTTCCCGCTGCTCGGGTTTCTTGCGACGGTGTACGAACACGTCTCCGAACAGAGCGACGATGAGCGACCGACGGAGTGAGGCGCGGCGGGCCTGCGAGTGAACCAACCCGCGCGGAGCGAAGCCCCGCGAGGGTCGCTCGCGGGGCTTTGGCGGGGTTGCGTCGGTGGGCGTTTATTGCGCGCGGTTGAAGCGGTCCTCGGCGATCTTCCAGTTGACGACGTTCCAGAACGCGCCGATGTAATCGGGGCGGCGGTTCTGATATTTCAGGTAGTACGCGTGTTCCCACACGTCCAGGCCGATGACGGGAAACGCGCCGTCCATGATCGGGCTGTCCTGGTTGGGGGTGCTGATCACCTCCAGCTTCTGCCCGCGCTTGACGAGCCACGCCCAGCCGGAGCCGAAGCGCGTCGTGGCGGCGGCGGTGAAGACCTCCTTGAACTTGTCGAACCCGCCGAGGTCGCGGTCGATCGCCTGCGCGAGATTGCCGACCGGCTTGTCGCCGGGCTTGCCGGCGGGGTTGAGGATTTCCCAGAACAGCGAGTGGTTGTGATGCCCGCCGCCGTTGTTGCGGACGGCGGTCTTGATCTCATCCTTCACGATCGCCAGGTTGTTGGCCAGCACCTCGTGCAGCGGCTTGCCGTCCAGGTCGGGCTGCTTCTGGATGGCGGCGTTGAGATTGGTGACATAGGCGTTGTGATGCTTGCCGTGATGAATCTCCATCGTCTCCATGTCGATGTGCGGCTCGAGCGCATCGGAAGCGAATGGCAGAGGGGGCAGTGCATGTGGCATAGGGGGTCTCCTTCCCGTTGAGTGGATAAAAATGGGTTCCAGAACTGAAGGTTATACCTGCCGGGGAGACGGGTCAAATGACTCGCTGGATTTGGGCTTGTCCCATTGCCCATCTATACTCCTTTCATGTTCCGTCTGACGCGCGAAGTGCGATTGGCCATCAACCGGACGCCCGACGATCAGCTCGCGGGCAAGCCGGCCAACAGCTACGGCGGGTATCCCTCGCTCACCGGACAGGGGCAATACTTCACGCTCGCCGCCACGCTCGTCGGGGAGTTGAACCCGAGAAGCAACTATCTGCTCAACATCCGCGAGGTGGATGAGCAGGCGCGGCGGCGGGCGATTCCGCACCTCGAGGAATCGATCCGGCGGGATCGCTTCGGCGGCGGAGGGGGCGTGCTGCTGGAGTTGTTCGATCTGCTGCGCGGCGCGTGGTCGCCGATCACCCTCGACGCCCTGCGGCTGACCCTCAGCCCGTATCTGTCCCTCACCGTTTTCGCCTGGGAGCATCCCATGATCCGCCTCAGCCAGAAGTTCGAGTTTTCCGCATCGCATCGCCTGCACAACCCGTCGATGACCGACTCCGAGAACCGCCAGACCTTCGGCAAGTGCAACAACCCCCACGGTCACGGGCACAATTACGAGCTTCAGGTCACCCTCGCCGGCCGACCGGATCAGCGCGGCGTGCTGATCGACGTTCCCGCGTTCGAGCGGATCGTCGCGCGGACCGTGATCGATCGATTCGATCACAAGAACCTCAACGTCGAAGTCCCGGCGTTCAGGGATCTCATCCCCAGCGTCGAGAACATCGCGATGGTGATCTATCGCGAGCTCAAGCCCCGCTTCGCCGACGAGGGCGCCCGCCTCGCGGCGGTGACGGTGTGGGAAACGCCCAAAACATGGTGCGAGTATTCGGAATAGCCGGCGTCGATCCCGACCTATCGACACGCCGGCAAAGACCACTATAATGCTCGACCACTCGCCCAGGTGGCGGAATTGGCAGACGCACTACTTTGAGGTGGTAGCGGGTAACACCGTGCAGGTTCAAATCCTGTCCTGGGCATTCAAAGGCGACCCCCCGCGGGTCGCCTTTTCCATTGGGGCGACAAACAAAAGCGACCGAACGACGGCCAAGCCGCCCCGGACGAAAAGGTCATTCCAAATATCGGCCTCATCCGTCCGGCGATCCACGACGCGCATATCAGGCGCGGGCGGGTTGGGCGACGGGAATGACGGGACGGGGATGGGCGGACTCGTCCGGCTGGGCGGTGTCGAGGCTGGGGGCGGTGGCCTGATCCAGGACCATCTCGACAGGCTCCTCCACCACGGGGGCGGCGGTGAAGTTGATCAGGATGAGGATCGTGAACAGGACGCTGATCCCGCCGACCCAGGACAGGATGAAGGTCGGGCGCATGTCCCGAGGCGTGACGGCGGCGGCGAGCGGGGGCAGCGGCTCGACCAGGGTCTTCATCTCCTCGAGCAGGGATTCCTTCTCGGCGATGCCGGCGCGCTTGTCGGCGCTGCGGGCGGCCTGCTCGTTGAGCAGGCGGTCGCGCTCATGGCGGGCCGAGACGGCGCGGGATTGCCGGGCAAGGCGATCCTGAAGGACGAGGTTGCGTTCGTCGTGGGCCTGCCCGGCGTCGCGCATCAGCCGTTCGAGATCGGTCAGCCTCGCCTGCTTTTCGGCCAGGACGGAAGCGGCGAGCTGGTGCTGGTCGGCCAGGCGGGCCTGGGCGATCTCGGCCGCGAGGTCTTTCTGGCGATCCTCGATGCGCGCCTGGAGAGAGGCGATGCCCGATTCGGCTTCGACGATGCGAACGGCGGCATCGCCCGGCGTGGCGAGCAGCGCCTCGACAAACCGACGACGGGCGGCATCGACCTCGTCGAGCCGCGCGGCGAGCGCGGTCGCGAAGGCGACGGCGTCATCGACGGCGACGGCTTTATCGGCGTCGCCGGCTTCGGGGGTCTGAACGGCAAGTCGTTTGAACATCGCGTCGAGGCGTTCGATCGCCTGCTTGCGCGAGCGGTCTGCATCGGCCTGGGCGTCGTCGATCGACTTCTGAAGCTGCGCGGCGGCGTCGGTGACCAGACCGAGGGATTCGAGCCGGGCGGCGATCCTGCGATCGTGTTCGGCGAGATCGCCGGCGAGCTTGTCGGCGTCGCCGACGAGGTCGTTGTCGGCCGCGGCATTGTGCTGACGACGGGCCAGATCACGCTGGGCGACGAGGTTTTTCAACTCCACATCATCCCCCTCGAGCAGCGCCTGGCGCCGGACATTCAGTTCCTCGTCGCGGCGCTGGGTGAGGACGGCGACGCGGGCCTCGGTCTCCCGGCGCGCGGCGAGCAGATCATCGGCGGTGTCCTGGGCGGCGGCGATGAACTCGCGGGCGTCCGCGATGCGCGCCGCCAGCGCGGGATCGTCGGCCTCCGGCGGCTGATCGAGGCGCTTTTCAGCGGCGAGCGAGGCGTCGGCGAGACCTCGCCTGGCCAGATCGACCTGCTCATCGCGGGTCTTGCGGAGATCGGCGAGCCGCTCGCGCAGCTTGTCCATCTCGGCGAGATGCTTTTGCAACCGCGGGTCTTCCGCGGCGGCGGGGACAATGCCGTCGAGCGACTCGTCGGCTTCGGCGTGAGCGGCGGTGGCGTCCTGCCGCTCCCGGAGGGCGTCGCGATGCGCGTCGCGGGCGGCGGTGTGGGAGGCATGGAGCCGGGCGACCTCCTCCCGGAGGGAAGCCAGCTCGGCGGGATCGGGATCGCGGTCGATGTCGGCTTTTCGATCGGCGATCTGGGCGGCGAGGACGTTGAGATCGAGATCGGCCTGGCGAATGCGCTCGGAGAGCTGGTCGAGGCGGTCGCGGGCGGCGGCGATTTTGGTGGTATATGATGCATTCGCGCCATAGAGCGCGCGGACGACGGCCTGGACGCGCTCGGGATCGAGCCGGTCGTAGCTGGTGAGGGGGATGACGAAGGTTCCGTCGTTCTCCATGCCCGCGCCGATGGTCGCGGCGGAGAAGGTCTTCAGTTCGCGCAGGAATCCCGGAGAGGCGTCGGGATGGGCGGCGCGGAAGGTGTCGGCCGCGAGAAGCCGAAACGCCTCGCTGCCAAGCTGGGCGGCCTGTTCATGGGCGAGATCGCGGCGGAGATCGGGAGTCAGGGCATTGTAATTTTCAAAGACGAGCGCGCCGCGGATGCCGAGGCGGTCGGGGAGAAGAAGGAAGATCGCGGCCGCGGGCAGGAGGATGGCGATGAGCATGGCGAGCATGATGGATCGCAGGCCGAACCACCGCCGGCGTCGGGGCTTGTCGGCGGGGGCGGGGATGCTCGGCGGGCGGCGCGAGGGGGTCTCGGGGCGCGGGGGCGCGGCGACGGAAACGCCCGATGGCTCATCGGACCATTCGGATTCATCCTCATCCGCGGCCGCACGGGGCGCGGCCCGGTGGGCGCGGGGGGTTGAAGGCGGAATATGAATGTCGTCGGCGCTGATGGGTTCGGCCATCTGCGAGAAGACATCCGCTTCGCGGACGGGCGGCATGGCGAGTCCGTCGAAGGCGGTCGTGACCTGTCCGAAAGTGGGCGGGGCCTTGCCGTCGAACGGGGGAATGTCGAGCGGCGCGCGTTCGGCGGCGGCGGCGGACGGACGCTTTGCGGGCGCTTTCTGTCGCGGCTTTTTCCGGTCGGCGGGTTCGGGGGTTTTCTCCGGCGGCGTTTGCGTCGTCCAGGGCTGCGACGCGGGGGAAACGGGCTGCGGGGTGTTGGTCAACGGGACCGGCCGGGGCGCATCGGCGAGGGGCGGCGCGGAAAAATTGTGATCGAACGAGGTCGAATCGGCGTCGGGCACGATCGGCGGCGCGGCGACGGTCTCCGGGGCCGCGGTCAGGCCCAGCGGCACGCCGCCCAGGAAGCTGTCCTGATTGGCGCCGAGACCGAAAATGGACGGGCCGACGCGCGGCTTGTCCTTGAGGGGCGCCGCTTCGGACGCCGTTTCGGACGCATCCTGCGGCGCCTGGGATTGAACAGGCTTCGACTCCGAAGGCTCGGCAAGGGCTTCGTCAGCGGGGATTGCTTCGGGCGTTTCGACCGGATGCGCCGCATCGATGGGGATTTCATCGACGGGGGTTTCATCGATGGTCGTCGTATCGACGGGGGCTTCGGCGACGGGAATCGCTTCCGGGGCTTGTTCCTCGCTCGTCGGCGCGACTTCGGGCGATTCGGGCTGTTCCCCAAGCGCGATCTCGTCGGCCGGGACATCCTCGGCATGAACCGGGATTTCGGCGACGGGAGTTTCGGCAAGGGGGATTTCGTCAACGGGGGCTTCGACGACGGGATCGGTGTCGGGATCGGCGTCGGCGACTTCGACGGGCTGCCCGGCGTCGCCGGTGAATTCCTCGACGATTCGGCCGAAGGTGGTGTCCGTCAGGGGCGGCTCTTCCATCGCCGGCGCGGGAGCGGACTCCTCGATCGCGAAATCGAGGGCGGATTCGGGCGTGGGTTCGGTGGCGTCCACGACTTCGCCCCCATCGGCGGTGAACAACGCCTCGGGCGCGAGATCGCCAGCCTCATCCGTTTCGGGGGCCTGGGCGATGTCGAGCTCGAGTTCGGCGGCCTCACCAGGGGCGGGCGAGAGGAAATCCGCGATCTCGGCCTCGGAAACGAGGTCGAGGTTCAGCTCATCCGATTCATCGGCGGCGGGGAAAGCGCTTCCCAGATCGAGCTGATCCATCGTCGCGGGCGACCGCACGGGGGTGGCGGGCTGGGCCGGGGTGGGTTTGGGTTCGTTTTGCGCAATTGGCCTGGTGGCGGGCCTGGTCGAGTCCGGCTTGGCGGGGGCGCGCTTCGGGCGGAGGCCGGGGGCGCCTTTGGGGGATGCCTTCTTTCGGCCGGGTGATTCAAGACCCTTGAACGCATCGGGGGCGATCAGGGGCTGCTCGGATTGCGGCGTCGCCGGGGAAGCGGGTTCCGCGGGCACGAGATTGAGGATCGACGGGGATTCCGCCTCATCCTTCGGCCGGGGGGCGAGATCATCAATCGCGGGGACATCCTCGGCGTCGTCGTGGACGGCTTCCGTATCGAGATGGAGGGAGGAGAAATCGAGGTCGTCGATGGGATCGGCTTGCCCGACCTGGGAGGCGGTCGGTTCATCGAGGCGCGGGG
>CAYUNS010000089.1:0-16605 GCA_964446155.1 uncultured Tepidisphaeraceae bacterium | reverse complement strand
GGGAATGAAGCCCGGCTCGGTGATCGTCGATCTCGCGGCCGAACGAGGCGGCAACTGCGAGCTGACCCAGCCGGGACGAACCATCGTCCACAACGGCATCACCTTCATCGGCGATGACAACCCCGCGTCCAGCGTCGCCACCGACGCGAGCACCATGTACTCCGGCAACATCATCCGACTGCTGAAAAACCTGCAAAACAAGGAAAAACAGATGGTGATCGACCTTGCGGATGAGATCACCGCCGGCATGCTCGTCTGCCGCGACGGGCAAATCGTCCATCCACGGGTGAAGGAACTGATTGAAAAGGAAAGACATACGTGACAACGTGAAAACATGAGAGGCCGGCCAGCCTGTTCTCACGTCTTCACGTTTCAGACCCACGTTTCACGCAATCCGAGGTCCGTCATGTTCATCATGCTGTTCACGATCTTCGTGCTCTCGATTTTCATCGGGTTCGAGATCATCACCAAGGTTCCACCGACGCTGCACACGCCGCTGATGAGCGGCGCCAATGCGATCAGTGGCATTACGCTGGTCGGCGCGCTGGTGGTGGCGACGCGGGAGCCGAACTGGCTGGGCGGGACGCTGGCGTTTCTCGCGATCGTGCTGGCGACGATCAACGTCGTCGGAGGATACCTGGTGACCCATCGCATGCTCAGCATGTTCAAGAAGAAGGACTGACGCCGTGCCCGACACACTCGAAGCCAACCTGGCGAACATCCTGTATCTGATCGCCTCGATCCTGTTCATCATGGGCATCAAGGGGCTGACGCACCCGCGGACGGCGGTGCGCGGCAACCTGCTCAGCGCCCTGGGGATGGGGGTGGCGATCGCCGCGACGCCGCTCGTCACCGATTTCAACTGGTGGATCGTGATCGCCGGGCTGACGGTCGGCATCGTGATCGGCGTGGCGATGGCGGTGCGCGTCCGCATGACGGCGATGCCGCAGATGGTGGCGCTGCTCAACGGCTTCGGCGGCGGCGCGAGCGTGCTGGTCGCCGGCATCGCCAGCCTGACGGCGCTGATCGACTTCGAGAACTACCGCCTCCGTGGACTCGAGGCGACCGGCTACCAGAGCCTCATTGCCCTGACGATCAGCGGTTTCATCGGCGCGATCACGTTTTTCGGCAGCCTGGTGGCGTATGGCAAGCTCGAGGAGCTGAACCTTTTCAAGAAGGATCTCGCCATCCCCGGCCAACAGATCATCAACGCGGTCCTCGTCATCGCGTGCGTCGTCATCGGCGCGATCCTGGTGATCTCACCGTCGTGGGCGGGACTGATGTACCTGTTGCTGGCGATCCTGGCGGCGGCGCTGGGAGTGATGCTGGTGATGCGCATCGGTGGCGCGGACATGCCGGTGGTGATCTCGCTGCTCAACAGCTATTCGGGCCTGGCGGCGGCGGCGACGGGCTTCGTCATCAACAACAACGTGCTGATCATCACCGGCTCGCTTGTCGGCGCCTCGGGCATCATCCTCACGATGATCATGTGCCGCGCCATGAACCGTTCGCTCGCGAACGTGATCTTCGGCGGGATCGACGCCGGCGGCGCCGTCGCCAGTGCGGACGACGTGTACGGCGGGAAGGTGAAATCCACCACCGCCGAGGAAATCGCCATGCTGCTCGACGGCGCGCGGCGGGTCGTGATCGTCCCCGGATACGGAATGGCCGTCGCGCAGGCGCAATACGCGGTGCGCGATCTCTACAAGGAATTGCAGGACCGCGGCAGCGAGGTCGAGTTTGCGATCCACCCCGTCGCCGGCCGAATGCCCGGACACATGAACGTGCTGCTCGCGGAAGTGGACATCCCCTACGAAAAACTCCGCGAAATGGATGACATCAACCCGACTTTCAAGGAAGTGGATCTTGTCCTGGTCGTCGGGGCCAACGACGTGGTGAATTCCGACGCGCGCAACAATCCCCAAAGCCCCATCGCGGGCATGCCCATTCTCAACGTCGATCTGGCCAAGACGGTGGTCGTCATCAAGCGCAGCCTCAGCCCGGGCTTCGCGGGAATCCCCAATCCTCTTTTCGCGGCCGACAACACGCTCATGTTCTTCGCCGACGGCAAACAAGCCATCCTCGACCTGGTCGGTGCGGTGAAGGCGGGATGACCCAACGCCTTCCATGACGCGCAAGACGACGGCTTCATCCCATGCCCTCCTGTTCCACGCTTCGGAAAAAGGGTGTCGTGTCACGCCGTGTCCCGTACAATCGCGTGGAAGGAAACAACGCCATGGATCATCCCGCAGTCATCGTCGCGATCGTCCTGGTGGCGCTGATCGTCTTCGCCGCCATCTTCTTCTACAACCGGCTGGTGAAGCTCCGCCAGCATGTCCGCGAGGCGTGGAGCGCGATCGACACCGAGCTTCGCCGGCGATATGACCTGATCCCCAACATCGTCGAGACCGTGAAGGGCTATGCGTCCCACGAGCGCGGCACGCTCGAGGCGGTGATCGCCGCGCGCAACGCCGCGGCGTCGAACACCGGCAGCCCCGCGGCCCAGACGGACAGCGAAAACCAGTTCGTCGGCGCCATGCGCCAACTCTTCGCGATCGCCGAGAGCTACCCCGAGCTGAAGGCCAACGCCAGCTTCCAGGCCTTGCAGAAAGAACTGACCGACACCGAGACCCGCCTGTCCCAGGCGAGACGGTTTTACAACGCCAACGTGCGCGAGATGAATCTCGCGGTACAAACCTTCCCCTCCTCGATCTACGCCGGCATGTTCGGCTTCAGGACACAGCAGTATTTCGAGGCCGAAGACTCGGCGCGAGGCCCGGTGGCGGTGAAGTTCTGATCGAGCGCCTCTGAACCACGCATCCATGCAGCCGGGAAGCCGGCGCGGATAACCCCGCGCACGGAACAGGACAAACCACGTTATTGATGCAGATCGCGATGGGTGCGCAATCCCGTGCGGCCTGCCGGGTTTACCCGGCAGGGACGAACGCGTGGGTTACCCAGCCCGTGTCCGGCGGGCTTTGGTGCTCGCGTAGGTCAGGACGAACATCGCGAACAGTGTCAGCACGATGGCGGGGCCTTCGGGGAGGAAGCGCCACTTCAGGTTGATCAGCAGCCCGACGACGGCGCCGATGAAGCCGATGACGACCGAGAGGATCAGGACCGCGCGCATGGTCTGTTGGATCAACAGCGCGGTCGCGCCGGGCAGGATGAGCAGCGCGGTGGCCAGCACCGTGCCGGTGACGCGCACGCTGATGACGATCAGCAGCGCCAAAAGGATCATCAGCAGGTAGTGGATGAACGCGCCGCGCACGCCCGACGCCTCGGCGAGCGTGGGGTCGAAGCAGTAGAAGAGGATTTCCTTGCCCAGCATCGCGACGATCAGCAGGACCGCGGCGCAGACGAACACCGCCGCGATCGTGTATTGCGGCGAGATCCCGCGCAGCTCGCCGAAAAGAAGCGTGTTCCAGCCGTGGGGATTCATGTGCATCGCGTTGAAATAGACCCGCTGCGCCAGGAACCCCCAGGCCAGCGAGGAGACGAGGAAGATGCCGATCGCGGTGTCGCTGTGAACGCGACCCCCGCGGCTGAGGTATCCGATGGCGATCGCGGTGACGGTGCAGAAGACGATCACGCCGAGGTACGGCGCCCAGGCGTTGTTCAACACCGGGAACACCAGCGCCAAAAGCCACGCCGTCCCCGCCCCGCCGAAGCCGCTGTGGCTGATCCCCTCCCCGATGAAAGCCCACCGCCGGCAGACGACAAAGACGCTCAGCACCGCGCACGACACCGCCATCGCGACGGCGGTGATGAAGGCGTTCAGAAAAGGTGATTCAAGCATTGATCACAACTCGATCCATGTTGGCCAGGCTTCTTGTTCCAGTTTCAGCTCCAACATGGCAATAAGGAATTTCTTATCTCCACTTGAGCGTCATTTTGGAAATAAGGAATTTCTTATCTCCACTTGAGCGTCATTTTGGAAATAAGGAATTTCCTCTATCCCAGAAACAGCTTGTAGTACCGATCAAACAAGAAAAGGCGGTTTCTCTGATAGCCGGTTGTCTCCACGAGGATATCCATATCAATAAATTGCTTGACCAGGCGACTGGTGGTTTGATACGAGATGTTCAAACCATCGCTTATCTCCGCCAATGTCATAAATGGTTTGCGATAGAGCAGAGTCAGCAACGCGCGCCCTGATTTCGCACGCTTTCCCAAATCCAGAATCCGCCGATCGAGCGCCGATTGGAGCTTCAAGATATCTTGAAATGTTGATTTCCCCTTTTGAGACGTCTCCAGAACTGCGGTGAGGAAGAACTTGATCCAATGGTTCATGTCGTTCGCTATGCGGACTCGGGTCAACGCGTCGTAGTACGCGCCCTTGTTTCGCTCAAAGTGGTCGGAGAGATAGAGGGAGGGTTGGGCGAGCAATCCTTTACTGACGAGGTACAAGGTGATTAACAAGCGACCCACTCGCCCGTTGCCGTCGAGGAATGGGTGAATGGTTTCGAACTGATAGTGGCTGATCGCAACCCGAACAAGATGTGGGACATCAATGTCCTCGTTGTGCCAGAACTTCTCGAGATCGCTCATCAGGTCCGGCAACTCTTCATGACTTGGTGGGATAAAAACGGCGTCCTGCAACGAAGCGCCTCCGATCCAGTTCTGGCTTGTCCTGAACTCACCCGGAGTCTTGTGTTCCCCACGGACACCCTGCATCAGCGTCTCGTGAGTATTCCGCAACAGGCGCACGGCCAGCGGGAGACGCTGAAGCTGTTCGATTGCGTCATTCATCGCTTGCACATAATTTTGCACCTCCTGCCAGTCATCTCGCTTTTCCGGGTCAATCTGGTCACGCTCCTTCAGCGCTTCGCTGATTTCTGTTTGCGTTCCCTCGATCCGGCTGGACGTTTGCGCTTCTTTGATGATGTGCATTCGGATGAACAGATCGACTTCCGGCACGATCAGCGAGAATGCGTTTAGTTCTCCCAGCGCCTGCGTCGCCTTTTCGAGGAGTGTGTTGATCTTCGGATCTTCCCAGGTCCAGTCGTGATTGACCGGTGTCGGGGAAAAGCTCTCGAACTGGTACTGTCGCCGGTAAACACCGGATTTGAATTCTTCCAGCTTCATGGATGCTCTCCGCGCTGATTGGCCGGGTCTGTTGTTCCTGGTGTGCGCAACTGGACCAGCTCCGATTCCGCGCCCGGACGGGTATGGAGTGCGGTTTCGATCCCCATCGCCTCCAGATCGCACGCGAACATTTCATACACCAGCGACTGCGGAATGCGCTCGGGGACATCGTGATAGTGCAGCGTCACGTTGAGGCAGGCGATGCGGTCGGAGATGCTGGAGACGGCACGGAGGTCGTGGCTGACGAAGACGACGGACAGGTTCATCTCGCTCTTGAGCGCGCGGATGAAATCAAGGAAGCGTTCCTGGCCGATGCGGTCGATGCCGGTGGTCGGCTCGTCCAGCAGCAGCAGTTTCGGCCGCGCCGCCAGCGCGCGGGCGATGTAGACGCGCTGAAGCTGCCCTCCGGAGAGTTTTCCCACGGGCTGCCCGGCCAACTCGGCGATCCCCACCCGCTCGATCAACGACTCGACGAAATCCAGATCCTCGCGAGCATGGCTTCGCAACATCCCGGTCTTGCCCACCAACCCCAGGCGAATCACCTGTCTCACATTGATGGGAAAATTGCCCGGAACCTGCGGATTCTGCGGAAGATAACCAATGACATCGCCCCGACGGACGGCCTCGGCGGGAACGGCGTCATCGACACGGATGCGCCCGCGCGTCGGTTTCAGCAAACCGATCAGCAAGCGGATGAGCGTGGTCTTGCCACCTCCGTTCGGACCGATCACCCCCAGCGTCGAGCCGCGCTCCATGTGAAGGTTCACATGCTTGAGCACGAGCTGTTCGCCGTAAGCGAAATCGAGATTGTCGATCTGAAGAATCGGCATGCAGATTCATCGCCGCATCCCCCTTTCCCACCGGCCGGCGACAACTCGGGCGTTCCCGCGCCATGGCTGAACGGAATTGTAGAAGGCCCGGACGTATTTGCAATTCGCTTGCAATTGAAGAGCGACGGGGCGCGACCTCACTCCCCCCTGAAATGCCAGCTATGGAAATGATTGGCTGTCCCGAATCAATCATTCGCCTGAATGGTCGACTTCGCGATGGAATGCCGCTACCCACTTCTTTTCCGTCTCCAGATGCGTCAAGAAATCGGAGATGAAACGGGGACGGGATGAAACGGGGACGGACCTGGTTTGCCTCACGGCTCGTTTTCGCGACCATGTTGGGATGGCCGGCGATCGCCGGTTGACGGCCCCGTCAGGCGGCTGATTTTGGCGGGATTTTCGCCGGTTTTTCGGGGGATTCGGGTATAATGGCCTGTTGGTTCCCGCCCGTCCGTCCCGCCTGGTTTCATGTCAAAAGGAGGTTGGTCATGGCTCTGGTTTCTGAATGGAAATGCGCCGCGAATCGCCCGCCCGAGACGGGTCCACGAATGAATACGAATTCACGCGGATGAGGCCGGCCCCACGCGCTGGCGGCGAGGGGTGAATCGGCAAAACGAACCCAAACGAAGCCACTGGGGAAGGCGAGGAGGTGAAAATACGAAACGAACCCACGGCCGACCCTCTCGGGCAATCACCCGCAAGGCGGGACGGTGGTTCCGTCGTTGTCGTTTCCACGAATGAACACCAATCCGCACGGATGAGGCCGGCCCCATGCGCTGACGAGGGGGTGAATCGACAAAACGAACCCACCGGCGAAGGTAAGGAGGTGAAAATACAAAACGAACCCACGGGTCATCCCCCCCTGGGCTTTCCGGCCGCGATAAAATTTTTCGCGATTGCCGCTCTGGAAATGGAGTGATATCATCGACGGTCCTAGCAAAAACCATGCCCGAACGTATGGTAAATGCAACTTTGGTTTGGATATGGAATTAAGTCAATCAACCACTCTCCGGCAGGACATGCGGCAGCTTCTGACGCCGCGAATGATCCAGAGCATGGAGATTCTCCAGTTGCCCCTCATGGCGCTGGAGGAACGCATTGAACAGGAGTTGCAAAACAACCCCGTTCTCGAACTGTCCGAGAATGAAGGGGAACCCGTCGAAATCGGGGATGCCGAACCGGAGCGCGAGGAGTTCTCCGAATCCGAGCGCGCCCTGGTCGTCAACGAGGACTCCGGGCAAGGCGAGGACTTCGAGCGTCTCGCGAAAATCGGCGAGTACCTCGAGAACGAGGAATTCTTCACCAACGGCGGCAACCTCCGGCAGGGCGCTTCCTCCAGCAGCTATGAAGGGGAGCGCGACAAAAAGCTCGACGCCATGAACAACACCGCGGCGCGCGGGATCACCCTCACGGAACACCTGTTCGGACAATGGGCCTTTGTCGAGTGCCCCCCCGGCGTGCGCGCGGCCGGCGAGGAACTCATCAACCACATCAACTCCAACGGCTATCTCCCCGTCAGCCTCGAATCCATCCAGAACGACGCCAGGCATCCCCACTCGATGGAAGACCTCCAGGAAGCCCTGCGACTCATTCACACGCTCGAACCCGCCGGCATCGGCGCACGCAACGTGCGCGAATGCCTCCTCCTTCAACTCGACGCGCTCGAGGGGGATGAGGAAGCGTCGCAAGGCCACGATTTTGATCTCGAACGGATGCTGATCCACAATCATCTCCGGGATCTGGAGATGAATCGCTATCCGCAGATCAGCAAGAAGCTCGGCCGGAACATTGAAGACCTCAAGGCCGCCGTCAAACGCCTCGGCCGGCTGCATCCGCATCCGGGAAAGCTCATCAGCCGCGACGACGCCCCCCCCATCACCCCCGATGCGGTCATCTATTACGACGAGGAAACCGACAAGTACGAAATCGAGATGACCAAAGACACCGTCCCCAGCCTGTACATCAGCGGCATGTATCGCAGGATGATCAAAAACCGCGCCTGCGACAAGAAAACCCGCGAGTTTCTCGCCAACAACGTCCGCAACGCCCGCTGGCTGCTCGAATCGATCGAACAGCGAAAAAGCACGATCCTGCGAGTCATCCGACAGGTCGTCGATGCCCAGCGGGAATTCTTCGACAAAGGCCCCGAGTTTCTCAAGCCTCTGCCGATGATCCAGGTCGCCGATCAGCTTGGCATCCATGTCGCGACGGTCTCCCGCGCCGTCAGCGAAAAATGGATCCAGACCCCCCGGGGCGTCTTCCCACTCCGTCGCTTTTTTTCCGGTGGAACCACCAATGCCGAAGGAGAGGACATGAGCTGGGACGCCGTCAAGGAAAAGCTCAGGACGATCATCGAAAATGAGGACAAGCATCACCCCCTCAACGACGATGAGATCGTCGCAAAGCTCAACGAACAGGGCATCGAGCTGGCGAGACGAACCGTCGCCAAGTACCGCAAAATCCTCAACATCCCCACCGCGCGGCAGCGGCGGGAATTCTGATCGGACCAAAACACGAAAGCGCGGGAACCGCTACGCGGACACGTTGAAGACGGATTGCATGACAGGCTGATTTCGCCGGGGCCGATTGACGAAGAATTCCACCAGACCGCGAATGGTCATGATCCTTCCTTGCCGCGAAACAACCTCGCACTTCTCAAGCCGTCGGCCGGCGCGCTGGGCGATCGCCTCGGCGATGTCGTCCAGCTCGTCGGAATCGATCTTCAAATCGGCTTCCCTCTCACATGGATCATTGCCTGTCCGAATCCGCCGGAAGCGCGTACGCCTCCCGTTCAAAACAGTTGTCTTCGTATGCCCGCTTTCCCCGGGCCAGGGCGATGAGGGAGGCGATTGCGTAGGCGGGCAGGAACAGTGGTCCCCAGCGTTCGCATTGTCGCACATGGACGCGCTCGTGCGATCGGGTGAGGTTCAGGAGCCGCTCGGTTCTTCCCAGCACGACATGCCCCAATGTCATCGCGCCGGCGCCGCCTTCGAGCAGGGTGCATCGTTCGAGAAAAAGCGTGACCGCCCCGCCCCAGACTTCGAGCACGCCATCGACCACCCTGGATTTTCCGCCGGTGAAAATCGCGAGCATGAAGAAGACCAGTCCCGCCGCCGTGGTCGGCAGGCTCCAGAGATAGCGAACGGCGCGGCGGCAGGTCATCAGGCGCTGGATCATTGCAAGGATGGGGTAAAGTCCAGGAAAATCCCCTCTCATAGTATTGTTCGCGGCGAATTCGAACAGGGGCTTTGCATGATGTGTGGATAAGCTGCCGACACCTGATGAAGCCGCGGATGGGAAAACCGACGCGGCGCGACAGATGGATCGCCGCACGCCGCTCGGCTGTTTCGGATTCCCGCGCCCTCGCGCGCCAGCCGTCAGGCGTTTCGACAGTTTTTCAACAGCGGGAATCCGGGAATATTGTCCGCAAGAACGGTTGGGTAATGAAGTTATGGGATTTCATTTGATTTTATCCACATTGCGACAGCCCTCATTACCGTTACTGCGCTTATAAAGTTTATATAGCAGACAAGTAGTGTTAGAGTATGCCCCCCTCCTGGAAGGAGGGTGAACAGGCTTCGTTTGGAAAGGTAACACCTCCATGAAAGTGATCTGCAATCGAGGGGCTTTGCTTGAGGCGTTGAACATCACTGGCAACGTCGTCGCCACGCGCACTCCCAAGCCTTCGCTTCAGTGCGTGAAGCTCACGGCCGCCGACGATCGGTTGACCATCGCCGCAACTGATCTTGAAGTCGCCATCCGGTATTCCAACAATCAGGTGCAGATCGAGCAGCCCGGAGAGGCGCTCGTTCCCGCCGACAAGCTGCGCGACATCGTTCGCGAAAGCATCGACGACACGCTCACCATCGAAGTGTCGGACAACGACGCGCACATCCGCGGGCAGGATGCGCATTTCAAGATATTCACCCAGAACGTCGCGGAATTTCCCCCGATTCCCGATTTCGAAGGCGAAGCCGATTTCGAGGTCGCCGGTGGACACCTCAAGCAACTCATCGGGCAAACCCTTTTCGCCACCGCGAAGGAAAGCACCCGATATGCCTTCAACGGCGTGCTGCTCAATCTCCAGGGCAAGAAACTGAGCCTGGTCAGCACCGACGGCCGGCGCCTCGCGCAGGCCAAGGGAGATGTCATTTCCGCGAACCAGGGCGACAAGTCCGAAGCCAAGGCCATCATCCCCGCCAAAGCGCTGATACTCGCCGACAAGCTCATCGATGACCCCGAGGAATCCGTCAAATTCCAGGTCCGTGAAAACCAGATCATTCTCGGCACCAGCAGCGCGACCATGACCAGCGGCCTGGTCGAAGGGCAGTTCCCCCCCTACGACGATGTCATCCCCAAGGACACCGACAAGCAGATGATCGCCGCCACCGCCGATTTCCTCAGCGCCATCCGCCGCGCCGCGCTGCTCACCACCGAGGAGAGTAAGGGCGTTCGCCTGGAATTCAGCAAGTCCGGCCTGATCCTCACCAGTCGTTCTCCCGAGGCCGGCGAAGCCACCATCAATTTCCCCTGCAAATACGAAGGTTCGGATGTCGCCATCGCCTTCAATCCGACTTTTCTCACCGAGGCGTTGCGAGTGGTGGACAGCGACGAAATCGCTTTGGAACTCACCGCCCCCAATCGTCCGGGACTTCTCAAGGGTGGACCGAATTTCCTATACGTCATCATGCCGGTGAATTTGCAGTGATCCGAAAACAAAGGATGCCGGAGGCTTGATGGGGAGGAACAATGAACGCATATCATTTGCATCATTCTTCAGGTTCGTCCAACGAATTTGACCGTCTCTACCGCGTCAAGCACGTCCCGTCACCGGCGTTTGACAAGCTCGGTCCGGAAATGATCCGGTTCTTCAAGCAGTCCGTCCAGAAACGCCAGACCAAGCTGGGCAAGATCGCCGAATGCTGGGATCGGCTCGTACCCGAAACCCTCATCGAGCATTGTGCCCTCGAATCCCTCACCCGCGGGTCGCTCGTCGTGATCGTCGACAGCTCCTCGCATCTCTACGAGCTGAAGCAGCTCCTGCTCGCCGGTTTGCAGCAGCAGATTCTCCTGGCCTGCAAGAGTACCGGGTTGCGCAAGATCACCCTGAAACCCGGGCGCTGGTACGCCGGCGATGAACAGGATCGCAAGGTGCGGTGGTAGAGCAAAATCACCGGCCGCCATTCTTTCCGGTTCACCAACATTTTCCGTTGGATGGCGTACAATTCCTCATGCATCATGGAAGATCGGTTACGGAAACTCGCCGACAAAGCCAAAACCCTGCCGAAAGCGCCCGGCGTTTACCTGATGAAGGACGACAAAGGCCGCGTCATTTATGTCGGCAAGTCGGCCTCGCTGCGCGACCGGGTCGGCAGCTATTTTCAGCCTTCGACCAGGCTCGATTTCAAAAAAGCGCCCCTGCGCGATCATGTCGTCGATTTTGAAATCATCCAGACCGATTCCGAAGTCGAAGCGCTGCTGGCCGAAAATCGCCTCATCAAGGATATCCAGCCCCGATTCAACGCCCGGCTGCTCGATGACAAGACCTTCCCCTATGTCATGGTGACGACCGGCGACGAATTTCCCGGCGTTTACATCACCCGTGAGCCGCGCACCAGCGGCGTGAAGCTCTACGGGCCGTTCACCAGCGTTTATCAGCTCAAGGAGGCCGTCGGTCATCTTCAAAAGGCTTTCAAGTTCCGTACCTGCCACCTGGAGATTTCCGAATCCGACGACAGCCGGCGGTTCTTCCGTCCCTGTCTGCTGTATGCGATTAAGCAATGCACCGCGCCCTGCGCCGCGAAGATTCCGCGCGACGCCTACGCCGACGACATCCGCCGGCTCATGCGGTTTCTCGACGGCGACCGCAAAACCGTCCTGCGCGATCTCGAAAAGGAAATGATCGAAGCCTCGAAGGATCTCCGCTTCGAGCGCGCCGCCAAGCTGCGCGACGAGATCAAGGCGCTCAACGCCCTCGGACAGCGCGCCGCCAAGGGGGACCAGGAATACTGGCAGCCCGAGGCGTTCGTCACCAATCCACAGGAGAGTCTCGCCAGGCTCCAGGAAGCGCTCAGACTACCCGAGCCGCCGCGCATCCTCGAGGCGATCGACATCGCGCATCTTCAGGGCGGCGAAATGGTCGGCGCCAAGGTGACGTTCATCGACGGCATGCCCTTCAAGGACAACTATCGTCGCTACAAGATCAAGCACGGCCAGGGCAACAACGACTACCTCTCGATTCAGGAGGTCGTCTCCCGGCGATACAAGGAGGCGGGCAGCAACAACGAGCTGTATCCCGATGTCATTCTCATCGACGGCGGCCTCGGACAGCTCCATGCCGCGATGGATGTCTTCAAAACCATGGACGTGAAACCCCCCATGGTCATCTCGCTGGCCAAGAAGGAGGAACTTGTCTACACGCAGGCGAAATCCGAACCGATTCGATTGCCGCGCAATCACGCCGGATTGCGCCTGCTGCAATACATCCGCGACGAAGCCCACCGCTTCGCGCAGCACTATCACCACATCCTTCGTCGAAAATCACAACTTGAAGAAGATGTGAAGCAAGGCCGCCGCCCTCCGCAGAAAAAGCGCGCTCGCCTGAAATCCACCGATGAAATGCCCCACTCCACCCACGCGACCCTCCCAGTGCTCCAGCCCCGCGCGGGCGACGAACTCGGGCCGATCCGGCCGGTCGATGCCGAAGATGAACGCCCGTGAAGGAATAAAGGATCGGTTTGTCCGTCGCCTTCCCGCCTCGGGATAAGCGGTGCGCTCATTCCTCCTCCCCTCGTCGGAACCGTCCCGGCGTCCGGCCGGTGTGCTGATGAAAAATCCGGTTGAAATGATTGGCGCACACGAATCCGCACGCATGCGCCACCTCCTTCACGGACAGCGTGCTGGATTCCAGCAGTTGCCGCGCCCGGTCCATCCGCAATTGCCGCAGATGACGCGCGGGGCTGACACCGAGATGCCGCATGAACAATCGTGAGAGTTGGCTGCGCGACAACCCGACCGATTCCGCAATCGCGCTGACATCGAGCGGCTGACTGATGCGGTCCCGCATCAGGCGCTCGGCCGAAAGAAGACGGCGATCCCCTTCGGAAAGCGGTGTCGCGTCTTCACCGATCCGCAGTTGCCCGAGCAGGCGCCATATCTGCGTCATCAGTTTTCCGATTCTCGCCAAACCGTGCAGCCGGTTGACGAGGGCGAATTGTTCGGCCACCGCGACGACCTCGCGCGCGTCGGCGCTCAGCACCACGCGATCCTTAAAGAAGTCGAGAAACCGGATGAACGGGCTGACGGCTTCCGCCGAGAACCGCAGATCGAGCAGCCGCGCGCGTTGTCCCGCCCCGCCGGTCGTGACGATGTGCGGGACGTTCGCGGGAAGTCGGCAGGCCGTCCCGCGCGACAGGCGATGGCGCCGGTCAGCGATCTCCAGATCGATTTCCCCATCCAGCGGAAACAGCAGTTGCACCTCGCGGTGATCGTGCCGCGACGCATGACGCTCCTCGACAAGCTCCACCTCGACGAGATAAGGCACACCCAGTTCGGGCAGGCTCAGGATGTATTGGGGCAGGTAGGGCATGGAGGCGACAAATGGATAGTAAATGAGCCAAACGTGATATTGCCAACCCTGAATTTATAATGCAGATTAACCTGGAATTGAAATGATGATGCGACAAATCGAGAGATAGAGGAGAGTCCCCCATGCCCGAAGCGTCCTGTCCGATCATCGATTGCGACGTTCATCCGCATCCATCCAAGGCGAATCCCATCGACGCGTACATCCCCCCTGATTTCCGGGAAGCCTTCAAGCAGGGGCTGGGTGGGCGGCCCACGATAGGATTCATCAATCCGTTCGGAGTCAATCGGCGCGATGCGAGCTGCAATGATCCACACGACGTCGCCCGGGATCATCTCGACCGCTATGGCATTCATTACGCGGTCCTCCAGCCGCCGGGCATGGGGGTCAGCCTCACTCACAACATCGATGTCGCCAACGCCGAAGCGCGCGCGTGGAATGACTGGCAGATTCATACATGGCTGGCCGCCGACAAGCGATACCTCGGGTCAATCTGCATCAATGTCAACGATCCCGAAGCCGCCGCCGCCGAAATCCACCGCGCCGGCGCGCATCCGCAAATGGTGCAGGTCAACGTCTCCGGGGAGAGCCGGGACCTCTACGGTCATCGACGATATTTCCCGATTTACCAGGCGTGCCAGGACATGAACAAGCCCTTCTGCCTCCATCCCGGAGCCGAAGGATGCTACAACTCCCCCACGCCCATAGGCCGACCGAGCAGCTACTTCGAATGGCACACCATCCTCCCCATCACTTTCCAGGCGCACCTCGTGAGCCTCATCGCCGAGGGTGTGCTGGAAAAATTCCGCAAGCTCAGAATCGTGCTCTGCGAAGGCGGCGTCGCGTGGCTGGCCCACACGATGTGGCGCATGGACAAAAACTTCAAGGCCCTTCGCAGCACCGCCCCGTGGCTGAAACGCGCCCCTTCCGAATACATCGTCGAACAGGTGCGACTCACCACCCAGCCGCTCGAAGAGCCTGCCGATCCCGATCATCTCCTCCAACTCTTCGACATGATCCACGCCGACAAAACCCTCTGCTTCGCGACGGATTTCCCCCACTGGGATTTCGATGATCCGAATCGCGCTTTCCCGAAGAAAATATCGGCCGCGATCAAGCGACGAATCTTCTACGACAACGCCGCGGAGTTGTATGGACTCCCCCCTCGCGACAATGGCGCGACGCAACGCCCGGATCCCGTGGAATCCATCCTGGCTTGATTGGCCACCCCAAAAAGAAAACCATGAAAATGAACGACAAACCCCCATCCTGTGATACCTGCACCGGCGGAATGAACATCGGCTACGGCTCCGAAAACGCCCCCCTCGATCACGCCTTCCGTGCCGTCGCCGAAGCCCGACCTCCCAGGGCGCGCACGGGAAAACGCCTCACGGTGTGCGCGGCGTCCGAGATTCCCATCGGCGGCCGACGAATCGTTCAGGACGGCGCCTTGTCCATCGGCGTCTTCAACATCGCCGGACAATTCTTCGCCATCAAAAACGTCTGCCCTCATTACGGCGCCGAGCTTTGCCGGGGCAGCATCCACGCCACACACGCGCCCAGCGAAGTGCACGAGTTCAATCCCGTCCTGCATGACCGCGTCATCCGCTGCCCCTGGCATGGCTGGGAGTTCGATATCGTCTCCGGCAAGGGCCTCTACGACCACAACAGCCGCGTCGCCACCTACGTTGTCGAAATCGACGACCAGGGCGATGTGGTCATCACGCTCTGATCCACAACAGGTCATTCAGCCCCGCCAACCGAGCCTGAGCATTGACACGCAGGCGGACGAGTTCCACTCGCGACTCGACAAAGTCCGTCTTCAATTCGGAATACTAACTTTAACCGAACAAAACTATGGCCGGATCCCCGCGGCGCTGCTATATTCCTTGAATGTCGTCAGCTCCGGCCGTTTCTCTCCCCGTTCATGGCCGCGGCGCCGCGGACAACCCCGGCAACCGCTTCGAACGCGTGCATTGGGAGATCGACCCCGGTCTCGATCCCGCCGAGCAGCCCGCTCCCGACACCATCATCCTGTGCGACACCTCCCGCACCATCATCGCCACCAACGACAGCCCCGATGTCGGATTCTCCGCGAGCATCAACCCCTATCGCGGCTGCGAGCATGGCTGCATTTACTGCTACGCCCGGCCGACGCATGAATACCTCGGGTTCTCCGCCGGGCTGGATTTCGAGTCGCGCATCATGGCCAAGATGAACGCCGCCGCCCTGTTACGCGCCGAACTGTCCTCGAAAAAATGGCGCCCCCAGGTGCTGTCCATCAGCGGTGTGACCGACTGTTATCAGCCCATCGAGCGAAAGCTGCAACTGACCCGGCAATGCCTCGAGGTGCTGCTCGAGTTCCGCAACCCCCTGGGCATCATCACCAAAAGCCACCTCGTCACGCGCGACATCGATTTGCTGCGGCCGATGACGGCTTACGGCGGCGCGGTGGTGCTGGTGTCGGTGACATCCCTCGATCCCGGCGTCGCCTCGAAGATGGAGCCGCGCGCCGCTTCACCGGCGCGACGACTGGACGCGCTGCGGGAGCTGTCGGCCGCCGGAATCCCCACCGGCGTCATGGTGGCGCCGGTCGTCCCCGGACTCACGGATCATGAAATGCCCGCCATCCTCCACGCCGCCGCCCAGGCCGGCGCCGTCTGCGCGGGATGCACCCCCCTGCGACTGCCCGGCGCGGTGTCGGACCTGTTTCAACGATGGACGCAAACGCATTTCCCCGACCGCGCCGACAAGATCCTCAACCGCATCCGCGAGCTGCGCGGCGGGAAACTCAATGACCCCAACTTCGGCTCGCGCATGCGCGGGCAGGGCATCTGGGCCGAGCAGTTCCAAACCATGTTCCGTCTCGCCCGTCGCCGCGCCGGACTCGACCGCCCGATGGCCCCCCTCTCCACCGCCGCCTTCCGCGTCCCCACCGCCCAGATGACGCTCTGGCCATCCTGATGAAGGATCAACCCCCGCCACGACATGCCTCCGTGTGTGCCGACCCACAATTTCATGCTTGCGCCATTGTGATTTTTCTACGGAGCCGAAAGGCCGCAAGATTGGGGTCCGTCCGGCTCCATTCGGACCTTAACAATG
>CAYUNS010000088.1:6556-16630 GCA_964446155.1 uncultured Tepidisphaeraceae bacterium | reverse complement strand
CGGCGGGATTGGACGACCGGGACGAACTGCTGTCGGAGGCGGACGTGGTGATCTCCTCGACGGGGGCGCCGGCGCCGATCATCACGCGGGCGCGGTTCGAGGCGCTGCCGCATCGCCATCGGGACCGGCCGATCTTCATGATCGACCTCGCGCTGCCGCGCGACATCGATCCGGCGGTGGGGGAGATTGACAACGTTCATCTCCGCAATCTGGACGATCTTCAACAGGAAGCGTCGAAAACGCAGTCGCAGCGTTCGGAGGCGGTGGACGCGGCGAGAGCGATCGTGCGGCGGCGGACCGGGGCGTTCATGACTTGGAATCGCACGCGCGAGCTGGGGCCGTCGATCGACCGGCTTTACCGGCGGTATCATGAGATCGCGCAGGAGGAGGCGAGCCGGACCCTCAGCAAGCTGCCCGAGGCGAGCGATGAGGAGCGCGAGCATCTGCACGAGTTGGCGAGACGGATCGTCAACAAGCTGCTGCACGATCCGATCAAGGCGCTTCGGGAGGACGACGATTTGCACGGACCGTCGGCGCAGTATCTGCGGGCGATGGAAAAGTTGTTTCAGATCGGTGAGGCTCATTCAGCGTCGTCCGACACCTTCCGGTCATTTTCGGATGAGGACGAGCGGCCGTAGTGCGGCTTGAATATCGCAGAGAGGAAGATGGCGAGTTTGCGGCAATCTCCGACGCATGCGATGGTCCTGCCCACCGGCGTGGCGGTGTGGATGGTCGCGGCGGTGATCGCGCTGGGCACGGCGCTCGCGTATGCGGGCGCAATGTGGGGCATGGCGGCATACCGGCTGCTGACCGATGGCGCGCTGCTGGTGATGTGGCTGGTGGCGGGAGTGGGATGGGGATCGCTGTTGCCGCTGGATTGGACCGGCCGATCGCGGACGCTGTCGGTGGTGACGGCGGCGGGGATGGGATTGGGAGGCATGAGCCTCGCAATGCTCCTTGCGGGACTGGCGGGGGGCGCAACCCCGTGGGTCGCGTGGGGAATGGTGCTTGGGGGGATCACGGTCGGTGGGGGGAAATGGTGGATGAGCCGGCCGCGCGATGCGGATGCCCGCCCGCCGCGCACGTGGGACCGATGGCATTGGTCACTGGTGGGATTGGCCGCATTCGCGGGAATTGCCCTGGTCGCGGCATTGATTCCGCCGGGGATGATGTGGGGGGATGAACCGCACGGCTACGACGTTCTCGAATATCACCTTCAGATTCCGCGCGAATGGCATGAAGCGGGGCGCATCACGCCGCTGGAGCACAATGTCTTTTCCTATTTTCCGTTCAACGTGGAGATGCACTTCCTGATGGCGATGCTGCTGCGTGGCGGGCCGTGGTCGGGGATGTATCTGGCGCAACTGATGCACGCGGCATTCATCGGTTTGACCGTTGCGGGGATTTATGGCGCGGTGCGGGAGATGGGGGGAGAGCGATCGAGCGCAGCGCTGGCCGGGCTGGCGGCGGGAACGACGCCGTGGATGACGCTGCTGGCGCCAATGGCGTACAACGAAGGCGGGTTGTTGCTGTTTGGAACGCTGTCGATCGCGTGGATGTTGAAGGCGATGCGCGGCGATCGCCCGATGCGCGGCGCGTTACTCGCCGGGGCGATGGCGGGGTTCGCGTGCGGTTCCAAATTGACGGGCGCGCCGTTGATCCTCGTGGGATTGCCGGCGTGTGCGCTGGCGGTGTCGATCGCGCGATGGGCCGCGGCGCGCCGGGAGGGGTTGGAATTGCGGCGCTGCGCGCTGTTGTGCGGAGCGTTCATGCTCGCGGGGGTGATGACTTTTTCGCCGTGGCTGCTTCGGAATATGGCGTGGACGGGCAATCCGGTGTTCCCGGAGGCGACCGGGCTGTTTGGTCGGGGGCATTTTACGGAGACGCAGGCGACGCGCTGGAAGCGGGCGCACTCGCCGCGCGAGGATCAGCGCGGGATCGGGGCGCGCCTGTCGGCGGCGGGGAGGCAGTTGCTGTTCAACCCGGGAAGCGGGGAAGAATCGCTTCATGCGAATGCGCGATATTCCTATCTGCCGATCGTGCTGCTGGGCCTGGGCGCGTTCGCGGTCGGCCGGCGACGGCGCGAAGCGCAGCTCCTGCTTGCGATGTTCGCGGTCACGCTGATTTTCTGGCTGGGTTTCACGCACCTGCAAAGCCGGTTTTTCGTGCCGGCGATTCCGATCCTGGCCATGCTGATCGGATGCGCGGAGTTGAAGCGATATCGAGTGGTGGCGGCGGTGGTTGTCGTGACGGCGGGAATCATCGGCTTCGCCGCGCTGCATGCGCGGTTGATGGAGATGCTCTACATGCCGGACGGTTCGCCGCGCGCGGTCCTGCTGACCGGAACGGAGCAGATCGACTTGTTGGTGGGGGACATTCTCCGGCAGGCGCCGGTGGAGCGACATCTGGCGTTGGCGGGCGACGCGCGCGCGTTCCTCTATCGGAAACATTCGATGGAGCGGTTGAGCTATCGCACGGTGTTCGATGTTCGCGCCGACACCCCGAGGGAATTGATTCCCGGCTGGACGGAAGGCGCGCCGCCGGATGCGATGGTGCTGGTCAGCCCCGAGGAGTTGAGCCGGTTCGCGAGAACGTACTGGGGCATTCCGCCGCTGCCGCGCGATCTCGCGGAGCGGCGGGGGGCGTTTTGGCTCGATCGCAGATGAGGCTCATCCGTCAATCCTGTTGAGGATGCAGCCGATCGACGAGGGCGCGCTTGAGGACTTTGCCGGTGGGGGATCGGGGCAGGTCCGCGACGATGTGATATTCGCGAGGGGATTTCCACTGCGGCAGGCCGCTCTCGCGGCAGAAATCCCGAAGCGATTCGCCGGTGATCGTTTGCCCTTCACGGGGAACGACGAAAGCCACGACGACCTCGCCGCGCGAGGCGTCCTTCCTGCCGATCACGGCGGCTTCGGCGACGGCGGGATTGCGCATGAGCGTGTCCTCGACTTCGCGCGGGGCGACTTTCTCACCGGCGACGATGATGAGTTCCTTTCGCCGGCCGGTGATGTAGAGATAACCGTCCTCATCGAGTTTGCCGACATCGCCGGTACGGAAGCACCGATCGGGGGTCATCGCCTCGGCGGTGGCGTCGGGAAGATGATGATATCCCTTCATGACCATCGGTCCCTTGAGCAGCACTTCGCCTTCCTGGTTGGGGGGAACGCGACCGCCGTTTTCATCAAGCAGGATCGCCTCCGCGCCCGGAAGCATGCGTCCGACCGACCCGGGACGATGAGCCTGGGGCACATTGACCGCGATCGGCCCGCAGGTTTCGGTCAGCCCGTAGCCTTCGAGCAGGGGCACGCCGAAGCGCTGCTGAAACGCCTCGCGGAGATTTTCCGGCAGCGGTTCCCCGCCACTGATCGCCGCGTAAATGTTCTTGAAATCCTCGGCCGATGCGTTCTTGAGGTGCAGCATCGCGCCATACATGCTGGGCACGGCGAAGACGAGGGAAATCCCATGATCGCGAATCGCGTTGATCGCGCCCACCGCGCTGAATCGGGCCTGATAGATGACCCGCGCGCCGAGTTGCACCGGCGCCAGCAGCGTTGCGGTCAGACCCAGCGAGTGAAACAGCGGCACGACGCCGAGAAAGCGATGCTGCCCTTTCAGGGCCGCGTAATCGATCGCGGCGTCGACGCAACTCTGGAGATTGCCGTAAGTGAGCATCACGCCCTTGGGCAGTCCGCTTGTGCCGCTGGTGTAGATCAGGACGGCCAGGTCATCGGGCGTGGTGGAGGGCATTTGGGGCGTGATCGCCGCCGGAGGGGTCGGGGGCAGTTGCGTGAGATCGACCACCTTGAGCGGCGTGTTTTGCACGCGGGGCGCGAGCTGCGGGATTGTCACGACCGTGTCGATGTCGCTGTCCTGGATCACATGGGCGATTTCGCGGTCTCCGAGGAGGAAGTTGATGGGGACCACGCTCTTGCCAGCCAGCAGCGTTCCGTAGAAACTGGCGGCAAACCCGACGCCGGAGGGCAGCAGCAGGCCGACGCTCGTTTTTTGGGTTTGCATCGAAAGATACATGCCCAGTCCCGCGGCCATCGCGGCGAGTTGCTGATAGGTGTATTGCCCGCGATCATCGATGACGGCGATTTCTCCGGGCGTGCGCCCCGCGTGGGCGAAGAGCGGTTCAATAAGCATGAGTTTCCCTCGACGATTCAGGTTCGACCCTCTTCCCGCCGCGAGCGGCTTGCGGCGACGATGCGGTCACTAACATAACGCAAGAGGCATGGATGCGAAACTTCGTTCTTTCTCGATGGTGTCGATCGTTCTGCGCGGCGATGTGTTTCTCGTTGCCGATGGCGATGCTGCAAAACGGCTGCGTTTCCCCCCGGCAGGCCGATCCGGTCGTGAATGAGGGGTTTGCGGCTCTGGAGTCGCGGCAGTTCGATGCGGCGTTGGCCAAGGCGGACGCCTATCTGCGGGAGTATCCGCATGGTGAAGACTCGGCCGAGGCGCTCTATCTGCGCGGTCGAGCTTATGAAGGACGCACCGCGACCAGTTCGAACGACGCTCGCGCGAATCTTCAGGCCGCCCGGGCCGCCTACACGCAGGCGCTGGCGAAGAAGCCGCCGCAACCGCTGAAGGGATACCTTCACAGCAGCCTCGCCAATGTCGCTTATTTCCAGGACGATTACGCGACGGCGGTCGAGGAGTGGAGCCAGGCGTCCCAGCAGTTGAAGGAACCGGATCTTCAGGCGTGGGCGCTGTATCGCAAAGGTGTGAGCCAGCAGCGACTGGGCAGGTTCGTCGAGGCCGACACGACCTTCACAGCGGTGCAGGCGAGGTTCGCCGGCTCGATTCCCGCGCAACGATCGCGGGACCACCTGGGAGCGCGCTCGTTCTCGGTGCAGCTTGCGACGCTGACGAGCGCCTCGAACGCGGACAATCTGGCCGCGTCGGTCCGTCGGCAGGGGGTGAATCCAATTCACACGATCGACGCGCAGGGGCGGCATGTCATCCGCGTCGGTCCGGTGAACACTTTTGCGGAAGCGCAGACGCTTCGGGCGCGATTCGCATCGCAGCATCCCGATGCGCTGATCGTTCCGTAGGCGTGATTGTCGATGCGCGGTCGATTCGGCCGCCGGTTTCATGTCCAGCGCGCCGCAGCGCCTGTTTGGCGCGCGCACCGAGCGAGCGATGTCACAGTCACAATCCCCAGGTCTGGCGGCTCGGCTGAAGGCGCTGTCGCCCTTCGGCATCGGGCGGACGAAGCCCCATCACTTTCGCGACATGGCGAAGGTGGCGTGGAAGAACAGGGACAATCTTCCCTATGCGTGGAAGGTGCTTTCCCGGGGCGTGTGCGATGGTTGCGCGCTCGGGGTGGCGGGATTTCATGACTGGACCATGGACGGCGTGCATCTGTGCATGACGCGATTGAACCTGTTGCGCCTCAACACCATGCCCGGGCTGGAGACCGAGCGGCTTGCGGACGTGTCGAAGCTGCGCGGCATGCGGAACGACGAGCTTCGTGAACTGGGGCGGCTGGCGCATCCGATGCTGCGGCTGCGCGGCGAGCGGGGGTTCCGTCGAATCGCCTGGGAGGAGGCGATCGAGCGGATCGCCTCGCGGATTCGAGCGGGTTCCCCGGATCGAACGGCGTTTTTCCTGACTTCTCGCGGTGTGACGAACGAGGTGTATTACGCGGCCCAGAAGGCGGCGAGATTCATCGGGACCAACAACATCGACAATGCCGCGCGGTTGTGCCATTCACCGAGCACCGGCGCGATGAAGGCCGCGATCGGCGAGGCGGCCAGCACGTGCAGCTATTCGGACTGGTATGGCACGGACCTGATCGTTTTCTTCGGGTCGAATCCGGCCAATGACCAGCCTGTCGCGACCAAGTATCTCGATGCGGCGAAGAAACTGGGAACCAGGGTGGCGCTGGTCAATCCATACAAGGAACCGGGGATGACGCGCTACTGGGTTCCCTCGACGATGCGCAGCGCGGTCTTCGGCACGGATATCCTGGACTATTGGATCCCGGTCGCGCAAGGCGGGGACATCGCGCTGATTTACGGCGTGTTGAAGACCCTGTTCGGCAACGGGTGGATCAATGAGCCGTTCGTGCGCGATCATGTCGTCGGCGTCGATGAACTGAAGCGCGCGGCGGAGGGGATCGAGTGGGCGGCGATCGAATCGCAGTCGGGGTTGTCGAGAGGGGACATCGAGGCGTTCGCGGAATTGATTCGCGACGCGAAGAACGCCGTTTTCGTCTGGAGCATGGGCATCACGCAACATGCATTCGGCGGGGATGCGGTGCAGATGATCCTGAATCTCGGGTTGGTACGCGGTTATGTCGGTCGGGACAAAAACGGGCTGATGCCGATTCGCGGACATTCATCCGTGCAGGGAGGCGCGGAGATGGGCGCTTATGCGACGGCGTTTCCCGGCGGGAAGACGGTGGACGCGGCGAACGCCGCGCGGCTCGCCGAACAGTATGGGTTTGATGTGCCCGATCGTGTCGGACTGACTTCAACGGAGATGGTCGAGGCGTGCGCCCGCGGGCAGCTTGACGTGTTCTATTGCGTCGGAGGGAATTTCCTTCGCACGCTGCCCGATCCCGACTATGTGGCCGAGGCGTTGTCGAAGGCGCCGCTGCGCGTTCATCAGGACATCATCCTCACGGATCAGATGTTCATCGAGGGAGATGAAGTGCTGCTGTTGCCGGCGAAAACCCGCTACGAGCAGGATGACGGCGGAACCGAGACGACGACGGAGCGGCGGGTCTGTTTCACGCCGGAACTCTCCCGGCAGGTGGGAGAGGCGCGTGCGGAATGGAAGATTCTGCTGGACATCGCCCGGGCGGTGCATCCGGATCGCGCGCATCTGCTGGGCTGCGCGACGGGGCAGGCGATGCGGGAGGAGATCGCGCGGGTGATTCCCGCTTATGAAGGGGTGCAGAATCTCAAGACGACCGGCGACGCGTTTCAGTATGGCGGGCCGCACCTGTGCGCGGATGGGCGGTTCAATACGTCGGACGGCAAGGCGCACCTGCGGGCGGCGCCTCTGCCGGAATCGCGCAGGGAGCCGGGGCTGTTCAAGTGCAGCACGCGGCGGGGAAAGCAGTTCAACACGCTGATCTATGCGGAGGTCGATCCGCTGACGGGCGCGGCGCGCGACGCGGTCTTCATCCACCCGGACGATGCGGCCGACCTGCGGCTCAAGAGCGGAGACCGCGTTGATCTGGTCAATGAGCTGGGCCGGCTCGCTTGCCAGGTGTTCCTGGCGCCGATCGCGCGCGGGAATTTGCAGGTGCATTGGCCGGAAGGCAATGTGCTGATCCCGCGCGGCGTGTGCGACCCGATCGGCGGCGTGCCGGACTACAATTCGTATGTGCGCATCGAACTCTCGCGATAGCGGCAAAAGCATGGACGGGAAATTCGCCATTGTCCGATACG
Source organism: uncultured Tepidisphaeraceae bacterium (assembly GCA_964446155.1). Taxonomy (GTDB): domain Bacteria; phylum Planctomycetota; class Phycisphaerae; order Tepidisphaerales; family Tepidisphaeraceae; genus CAYUNS01. Next base: position 9,221 of record CAYUNS010000088.1, on the reverse strand, counting down.
AGAGCGGCCGACCGACGGTCGAGGCGGAGGACGAACTCGTCCTGGAGGAGCCGCTGGAGATTCGCGTTCGCGGCCGGGCCGTCAGCGTCACCATGCGTACGCCGGGCGAGGATGATGAACTCGCCACGGGATTTCTGCTCACCGAGGGATTGCTCCGCCGGCGATCCGATCTGCTGCGGATCGAACCATGCGACCGGTCGGAGGAAGGGAACGTTCTCAACGTTCAGCTTTCGCCGGATGTGCCCGTGGATTTCGAGCGGCTCACCCGTCACGTTTTCGCATCCTCGAGCTGCGGGTTGTGCGGCAAAGCCACGGTGGATGCGATTCGCAATCTCCATCCGCCGGTGACGTCGGGATTGAGAGTCGATCCGTCGATCATTCTCTCGTTGCCGGAAAAGCTACGGGCGGCGCAGGCGACATTTGATCGCACCGGGGGGCTTCATGCGGCGGGGCTGTTTGATGGCAAGGGGAATCTGCTGTTTGCCCGTGAGGATGTCGGCAGGCACAACGCGGTGGACAAGGTGATCGGCCGGGCGTTTCTGGATGAATTGCCGCCACTCGATTCGCATATTCTTCTCATCAGCGGTCGGGGTTCGTTCGAGATCATGCAGAAGGCGCTGGCGGCGCGGATCGCGGTGATCGCGGCCGTCTCCGCGCCGTCGAGTCTCGCGGTGCGGTTCGCGACCGAAATGGGGCAGACGCTGATCGGGTTTCTGCGCGATCAACGAATGAACGTCTATGCCCATCGGCAGCGCATCCTGCCGTAGCCCCGCATGATCCTGTCCATGTTGTGCCGCGGGATAATCAACCGTCAGGCGCGCAGGGCGTTGAGCAGGGCGTCGTTGGTCTTGTTTTTGCCGAGCACGTCCAGGAGCGTTTTCATTCCCTGCGCGGGGGACATGCCCAGGAGATGGCGGCGGATTCGCCTCGCCGCCTCGAGCTGGGCCGGGTTGAAGAGCTTTTCCTCCTTGCGCGTGCCGCATTCGGCGATGTTGAGCGCGGGATAGATGCGCTGGTTGGAGAGATTGCGGTCCAGCGTCAGTTCCATGTTGCCGGTCCCTTTGAATTCCTCGAAGATGACCTCGTCCATGCGGCTGCCGGTGTCGATGAGGCAGGTGGCGATGATGGTGAGCGATCCGCCGTGCTCGATCTTGCGCGCGGCGCCGAAGAGCCGCTTGGGGATTTCGAGCGCGCGGTTGTCCAGCCCACCGCTCATGGTGCGTCCCCCGCCCTTGCCGCCGATGTTGAAGTTGCGTCCCAGCCGGGTGAGGGAATCGAGCAGCACGACGATGTTGGCGCCGAATTCCACCTGCCGCTTGCAGCGCTCGATGACGAGCTGCGCCAGGTCCAGATGCTTATCGACGGTGTTGTCGTTGCTCGACGCATAGACGGTGCCCGGCACGTTGCGCTTCATGTCGGTCACCTCCTCGGGCCGCTCGTCGATCAACAGCAGGACGAGCTGGACCTCGGGGTAATTGGCATGGATGCCGCGGGCGATGTTCTGCATAAGGATCGTCTTGCCGGTGCGTGGCGGGGCGACGATCAGTCCGCGCTGCCCGAACCCGATCGGGGCGAGAATGTCGATCGCGCGCGTCGTCAGCTCGGCGGGATTGTGCTCGAGCTTGAGCATCGGCTCGGGATCGAGCGCGGTGGCGTCGTACAGGGCGATCTTCTCGAAATATTCGTCGGGGGAACGCCCTTCGATCTGCTGGAGCCTGCCCAGCATCCGTCCGCGCGGATCGCCCTTGAGCAACAGGCCCGGGCGCAGATTCATCTCCCGGATAAGCTGCCGCGGAACGGTGATGCCGCCCTTCAGGGGGCGCAGCGGGTGAGCGGGATCGCGCAGCTGGCCGTCCTTGCGTTCGTCGGGGATGTGAAGGATTCCCTCAAGTTGTCCGTTGGTCATTCGCAGTCCATCAAATAATTTACAGGTTCCTCGCCCATGTGACGGGGTGGCGTGGAAGCTCTCTGGGATCAGAGTGATTCGGACCGATTACCGGCGGGCCGAGTCCGGTGTCAGAGTGGCGACTGTTCCGTTATATATGTCGATGGCCGCACGGATGCGACAGGAAAAGCCCCTCTCTTTCGAGAGCGTATGAGCATAGCAGAAATTCTTCAGGAGACAAAAGATGGATTTACAATCGCGCTTGCAGGAAGACATGAAGACGGCCCTGAAGTCCGGTCAGAAGGACCGGTTGATGGTCATTCGCATGCTTTTGAGCGATGTCAAGAACATCGATCTCATGCCCAACAAGCCCACTGCCGAGGAGGTGGTCGCCGCATACGGCAAGAAATTGAGAAAAAGTGTTGAGGAGTACGAGAAACTCGGCAGAATCGAGGAAGCCGCCCGGCTGAAATCGGAAATCGCCGTGGTCGAGGAATATCTCCCGAAGAAAGCCTCGCCGGAGGAGACCGAGGCGCTCGTCGATGCCTTTCTCGCGACGGGGAATTTCACCGAAAAGCAGGTGGGGCAGGCGATGGGGATGTTCATGAAATCGCATGGCTCAAAGGTTGAACCAGGCATGGTGAATGGGTTAATGAGAAGGAAGCTTGCGGGCAAGTAAGGCCGTAAGGTACGGTGCATCGAGACCATCCATTTGTTTTTGAAGGGAAAATTCCATGGCGGAAGCGATCAAGGACGGACAGGCGGCGCCGGCATTCTCAC
>CAYUNS010000088.1:0-6546 GCA_964446155.1 uncultured Tepidisphaeraceae bacterium | reverse complement strand
GTCGTGCTTTATTTTTATCCCAAGGCCGACACCCCCGGCTGCACCGTGGAAGCCTGTGGCTTCCGGGATGCGCTGGCGGATTATCAGAAGATCGACGCGCCGGTTTTCGGCGTCAGCCCGGACCCGGTGGCCGACGTGACCAAATTCGCGGGGAAATTCAACCTGAATTTCCCCCTCCTCGCCGACGCCGACCACGCCGTCGCGGAGCGGTACGGCGTGTGGGGGGAAAAGCAGATGATGGGTCGCAAGTACATGGGCGTCATGCGCACCACCTTCATCATCGGCCCGGACGGGAAAATTGCCCGCGTGTATGAGAAGGTGAAGCCCGACGGGCACGACAAGGAAGTGTTGACGTGGCTGCGCGAGAACGCGAAGTGATGAAAAATTTTTGCGTCCGATAACTTGAACCTGGCCGGGCATGTGGCAAAATACCGCGCGGTTGAGCGGGGCGAGGGATCGCCTTCGCTCAGCCACGACACGACGCGCTTCAGGTGAAATCGTTTAGGAGTAACGATCATGGCCAGGAAAGCATCGCCCCAAAAGACCGCCGCTTCCGTCAAGTCCAAACCCAAGACCCGCACAACGGCCGTTCGCAACACCGCCGTTCCCCGACTGAAGTCCCAGCCGAAGCGGGAAATCACCCACGCGGAGATTGCCGTGCGCGCCTATGAGATTCATCTCTCCGGCGCCGGTGGCAGCGAGCAGGACAACTGGCATCGCGCGGAGCGCGAGCTGCGTGGCCTGTAATATCGCTCCGCGCAAGCGGGCGGCGGATGCCCGTTCGGATGTGGAAATCTCCCCGGCATCGGGAGCGTCAATGACCGGCGGGCCTTTGCGCGCTAAGATTGTCACATGGGCGATCTTGTGCAGGACAAGCGGCTGAAGGCGGCACTGTTCCCACTGCCGAACGTGGTGCTTTTCCCGCGTGCGGTGTTGCCGTTGCACATCTTCGAGCAGCGTTATCGGCAAATGACGGCCGAGGTGCTCGCGGGTGATCGGCAGGTGGCGATGGCGCTGCTCAAGCCGGGCTGGGAGAAGAACTATCACGGCCGGGCGGACATCCATCCCGTGGTCTGCCTCGGGACGATCCTCAGTCACGAGCAGCTTCCCGATGGTCGATACAACTTTCTCCTTCAGGGTCACACCCGTGCCCGGATTGTGGAGGAATCGACCGGCCGGCCGTATCGCGTCGCGACGCTCGAACCACTGGTGGAAACGCCGATCCTCGAGATCGACCTTTCCGATGAGCGCCGTCGGCTCGGCGAACTGCTTCAGGTTCGCCGGCTTGCCCCCGAAGGCCTGATGGACCAGTTCCGGCGGCTTCATGCCCGCGAGATATCGACCGCCGATCTTGCGGACCTGTGTGCGTTCACGTTTCTGGAGGATGTCCGTCTCAAGCAGTCGCTGCTGGAGGACGCCGATTGCCGTCGACGGGTGCGCCGGACCATCGACGCGCTCCGCTCGATGGTCTCGCCGCTGGAGCGGTTTCCGCCGATCTCCGCCGGCGGACAGGGGTTGAATTGACGATCCGCTCCCCGTCCGTTGCACGATCCATGATGCGATAAACAGGGCAAGGGGAAAGTTTTTCCACCTCCGTTTTGCGTTTCCATCCGATTTCCTACAAAATGCGACACCGGGGCAGGAATGATTTTCCATGTGGTATTTCGCCTACGGGTCCAACCTGAATTCACGCGCCGTCGGTGAATGGTGTCGCCATCACGGGCACCGCGCTCCCGCGCTCAAGCCCGGGCGATCGGCGGTGCTGGACAACTACCGTCTCAGTTTTCCCATTTTCAGTGAATATTACGGCGGGGGCATCGCCGACATCGTCTACGATCCCGGCAAATATGTCGCCGGCGCCCTGTTCGATCTCAGCGAGGCCGATCTCCGGATTCTCGATGAAAAAGTCCAGCGCCGACTCGATTCCGCCGGCAGGGAGGTCGGGGTCTACAAGCGCATCGAGGTGAAGATCCATCCCCTGGGCAGGAGCGAGCCGCTGTCGGCCATCACCTACCAGGGAACCAATGTCGAGCGCTATCACATTCCTCCCACGCAGCATTACATGAACATGGTCATCCAGGGCGCTTTCAGTTTCGGCATGTCGATGATGTGGATCAGTTATCTGCAAAGCTTCAGCACGCAGGTGGGGCGCAAACCCAAGCCCCCCGGTCTGGGCGATGCGGCCGCGAGGATGTGAGCCGACGCCTTCACCGGCGGTTCACGCGCTTCGTCTTGCGATGACTTGCAGATGGCCCGCCCGTGCGGCGCTGGTCGGGTCTCGACCAAGAACCTGCTCCAGCTTCAGCAGCCTTTCCATCGCTCCGGGGAATTCCAGCAGGCGCTTGTTGCGGCGAACGGGAAGAATCGTCTTTCCCATCACCTCGAGCACTTCCATCCCGGCTTTTTCGAATAGTTTTCGCGCGCCCGCCGGCGTGAACGTCGTCAGCTCGAATTGCTCGCGTTCGTCGGCCGTCAACCAGTTGGTTTTGCCTGTTTGGATGAAGGACTCCAGCGCGTCGAGGTTGCCGCGCTCAATGAAATGATCGATGGCCGCGAAGCGGTTGTCGAGCGTCGCGATGACGATCCCGCCCGGGCGGGCGATGCGGCGCATCTCCGCCGCGGCGCGCGTCGCGTCGGAACAGATCGACAGCGGATCGCCCATCGCGAGGATCAGTTCGAAACGCTCCGACGGCAAAGCGGGCATCCGCACGATGTCGAGCGTATGCAACTCGGCGCGTTGCGCCTTCGGACCCATCTCCGCGAGCTTGGACCGCACCTGCTCGATCATCGCGGCCGCGTGGTCCACGAACGTGACGGTGAACCCGCTCTTGAGCAGCTTCAATCCCCACTTGCCCGTGCCGCAGCCCAGGTCGCAGCAGGGCGCGGACAGATCGCGGGGCAGATGCGGCCTGATCGCCCGCCAGGTCAACTCGTCATGGAAATGCCAGTAAGGGTCGTCATAAATCGAATCATACTGCCTCGCCACGCGATCATGGTATCGCCTCGATCCATCGCGCGGGCCGTGTCGGGAAGAAGCCATGACCCGATTATGCAACGACAATCCGGGAATGTCATTCCGGCTTCGGTCCATCGCCGCTCTGCCGCGGCGGCGGCATCCGCAGGCATACCTGGTGGGCGCGTCATACATGCCGGGCGTGTGCGCGGCGGGGCCACCTCCTTCTTCGCGGTCGCCGTTGTTTGCTCTTGGCGGGCCGGTACTGGCAGGAAAAGTCCTGTGGCGGTAAGCTGAACCGCGCAATGGATTTTTGAGAATGAGGAGTTTTGGATGACACGAAAATGGATGGCGACGGGCCTGATGGCGGTGGGGGTTTTGTCGGCGGCGCTGATGGCGCAGGAAGCGACGACCCAGCCGGCGACGGAAGCGGTGACTGAGCCGGCGGCACAGCCCGCCGCCGAGGCGCGGACAACCGAATCGGGGTTGAAGATCGTCGAGGTCGCCCCCGGCGAGGGCGTCGCCAAGGCCGGCGATCTCGTGTGGGTGCATTACACCGGAAAACTGGAGGATGGCACGGTCTTCGATTCCTCCGTCAATCCGCCCCAGCCGGGTCGGCCGGCACAGCCGATCCGCTTCGAGCTGGGTGCGGGGCAGGTCATCCGCGGATGGGATGAAGGCATCGCGGGGATGGTGATCGGGGAAAAGCGCCAGCTCATCATCCCCCCCGCGCTCGGCTACGGCGAGCAGGGCAGCCCCCCGACGATCCCCGCCAACGCGACACTGATCTTCGATGTCGAGCTGATCGGTATCGCCCGGATCGGTGCGGAATAATCCCCGCGTCGCGCGTCGCCGCAAAAACGCCACCAGGGAAGGGGATTGAGCCGTCAATGACGCGAGCCGCATTCGCGTCATTGGCGGCTTGTCCACAACGTAAAGCGTCTCGCCGATCATTGCACATCCCGTCCGCGCCGGTATTCTCATGCGCACTTTATTGACTCATAGGAGGTTTTGTGGCGCGCAAGGCTTTGATCGTCTGGGGCGGATGGGATGGGCATCAGCCGAAGGAAGTGGCGGGGATATTCGGCCGTGTGTTGACGGAGGCGGGATTCGAGGTGGAGCTGGCCGACACGCTGGACGCCTTCGCGGATGAAGGGAAGCTGGCGGCGCTCAGCCTGATCGTTCCAGTCTGGACGATGGGAACCATCACCAACGAGCAGGCCAATCCGGTTTTCAATGCGGTGAAAAGCGGCGTGGGCATCGCGGGGTGTCACGGTGGAATGTGCGACTCGTTTCGCGAGAACACCGAGTGGCAGTTCATGACCGGCGGGCAATGGGTGGCGCATCCGGGGAACGACGGGACGAATTACATGGTGCGGGTCATCCGCGGCGCGCATTCGATCGTCGAGGGCATCGCCGATTTCCCCGTCTGTTCCGAACAATATTACATGCACGTCGATCCGGCGGTGAAGGTGCTGGCGACGACGGAGTTTCCCGTCGCCGATGGCCCGCACGCGCCCAACGGCGCGGTTGACATGCCGGTGGTCTGGACCAAGCGATACGGTCTGGGACGCGTCTTTTACAATTCGCTGGGACACCATGCGGACATCGTCGCGTCCGAGCCGTGTCTCACGCTCATGCGGCGTGGATTTTTATGGGCCGCCAGGGATTGAAGGATTAACAGGGATCCTCTTTTTCAGGAGAAACGATGAAGCTGTCGCTGGCGGGCTGGAGCCTGCAGAGTTTGTTCCGGGCGGCGGAAAACCCGCTGAAGCTGGTCGATTTCGCGGCGTTCACGCGAGATCGGTTCGGGATCGAGGCGATCGAGCTGAACTCGCCGTTCTTCGTGTCGCGCGAGTCGGGCTACCTGCGCGAGCTGGTCACCGCCGCCGAGCGCGCGGGCGTGACGATGCTGAACATCGCCGTGGACGAGAAGGGCGATCTGTCCTCGGAGGATGAAGCGGTTCGGCAAGAGGGGTTGGCGAATTACTCGCGGTGGATCGCCGTCGCAAAGGAGATCGGCTGCGCGGCGATTCGCGCCAACTCCGGCGGCAAGGAGATCAAGGATCGGGCGACGGCGGAGAGCCGCTGCATCGACAGTTTCCGTCGTCTCACGGACGAAGGACGCAAGCACGGGGTGGTGATTCTCATGGAAAATCACTGGGGGCTGAGCATGGACCCGGGATCGATGGTGCGGGTGATCGAGGCGGTGCGGCAGTCGCATGGCGAGGAGGCGACCGGCACGCTGGCGGACTACGGCAACTGGCCGGATGATGTGGATCGCTATGATTCGCTCAAGCGGATCCTTCCCTACGCCAAGGCGGTCCACGCGAAGGTGAACGACATCGACGAGAACCTGAATCATCCGCGATTCGATCATGCCCGCTGCATCGAATTGACACGGGCGGCGGGATACGACGGTTATCTCGGGATCGAGTACGAAGGATCGATCGAGCCGGTGGAGGCGATCCGCCGGGGTGTGAGAAAGTTGACGCCGTTGTTGTAAAAACCGCAGCTCGCGGGCGGCCGGCTCTTGTTCGGGGGCGGGCCGTTCGGTGAATCAAGGCGGGTTTCGCACTCGCGCGAGACGGAAGATGATCATCACGATTGACGGCCCGGCAGGGACCGGAAAATCATCGGTTGCCCTGGAAGTCGCCAAGCGGCTGCGCTTCGATTTTCTTGACACCGGCGCGATGTACCGGGCGATCGGGCTGGCGGCGCTGCGTCGGGAGGCGAGCCTCGATGACGCGCGCGAACTGGCGTTCATCGCGCGTCACGCCAGGATCGAATTCGACTGGAAGACGCATCCGCCGGGGGTACTGCTGAACGGGGAGCCGGTGGGGCATCTGCTGCGCGGTTCCGAGGCGACGGGGGCGGCGTCGCATGTGGCGGTTGTGCCGGCGATCCGCGAGCAGTTGGTGCGTCAGCAACGCGAGATCGGCGCGGAGCGGGGAAACGTCGTCACCGAAGGGCGCGATCAGGGGAGCGTTGTTTTTCCGGACGCGGAGTTGAAGTTTTATCTCGATGCCACGCCGGTCGAGCGGGCGCGGCGGCGAGTGGCGCAACTGCGGGCGAGGGGGGAGATCGTGGATCACCAGGAGATCCTGGACCAGATCATGGCGCGGGATCATCGTGACGCGACCCGCGCGGTCGGACCGATGACGCCCCCAGTGGACGCCGAGCGGCTGGACACGACGGATCTGTCGCGGGAACAGGTGGTCGAGCATATTGTCGCGCGCGTACAAACGAGGCTCCGCGGATGATAAAACAGTCCATCCTGTTGAAATCGTTGCGGGCGCTTTGCAGGATCCTCACGTCGGTGTGCCTGGACCTGAAGGTGTACAACAAGCACCATGTGCCCGGCACGGGCGGAGTGTTGCTGGTGACGAATCACCAGAGTTTTCTGGACCCGGTGCTGCTGGCGGTGCAGTTGCGCCGGCCGGTGAGTTTCTTCGCGCGGCACGGGTTGTTCGACAACCGCTGGTTCGGCTGGCTGATCCGAAATCTGCACGCCTTCCCGGTGCGCCAGGGGGAAGCGGATGTGGGCGCGGTGAGAGAGACGATCAGGCGGTTGAGGGAAGGGCACATCCTCA
>CAYUNS010000087.1:6375-16645 GCA_964446155.1 uncultured Tepidisphaeraceae bacterium | reverse complement strand
CGAAGAACTCGCCGTACATCTCCTCGTGCGGCAGGATGAAGTGATCGTCGATGTCCCTGACGATCGGATGCCCCGGTCGGGTGACCCAGAGCACCTCGCGCTCGTTCTCATCCTCGCGCCACTTCAGGTTGCAGGTGGTTCCCATCAGCTTGCGGAAGATCTTCGAGAAGTGCCCGCTGTGCAGAACGACCAGCCCCATGCCCTGGAGGACGCGGTTCTGCACGCGCTCGACGATGGCGTCCTGGACCTCGTGGTGCGCCATGTGGCCCCACCAGAGCATCACGTCGGTGTTGTTCACGACCTCCTGGGTCAGCCCATGCTCCGGCTCGTCGAGGGTCGCGGTGCGCACCTCGAGATCATCCGATTTGCGAAGGTGCGATGCGATGGCTTCGTGCATGCCCTTGGGGTAAATCGCCGAGACCTTGGGATTTTTCTTTTCGTGGCGGAATTCGTGCCAGACGGTGACGCGGATGGACATAGGATTCTCCAGAAAATAGTTGCGTCCAACCATATCGCGTTTGGATGAGGATGCAATGGATCGGCGTGCGGATTCGGCTGTGCGGAATCAGCCGGCGTCGCCGGATTCGTGGGAGGAGAGGTGGCTCGCGGCGTTAAGGCATTCGAGGCTCCATCGCTGGATGTCGTCGTCGCGATTGACGGTGAGATGGGACAGGGAGCAGTTGTCGATGATCCGCAGTTCGGGGATCGGCCCGCGCGCCATCACCAGGCTGCCGGCGCAGAGGGCGCGCAGGATGACACGGATAGGCCCGCCGTGCGTGACGATGGCGATCACGCGATGCTTCGGGTGCTGCGACGGCAGGGCGGTCAAAGCGGCGATGATGCGCTCGGAAAAGGTCTCGACCGTTTCCGCGCCCGGCGGGGAGACTTCGCCGGAGGCGGCGCGCCATGTCTCGCGCTCCCCGACATGCCTGCCTTCCAGTTCGCCCAGTCCGCGCTCTCGCCAGGCGCAATCCTCGATGATGGGGAGGTTGCACGCCTGTGCGATCGGCTCGGCGGTCTGCATCGCCCTGGTGAGATCGGAGCTGATCAGCGCGTCGACCGGGGGCGTCCACCGCGCGACATGTCGCGCGAGGTCGGCCGCCTGCCTGCGCCCGATGGCGTTGAGCGGCGTCTGGCTCCAGCCCTGCAACACCCCGCCGGCGTTGGCGTCGGTCAGTCCGTGACGCAGAAGCAGAATGTGAAACAATCGTTTGGGCATCGGTTGTTCGGGCCGCTTGGGCAAAATAAGGAAATGGCGATTCCCGCGTGACAGTACCGCCTTCCCCCGTGGACGCAAGTCCGCCGGAAGATCATGCCGTCAGCTTTTTCAGATCCTCGAAATAGTCGGGATAGGTTTTGTTGACGCATTCGGCATCCTTGATGACGACGCCGTGAATCTTCGTTCCCGCCAGCGCGAAGCTCATGGCCATGCGATGATCGTCGTAGGTGTCGATCTCGGCGCGGTGGGGTTCTTCGGGGGGGGAAATCGTCAGCACATCGTTCTCGATGCTCACTTGCGCGCCGAGTTTGGTCAACTCGTTGGACAGCGCGGCGAGGCGGTCGGTTTCCTTGACGCGCAGCGTGTGCAGGCCGCGGATCGTGGTCCGGCCCTCCGCGAAGAGCGCGGCGACGGCGAGTGTCTGCGCGGTGTCGGGCATGTCGAGCAGGTTGATGTCGATCCCCTCGAGTCGCTCCGGGCCGGTGAGGGTGATGAAGTCCTTGCCGAAGACGAGACCGGCGCCCATCCTGTGCAGCACGTCGGCGAAGCCGACATCGCCCTGGAGGCTTTGCTTGCCGAGGCCTTCGATGGTGACGGTGGCGCCGGGATGGATCGCGGCGGCGGCGAGGAAGTAGGTGGCGTTGCTGGCATCCGGTTCGATCGCGTATTCGGTGGCGGCGTAAGCGCCGGACGGGATGACGATCATCTTCGGATCGCCGGTGAGCCGGTCGCGCTGCAACTCGGGGGTCACGCCGAAGCGATCCATGAGCTGCATGGTCATCGCGACGTAAGGCCAGCTCGTCTGCCGTCCCTCGAGACCGACGCGCACCTCGTGCCGCGCGTAAGGGCTTGCCATCAGGACGGCCGAGAGATATTGCGACGACACCGCCGAACCGTAGGAGATCAATCCACCGGGCAGACCGTCGGCGACGATCTCGATCGGCGGGTAGCCGTCGCTCATCGAATAGGCGATGCGGGCGCCGAGGTTGCGCAGCAGATCGACAAGCGGACCGATCGGACGCTGGCGCATGCGGGGGATGCCGTCGAGGAGGTATCGCCCTTGTCCCAGGGCGCACAAGGCGCTGACGAAGCGGATCGTCGTGCCGGAGTTGCCGCAGAACAGCTTCGCTTCATCGGCCGGGATGCTCCCGCCTCCACCGCTCACGCGCACGGCGCGGGAGGGTTCATCCACCCGCACGTCGAAGCCGAGGCGCGCCAGGCAGTCGAGCATGACTCGCGTGTCGTCGGCGAACAGGACATTGGTCAGTTCGCTTTCCCCGCGCGCCATCGCGGCCAGGACGAGGGCGCGGTTGGTGAGGCTCTTCGACCCCGGCGGGGCGAGCGCGGCGCGGAACGGCGAGGCGATGCGGTCGATCGTAAGGTCGCTCATACCACGGCAAGAGTACGGGGAAAGCATCCGATGGCAAAGGGCGGGAGCTTATCCGCTTTGTGACCGTTCCGATTCCCGCGTACACTTCGGGGCATGGCGCTGTATTCCATTGAAACGGAGGGACGACTCGAACCGCACCTGTCGCGGGAGTGGCTGCTGACCAACGGCATCGGCGGGTATGCCGCCTCGTCGATCGTGGGATGCAACACGCGGCGGTATCACGGCCTGCTCGTCGCGGCGACGCTCCCCCCGGTGGGACGGGTGATGGCGCTGGCGCGCCTCGGGGAAATCTTTTGCGTCGGCGGCGACGAGTCGCGACTGCTCGAGTTCTCCATCAACCAGTTCGCGAATGAATTCCATCCTCGCGGGGATCGGTATCTGCGCCGGTTCGAGCTGAACGACGCGGCGAGATTCGAGTATGACGTCGAGGGCATTCACGTCGTCAAGGAAGTGCGGATGGCGTGGATGCGCAACGTCGTCGGAGTGCGCTACACGGTCGATCCGGGCGGGCGCGGGAACGTGGAGATGCGGCTGATGCCGTTCGTCGGGCTGCGCGATTTTCACGGCATCCGACGAGGAGAGCGGCATATCGGCGTCGAGGCGTCGGAAGAAGGCGCGCGCTTCAGCGGGGAAGGCGCGACGCTGCACCTGCGGACGCGCGATGCGCGGTTCGTCGAATCGCCGCAGTGGTGGTTCGGTCACGAGTACGCGATCGACCGCGAGCGCGGGCAGGAGCATGTCGAGGACCTGCTCTCGCCAGGGCGGTTCGTCCGAAACATCGAGGGGAAGACGACGATCACGCTGTGGGCGTCGATGGAGGCGATCGAATTGCCCGACTGGGACGGGGAGATCGCCCGTGGGGCGGCCGCGAAACGCGAGGCGCGGGCCGGGGCGGGCGATCGACCGTCGATCACGATCCAACGGCTGCTGCGCGCCGCGGACGACTTCGTCGTGCCGCGCAAAGATCCCGAAGGTCGCGACGGCGCGACCCTCCTCGCGGGATATCCGTGGTTCGCCGACTGGGGGCGCGACACCTTCATCTCGCTGCCCGGTCTGCTCCTGGCGACGAAGCGGTTCCGGCAGGCCCGCGAGGTGCTGACGGTTTACGCGAAATACGTCAGCGAGGGGATGATCCCCAACCGGTTTGACGATTACACCAGCGCGCCCAGCTACAACACCGTGGACGCCAGCCTGTGGTTCATCCACGCGGCCTACGAATATCTGCGGATGTCGGGGGACCGCGAGACCTTCGACTCGGCGCTGCTCGGCGCCTGCGGCGAGATCGTCGAGGGATATCGTCGCGGCACGCGGTACGGCATCCGCATGGACCCGGAAGACGGGCTTGTCACGCAGGGGGACTCGAACACGCAGCTCACCTGGATGGACGCGAAATTCGAGGGCCGCGCCTTCACGCCCCGGCAGGGTAAGGCGGTGGAGATCAACGCGCTGTGGTACAACGCACTGCGGCTGATGAAGCGGGACGATCTCGCGGATCGGGTCGGGGAGAGTTTTCGTCGCGTTTACTGGCAAAGCCCGTTTCGCGGGTTGTGCGACGTGGTGGACGGCGACCGGCGCGACACCGCGATCCGGCCGAACCAGATTTTCGCGGTCAGCCTGCCGCATTCGCCGTTGACGCGCGAGCAGCGGGGCGCGGTGGTCGAGGTGGTGCGTCGGGAGCTGCTCACGCCGGTCGGACTGCGCACGCTGTCGCCGGGGGATCCGAACTATCACCCGCGTTACACCGGCCCGCAGGCGCTGCGGGACGAGGCGTATCACAACGGAACGGTCTGGCCGTGGCTGATGGGTCCGTTTTTGGAGTCGCACCTTCGCGTTCACGAGCGTTCGGCGGAGTCGATCGAACAGGCGCGGCGATGGCTGTCGCCGCTGATCGAGCACCTTGTCGGTCAGGGGTGCATCGGGCAGATCGCCGAGGTGTTCGACGGCGATGCCCCGCATCGTCCTGGCGGATGCTGCGCGCAGGCCTGGAGCGTCGCGGAGACCCTGCGCCTGGCGATGGAACTGGGGATGTGACGATGCGGGCGACGGGAAACAGTCCGATCCGCGGGAGGCATGGGTGGGCGGCGTGGGTTTGTTTCGCGTTTTTCGCATTTGCCGGGACGGGGTTCGCGGAGGTGCGGGTCTCGCTGCCGCTCGAGGGGCATTACCGGCCGGGGCGGTACATGCCGGTGATTGTTTATTCAAGCGATACATCCGATGTAACTCTTTCGGCGGAGGGGGCGATTCCGACGGTGGTCGAGGGACCGACACCCTCCGGTGGGCGGATCGTTCCCATTCTCATGCTGTCGAGCGCGGCGAACGAGATTCGCTGGTCCACGGGCGCCGCCGCGGGTACGGCGCCCACGCCGCTGCGGGCGCTGACGGCGCGCGAACGTCTGGTGGGGGTCGAGCGCGCGGACATGCTTGCGCCTGGGGCGTTGTTCGGAAGCGCGGTCGTTCTGAAGATCGTCCTGCCCGATGAACCGTTGAGCGGCGCGCCTGCGGTGTGGGAGGCGCTGGACGCGGCGCTGCTCGAGCGCGATACCCTCGGCCGGCTTGCCTGGGTGCGGGATCTGTCGGCGGGGGGAACGATACTGGGATATCGATTGAACGGGTCGGTGGAGGGAAGCGGGGACGCCGCGGCGGATCGCGCGGGGTGGGAGGCGATGGACGGGTGGTCGATTCTCCGTCCCGGCATCGCCGGGCCGGCGACGGCGGGCTACAGCGAGGCCGCGTATCGACCGACGTGGGGATGGGAGCCGGGGCGCCCCGAGGCGTATCGGCATCGCGTCCTTCTGGCGGCGGGGGTGTTCGTCCTGCTGTCGTGCGCGGCGCTGTTGCCGGCCAGGCCGCGCGCGAGGATCGCGGCGCTCGGCATCCTGGTTGTTCTTTCTCTGATTGTCGTATTCATATGGCGACGGAGCGGGCCTTCCCTTGCCGAGGCCCGCGGAGAGGTGATCGTGAGGTCCGGCGATGCCTGGCAGGAGGACCGCTGGTTGTATCAGCAGGCGATCGAACCGACGGACTGGATGCTGCGATGGGACGGGATGACCCGCCCGGTGCTGCTCGGGCGACGACACCACGAGACGATCGGGCTGACGCTGTGGAGCGATCGCGACGGGGGATTGTCGTATCGCTATCATCTCCCGCCGGGCGGGGTGATGGCGTTCATGTCGCGCCGCTGGCGGGAAGCGCCTCCGTCTTCTCCGCCGCCCCTTCTTCCGTCCGTGTCGTCCACCGAGCCGACCGTCGTGCCGGTGGGGCAATCCCGCCTGCGCGATCTCGTGCAACAGCTTTATCTCGGGCGCGGCGATTGGATCGAGGGGATGATCGACGACGACGCCTCGTGGGGAACGATCGTGGTCCGGCGGGGCGGGGGATGAGCGCTCCCGCGCGGCCCGCAACGTGCGGTTTCACTGCCCGGGAAGGGGAAGGTTCTCGAATCGATCCCCCTGAACGACATTGAAGGCGTTCCATTCCTCGGGGGTGAGGTAGCCTCGCTTGTCGGACCAGCTCGGCCAGACGTACATGACGCCGCGTTCGGCGAAGTTGTGGAAGCTCGACGGCGCCGGCCAGGTGTTGTTGGAGATTTCACTGAAGCTCCCGAGGTCCGATGCGGCGACGTAGACGGCGGCGGTCTGGCTGGCGCCGGGTTTGAGATGGGGGGCGATGTAAATGTTGTTCCTGAGCGTGATGCGTTCGGCGGCGCCTTCGAGGTTGATGCAGCGTCCCTTGTCGGAGTTGTTGAGGATGGTGTTGCCGACGATCCACAGGTCGCGCACGGCGCGATCGAGCTTCGGATCGTGGTCGCGGATGCTGATGGCCGAACCGGTGTTTCGGGAGATCAGGTTGTCGCGCAGCAGGACATGCTCGGCGCCGTGCTCGATGTTCACGCCGATCCCCTCGATGCCGTTGGACTCGAAGACCGACCAGGTCCATCGCGCGTTCCTCGCCTCCTGTCCTTCGCGATTGGCCAGCGGACCGACGGCGACCGATCCGCTGCGTACGCGGTTGTGCGCGACGTATCCGAATTCTCCCCGCTGCAGCACAATGGAGGCTTTCTGCGTGTCGCGCGGATCGATGTCGGTGCGTCCGGGGTTGGCCAGGTCGTTATGGGAGATGAGCACCCTCCGGGCATCGACGCCGTTGACGCGGATGCAGCTTTCACGGGTGGAGTTGACGACGCGGTTTCCGACGATCACCAGGTCCGATCCGTCGCCCCAGACGAAGTACCCGCGCACGCCGGTCTCCAGGGGGGCGATGCTGTCCATGACGAGCAACCCCCGAGGGGAGAGATTGCAGTTGACGGCGCTGCCGACGTTGAGGAACTCGCAGTCGCGCACCGCGATGTTGGTTCCCCGCGGGCGGAGGGCGGTGGGCATACCGGTCTGTTCGGTGTCTTCGGTGTGAATGGAATCGAAGGCGATCCGTTCGATGATGAGATCGCGGGTGGTCCGGGCGTCGTCGGTGAGGATCGTGATTCCGGCGCGTTTTCCGGTCTGCACGAGGCGCGGGCGGTCGCCCTGCCCGTAGGCGCTGAGGACGACACCCCGCCAGGGGATGAGGAAGGAATTGGTGAGATCGAACGAATCGCCGCGGCGGAGCAGGAGGCGGGTGTCGTCGCCGAGGCGTTTTCCGGCCGCTTCGAGCGTGCGCAGGGCGGATTCGGGGGTCGCGCCGTCGCGGGTGTCGTCTCCGTCATTGGACACATGGACATCGCGGCGGCGATCGGGCGCGACGGTGATCGTCATCGTCGAGGCGCTCGTTTTGCCGGAGGCGAAAGTGCGCCGCAGGGTAATGGTGTATTCACCGGGGGCGTCATAGATGTGGGCGGCGTTGAATCCGTCGAGGCGGTTGTATCGGCCGGTGGGGTCTCCGAAATCCCATTCGTAGCGGGTGGTGAGGGGCGTGCCGTCGGGCAGCGGCAGGTTCGTCGCATCGACATGGACCGCGCAGGGCGCGGCGCGCGGTTCGGTGAGGATGCGGAAGGTCGGATCGGCCGGTTCGTCCGTCCGCGCGGGCGCCGTGGAGGGAGGCGCGTCCGGTTCGTCGTTGATCCGCGCGAGGCGGTATCGCTGATCGGTCTCGCCGACGCGGAGGCGCAGCTCCGCGCCGTCGAGCGCGCCGGCCGGTGCGGTGGTCTGCGAGCGCGCGCCGTTGGGACAGGCGAGCAGCAGGACGAGCATGAGGATCGGCCATCGTGTCGGATTCGTGTTCATGGGATTGTTCCTCCGCATCTTCCGGCTTGTTGCGCGCGAAACGCTCCGGGGCGCACCAGCCGGGGGATGATAGGGGAATCGATGCGGAAATCAGGGCGGGTTCGTGAATTTCATCGGCTCGGCGGGTTGCGCGCCGGCGGCGCCCGGGGCGCACGTGGGGTCGCGGTTCGGGCCAGACGGGATCACAGCCCGCTCATCGGGACGATGACGCGCACCCATTGCTGTCCTTCGTCGGCGACGGCTTTCTCGTGATGTTCCGTCGCCCAGCGGTTGGCCCAGGCGAAGATCTTTTCGCGCTGCGCGGGGTCTTCGGGCAGTTCGAGGGCGAGTTCGTGGGTCATGATGCCCTGCCCGCGGACGATGACGCGCTTGGCGCCCATGTCATAAAACTCGTCGGTGTGCTTGCTCGACTTTTGGTTGGTCCATCCCGCGATCATCCGCTGCTTGTTGGCGCCCAGCCATTCGCGGGCCTCGGTGTAGCCGTCTTTTTTCATCCACGCGACGACCTCGACGTCGTGTCCTTTCAGCGTGGAGGGAGCGGAAGCGTCTTCTCCGGAGAGCATTTTGAATCCGATGACGGCGGCGATGACGAGGACCAGGGCGATGCCGCCGGGGATGGCGAACTTCATCACGTTGTTCGAGGTCGCCTCCTCGCGCGCGGGGCTTCGTCGAATGCCGCCCATGGCCGCCGCCATCGCGGGAGGGGCCGTCACGGCGCTGACGAGAACCGCGCCGCACTTGCATTTGACGGTGCGTCCGGCCCATTCGGGTTTGCGATGATAGGTCTTCCCGCAGCCGGAGCAGGTGATTACGTCCGAAGTGGCCTGGGTCATGTTCAATCTCCCTGAAAACGGCTTTGGATATGCCAGGGTGTCACCATACCCGCCCCCGGCGGCGCGGGAAAGTGAAAATCAGTGGTTCCCGATGGTCTCGACGATGGAGGAGTTGGTCGAGGACAAGTCGGTCGGGGCGTCGGACGCCGTGGAGGAGGCCGCGCCGCTGACGAGCGGGGCGATGACCAGGGCGACGATGGCGATGAGTTTCATGAGGATGTTGATGCTTGGTCCCGAGGTGTCCTTGAACGGATCGCCGACGGTGTCTCCGACGACGGCGGCCTTGTGGGCCTCGGAGCCTTTGCCGTGGGTCACGCCGTCGATGGTGATGCCGGCTTCGATGCGTTTTTTGGCGTTGTCCCAGGCGCCGCCGGAGTTGGCCTGGAAGATCGCCAGCAGCACGCCGGATACGGTGACGCCCGCGAGAAGCCCGCCGAGCATTTCCTTGTCGATCGCTCCGATGATGACGGGGACGATCACCGCGAGCAGGCCGGGCGCGACCATCTCGCGGATGGCGGCCTTGGTCGAGATGTCCACGCAGCGGGCGTAATCCGCCTTGGCGGTCCCTTCCCGCAGGCCGGGGATTTCACGGAACTGCCGACCGACCTCGACGATCATCTGTCCGGCGGCGCGCCCGACGGCGCCCATCGCCATCGCGCTGAAGACGAAGGGGAGCATGGCGCCG
The DNA here is from genome assembly GCA_964446155.1 of uncultured Tepidisphaeraceae bacterium. Lineage (GTDB taxonomy): Bacteria > Planctomycetota > Phycisphaerae > Tepidisphaerales > Tepidisphaeraceae > CAYUNS01. The sequence continues at coordinate 7,302 of CAYUNS010000087.1, read as the reverse complement.
ATGAAGACGCCGCCCATGACGACGGGATTGGAGATGTCGAGCACCTTGATGCCGGTGGCCTGCATGTAAGCCGCGAACAGCGCCAGCGCGGTGAGGGCGGCCGAACCGATGGCGAAGCCCTTGCCGATGGCGGCGGTGGTGTTGCCGACCGCATCGAGCTTGTCGGTGCGTTCGCGCACCTCGGGGGGCAGATGAGCCATTTCGGCGATGCCGCCGGAGTTGTCGGCGATGGGTCCGTAGGCGTCCACCGCGAGTTGGATTCCCAGCACCGAGAGCATGCCCACCGCCGCGATCGCGATGCCGTACAGTCCCGCGAAGTAGGATGCGCCGATGATGGCCATCGCCAGCACGATCACGGGCAGCCCGGTCGAGTACATGCCGATGCCCAGCCCGGCGATGATATTGGTCGCCGCGCCCGTCGTGCTCTGTTTGGCGATTTCGAGAGTGGGGCGGTTTTTCGTCGAGCAGTAGTACTCGGTGATGATCCCGATCAGCACGCCGGCGAGCAGCCCGATGAGCACCGCGAAGTAGACGCCGGTGCTGGTGAAGAGCCGCTCGTTGCCCCCGATCGCCAGGTCGGACGCCCTCCACTCGGTGGGGAGCATCCACTTGATGACGAAGAAGGCGAGGCCGGCCATGAGCAGCGCGGCGACGATCTCCCCGGTGTTGAGGCCTTTTTGCGGATCGCCGCCTTCGCGCACGTTGACGAGCATCGCGCCGAGGATCGACACGATGATGCCGACGGCCGACAGCACCAGCGGCAGCAGGATGGCGTTGAGCGGGGATGTGCCGATCTCCTGGAAGGCGTGAATGAACGCCACGCCGAGCACCATTGTCCCGATGATCGAACCGACATAGCTTTCGAAGAGGTCCGCGCCCATGCCGGCCACGTCGCCGACGTTGTCACCGACATTGTCCGCGATGGTC
>CAYUNS010000087.1:0-6365 GCA_964446155.1 uncultured Tepidisphaeraceae bacterium | reverse complement strand
CGGCGACCATCGCGGACAATGTCGGTGACAACGTCGGCGACGTGGCCGGCATGGGCGCCGGGTTGCGGGGATCGTCTTCGGGGATGCCCTCGTAGACCTTGCCGGCCAGGTCGGCGCCGACATCGGCGGCCTTGGTGTAAATCCCCCCGCCCACGCGCGCGAACAGCGCGATCGACGACGCGCCCAGGGAAAAGCCCGACAGGATCGTGATGACCTGGGTAATGGGCCTCTCGAGCAGGTCCGCGGGCACGCCGCGCGTGAAGATGAAATCGTAGATGATGAGCAGGACCGACAAGCCGATCACGCCCAGCCCGACGACGCAAAGCCCCATGACCAATCCACCGGAGAACGCCACGTTCAGCGCTCCCGCGAGGCTGGTGCGGGCGGCGTTGGCGGTGCGGACGTTGGCCTTGGTGGCGACCTTCATTCCGATGAAGCCCGCCAGTGCGGAGCAGAACGCGCCGACCGCGAAGCTCACCGCGACGAGCGGAGAGGATTCGGCGCTGCCCCAGTATCCGATCGCCAGCAACACCGAGACGATGACGACGAAGATGGTGAGCACGCGATATTCCCGCCGCAGAAAGGCGATGGCGCCTTCGGAGATGTGCGAGGCGATCTCGCGCATCTCGTCGGTCCCCTCGGGCTGGGCGGCGATCCATCGGGCGCGCGTGAAGGCGTAAGCCAGCGAAGCGACGCCGGCGAGGGGAATCAGGTAAGTGAGAAGCTGGTTCATGGTTCCTCGTGTGATAAACGGACCCGAATCGTCCGCGCTCGATGAATCGCGACTTGAAGCGGGTGGACGACTCACAAGTCCACCCGCGCCGCGCCCATCAGTCGAATCGCGGCTGGCGGATTATGGATGGATTCGTCGGGGAAGGCAATGGGAATCGGCACACGGAAAAGGATTGCCCGCGTCTCCGGAGCGATGCCGCGGCTTGCGCTGGAACATCCTTTGCTCGACATTATCGGATGATCGACCGGTGCGGCGTTTCGGGCGGTGATATTGGACGGCAGGCCCGAACGTGCCGATAGCTAGGATGCTCATGACGACGCCCTACGCTTCCATCGTTTCCGAGATGAAGACCCGCTTCGATCTGCGGGTGAAGCGGTGGCGGGACAACATGAGCGGGTGCGCGTGGCGGGTTCACCATGCGGACGGCCGGATCGTCAACTGGATCGAGGCGCCCGTGCCGAAGACCCCGATCAGCCTCGCGATCTTTCTTCATGAGGTGGGGCATCACGCGATCGGATTCGACGCTTATCCAAGAAGCTGTGAAGAGGAATATCACGTCTGGATGTGGACGCTGCGCGAAATGAAACGGCTTGGTGTCGAACCCGACGCGCGGGTTCGCCGGCGTGTCGATCGCTCCATGCGATATGCGGTGGACAAGGCGCTGCGGAGAGGCATGAAGCGACTGCCGCCGGGGCTTGCGCGCTACGCCCCGCAGGTGGTGTGAGACCGGTCAATGCTCCTGCGGGAAGCGTGTTCCAAACAAAGCGCCCGCCGGAAACCAGGGGTTTCCGGCGGGCGCTTCACGTTGCGGGCGGCGTTCGGACGCGAATCCGAACGACGCGCCGACTTATTCGACCAGCGCGCGGGCGGCGGCTTCCTCCTCGGTTCGCGGGGCGGTGCGCAGCACGCCGTCCTCCATGACGCCGCGAATCTTCGCCAGCGCCTTGTTCTGGATCTGCCGCACGCGCTCCTTGGTCACGCCGATGATCTTGCCCACTTCCTCAAGCGTCATCGTGCTGTCCTCCTCCTGCTCCCAGTTGAAGCGCCGGCGGATGACGGTCTGCTCGACGTTGGACAAGTCGGCGAGATTGCGATCGACGATCGCCTTCAACTCGTCGATGCAATCCTCCTCGACGGCATCGCGGCGACGGTCGGACCAGTCGCTTTTTTCCAGGTCGGGTTCGAACTCGACCGGGAAGCGCATGCGATGGCGGGAATGCTTCATCGAGGTCCGGCTGAACGCCTTGAGGATGGCGCGGCAGGCATAGGTGCTGAACTTGAAGCCGCGCTCGACGTTGAACTTGTCGACGGCGCGGATCAGCGCCATGTTGCCCTCGGAGACGATCTCGGCGAAGTCCGTGTCGCCCAGCCGGGTGCGCTTGGCCATCGCGAGCACCAGTGCGAGGTTGGTGCGCACGAGATATTCACGGAAATGCTCGAAGCGGCGATGCCACTCGATCACCTCCTTCGCCGTCGCGCGGGTCAGCCCCTGTTTCTTCACCTTGCGTTGCAGCCGCGACAGACGGAGCTTGGCATAGTTGAAGCGCAGGAACATGAGGCGCTCCTCGGCGCCTTTCATGAGCTGGGGGGCGCCGACCATCGACGGATCGACGGCCTCGTCGCGCGTCGGCTGATACCAGCTCGTCAGCGGGAGTTGCGGTTCGATGTTGTCATCGAAAGTGAAGAGGTCCGCTTCGACGTTTTTCCGTCGAAAAACGGGGCTGTCCATGAAATCATACGATTCCGCAAGCAGTTGCTCGGCCCGGAGGCGCAACGCCCTGGGGATGGGCGCCGATCGGGTCGGGGTTCGTTTTTGTGTGGCTGTGGTGGCCATCCGGGCCTCCTTCTTCTCAAAATGAGATCAATATCCTGATCGTTCTGCTTACTTTACGTTCAATCCGGCCTGTTCTGATAATCATTACGCTTGAAAGGCAGGAAAGTTTCACCCACAACAGGCGTAGTTCACTGAATTTAAGAAAAACCGGCCAGGGATGAATGCCTCCGCTGGACATCTGCGGCTTCCGGCAGAGAAAAGACGAAAAACCGCAAGAATATATCGATTCAGGGGTAATCGCATGGCGAACTCATCCATTTCATCCTTGGAGCCGCCTCCGCAGGTCGATACGATCCACGGGGTGCGGCGATGAACGAGAGGGGTGCAAAACGGAGGCCGAAGCCGTGAAAAAACTCTGTTTCGGGGGCAGCTTCAACCCGATTCACCATGCCCACCTGGTTTGCGCCCGCGCCGCAGGCGATGCCGGGGGGTTCGATCGCATCGTGCTCATCCCCTCCCGTCAGCCGCCCCACAAGCCCGATGCCCCCGATATGGCGTCCCCCGACGATCGGCTGGCAATGTGTCGTCTTGCGGCGGCCGAATCGACCGGCTTCGAGGTGGACGACCTGGAACTGGCCCGCACAGGCCCGAGCTATACGATCGACACCGCCCGCGAGCTTCGCCGTCGGGGATGGAACGAGATTCACTGGCTGATCGGCGCCGACATGCTCATGGACCTCCCGCGATGGCACGAGCCGCAGGCGCTGCTGGAGGAGGTGCGTTTCGTCGTGATGGCCAGACCGGGGTGGACGATGGACTGGCATCGCCTGCCCCCGTCTTTCCACCGGCTCCAGGAGGCGATCGTCGAGGCGCCCCTGATCGAGATCAGCGCGACGGACATCCGCCGGCGCGTGCGCGCCGGTCTTCCGATCGACCGCTTCGTCCCCCCGTCGGTGGAGGCGTACATCCGCGACCGCGCGCTGTATCGGGACGTGACGCGGGTTTGATCGCTTTCACGTCCCACGTTACAACTTCCCGGTTCGCCACGATGAGTTTTTACGACATCGCTTATGCTCTGGGCGTCGGCGTCGCCGCGCCTTACTGGTTGCTCAAGCCGAAAGCCCGGCGGAAGGTGCTGCGCGCTTTCCGTGAACGCATGGGTCATGTCGAGCCTCGCGGCAACCGCGCCCTGACCATCATGATTCACGCCGTCAGTCTCGGGGAGATGAACGCCACCCGCGCCCTGGTCAACATGCTCCAGGGCGCCCGCCCCAACCTCCACTTCATCATCTCCACCACCACCGACACCGGATTCGACCGCGCGAAGCAGCTTTACGGAACCTACGAATTCGTCACCCTGATTCGGTTTCCCCTCGATTTCACCGGCGCGGTCGGCCGGATGCTCGACGCGCTGCGCCCGGACATCGTCGCGCTGATGGAACTGGAGGTCTGGCCGAACTTCCTCATCGCCTGCGAGCGGCGCGACATTCCGGTCGTCGTCATCAACGGGCGCATGACCGAATACAGCTTCACGCGCTACCGGCGAATCCGGTTCGTCACGCGGAGAATGTTCGGGCGCGTCGCGGCGGTCTGCGCGCAGGATGAAACCTATGCGCGGCGGTTCATCGAGCTGGGCGCCCCCCCGGAGCGGGTGCTGGTCACCGGTACGATGAAGTTCGACACCGCCGAGATCGCGACGCGCGTCGAGGGCGACGAACTGCTCGGATCGAGCGTCCGGCTCAACCGGCGCGAGGAGCTGATCTGGGTCGCCGGATCGACCGGTCCGGGGGAGGAGCAGATCATCCTCCGGGTGTATCGCGCCCTGCTGGGGCGGTTCTCGAGCCTGCGGCTGGTGATCGTCCCGAGGCATCCCGAGCGCTTCGATGAGGTCGCGACGCTGATCGGGGAGATGAAATTCCGCGTGATCCGACGGTCGAATCCCCGACTGTCGCACGAGGAATTCTCGCTCCCGCCGGTGGTGCTCGGGGACACGATGGGCGAGTTGCGCAAGTTCTACAGCCTCGCGCGGATCATCTTCGTGGGTCGCAGCCTCGTCGATCTCGGTTCGCGGCAGCACGGCAGCGACATGATCGAGCCGGCCGCTTTGGGCAAGGCGATCGTCGTCGGTCCGTACACCGGCAATTTCGCCGAGGCCGTGATGAAGTTCCGCGTCGCCGACGCGATCTTCGAGGTGAAGGACGAGGCCGGTCTGAAGGAAGCGGTGTCGGTGCTGCTCTCCAGCCCCTTCGAGGCCGCCGACATGGCGCGGCGCGCCCAGCAGGTCGTGAAGAAGGAACAGGGCGCCACCGCACGGCACGCGAAGGTGATCCTCGATCACCTCCACCGCGCCAGGTAACCGCCGCGCGCCGGCCCCGGATGTTTCAGGCAAGGCATCCCGATGACGCACATCGCCATTATCGTCGGACCGCACGATCGCTTCGAGGAGCGCGCCTTTCTCCTTCGTGAAATCGCCGAGGTTTGGCGCGCCGGCGGCGACATGCGCGTCAGCGTTGTCGATGGCGCCTCCGACCTCGCCGCCGAGGACGCCGACCTGGCGATACTTCATCCCGACCTGACCATCGTGCCTCAGCGGCAGCGCGCGATCGCCCGGCGATATCCGCGCGTCCTGAATGGACAGGTGATCGACATCTCCAAGCGCCGAATCTGCGGGCATCGCGTGAGGCGGGACGACGGGTATGACGGCCCGGTCATCGTCAAATCCAACTTCAACAGCGGTGGGGCGCGTGAGCGGCTCGCCGTCGGCCGCGGTTCACGCCTGCGACGCCGGCTCGCCCGCCTTCGCTATCCAACTGCCGTGGACAAGCTCCAGAAGCTGATGAGCGTACGACGGACCCATGCTCTCGCTCCGGTCAGGAAGCAACACCCTAGCTTGGAGGCAGCGCGGCGGCGGGAGGGGCGTCGATGCTGCGCTCGCGGCGCTTCGGGCCTGACGAGACGTTCAAGGCGGCATTGCCGTTCTGCATCCCCCTGGCCATCGCGATCACCCCCGTGCGGGCCAGTTCCCGGATCTCATACGGCTTCATCAACTCGATGAACGCCGCGATCTTGTCCTCGGTGCCGGGGATTTCGACGATCACGCTGCCGGGCGCCACGTCCACCACCTTCCCACGGAACAGGTTCACGATCTCGACCACCTCGCTACGCTTGTCCGGGCTGACGCCGATCGACACCAGCGCCAAATCGCGCTCGATGTAGGACGATCCCGCGAAATCATGCACGCTGACGACGGGAATCAGTTTGGCGAGCTGCCGGCGGACCTGCTCGAGGGTGTTGTCGTCGGCGGTGACGACGATCGTCATCCGCGACAGATCGGGATTCTCCGTCCGTCCCACCACCAGCGAGTCAATGTTGAACCCCCTGGCCGAAAACAACCCCGCCACCAGGGACAACACCCCCGGCTCATTCATCACCAACGCCGAAATCACATGCCGCATGACAGCTCCTGAAAAACGAAGGGGCTAGTGTAATTGAATCGGTGGAGCAGGCAAGGCACGAGCCGCCTGCGCGTGTTGGCTCAAGAACGGCCCGGGAGGCGGGGAGATGAGGGGCGTGTGGACCCGGTGTGGACCTGGATGCTTGACTGCCTGTGGGGAAGTCCGTGGAATTCGGATAAGCTGCGCTCAATGAAGCGTTGGACCTCCATCCCCATCATTGACCTCTTCGCCGGCCCCGGCGGGTTGGGCGAAGGTTTCAGCGCGTTCACCGACCCGCGCGGACGTCAGCCTTTCAAGATTGCCCTGTCGATCGAGAGGGACGCCGTCGCCCACAGGACGCTTCTGTTGCGCAGCTTCTTTCGCCAGTTCGGGAAAGGCCGCGTCCCGAATGCGTATTACGATC